>CAZLUK010000001.1:0-3286 GCA_964562735.1 uncultured Candidatus Peribacteria bacterium
AACATCAGGTCAGTGCATGGAGATCCGCCACCCACCAGTCCGAATTGAGTCAGAGTACATCTGTCAATAGAGCTCGCTGAAGAACTGCTACACGGCGTCGATTGCGCCTGGCCATTGCAAAAGTATTCGTACACAGACGAAGAAGCTGTGGATGACGATAGGGAAGAACTGGCAGAGGAATTGACTTGCCCACCGTCAATCGGCACCGGAAAGCCGTCTTTGCACTCGTTGGTGCAGGCGTCATTATCGACCGTGTTGCCATCGTCACACTGTTCAGTGCCTTCTCGGATGCCGTTTCTACAAACCGGAGCTGATGAAGAACTGGAAGAAGAACTGCTACACGGCGTCGATTGTATCCGGCCATTGCAGTTGTAATCGGAGTGAGAACTCGATGAAGAACTACTGAAAGAACTACTGCTTGTTCTGGTACAGATACTTGGCGTACCAATGCACGTGTATCCTGATTCGATTCGGCACACTGCGCTACAGCCGTCGCTTGCTACAGTATTGCCGTCATCACAGGTTTCCGGTGATTCGGTGACTCCGTTGCCGCAAACAGGCCGCTGAACTGTAAGTACGGCACCATCTTGATCATTCGATACAATCACATGGAGCGAGCCAGTGGGCTCAAGATTTACACCCGAAGCCACAAACCACACAATATTTTTTGCCGCCGCAAACGATTCGAAGTCTGCGCGGTGTTTTGTCATGGCCTCGGCTGTCGTCCAGAATTGGCCGGGAAATTGAGCCGCGAAGGTATCGGCACGAATGTTCAGGATTTCGGCTGTGGCAGCCGCATTGGAATACTTGTACCCATAGGCATCGGCCGCCTGCGCGGGATTTGCATTGTTCCTGATGGCCTCCTGCATTGAGACATTATCAATCCGTGCATTGTCCGGGATATGCACGAGAGCGATCCGGTCTACGGGCAACAGTTCGGAGCGCTCACCATTCAGAAATTTATATTCATCGACGGGAATGTTTCTTCGTATGTATCGATCCCGCGTCACAGATCCGACAAGCGTGCTCGTGCCCTCCGCTTGGAAAAACGGATTCGGAATCGGAGAGGACACGGGAACCGGGCTCAACGTCTGCAATGCAACGATCATCGCTACGAAAAGTGTTATGATACCCGCGATGCCAATGAACAAACGATGTGCAGACCAGCGAGATATCTTGACGGTGTTCATGTAGGTGGAATCTAGAAGTATCTGGATAGTAGCTTTAGAATATTACGCCGTCCAGGCGAAGCGGCGGCTACGGAAGCCGGAATAGGCGACTGTAGAGACTGCGGCAAGCAGCATAAGACCAAACGCCAGGAAGCTCTCGGGGCCGGTGGATGTGACGCGCGGGGCTCCGGTGTGGAGGACAAAGCCGTTACCGTCCGTGACGGTAGCGTCGCCGCCGATGATGATAGTCGGGCCGGACGACCTTTCGTTCTGGATGCGCTCCTGACGACGCTCATACGTGGCGTTCTGATCGAGAAGTCCTAGGGGCTGCGGAGAGTTATTGGGAACAAAGGTATCAACGCTGACTGGTGCGGCGTCAACAGGCTTGAGCTTGGACTGCTCTGCAGCACGGGCTTCAGCGGCACGGGCCTGCCTCTCTGCAACCACGGCGGCGCCCTCACGCTGAGTCGGTGGAACTAGCGTCAGGCTCTGTCCTCCAAACACTTGCTCGGGGGCGAGGTACGCAAATCCGCTTGCGGGGGCAAGTGTGGCGGCGACAGCGATAACAACCAGCGCGGCGAACAGGAAATTTTTATTCATAGGTAATGGTGTGTATTTTCACAAATATTATAGCGTTTTTTTAGTTTTTTAACAAGCAAAACTACTGTAAGTGGGCACTGAGCTTGCAGGAATGTTTGATTTTCGTTGCGTAGCACGGGGCTTCCAGCCCGTGTGCATTTAACACGGCCACGATGGCCGTGCTACTGCCTCTCCCGCAAGCTCAATGCCCACTTACAAACTACTGCACGACAGCATCGCTTTACTGAATCAAATCCGGAATCGGGAACTCGGGAGCGGTGATGCCCTGCGAAGAATCAGACCGGCGGTTACCAAGCTGCGACTGCAATTTGTTCCACTTGTAATGCCAGTCGGACAGACCGAAGGTCGTCGGATTCTTCGGATCGGTCTCGCCGCTTTCCACTTGGCAGTTCTGGTTCATGTCCTCGCCGAAGACCGGAGACGAGGGACGAGAATCGCAAATTCTTTCTCCTGATGCATCCTGGAAGCACGCTGTCTGACGCGGTTCCGGGCAGCCGGACGCGGAACCATTGCCATCGCACAGACCGTCGCGGTCGGTATCGTTCACCATCGGACTCGTCTCATCCTTCTGTATCTGGCCGTCCATATTCCGGTCCTCGCAGCGGTCGCCTAGTCCATCATGATCCGTGTCACCGTCGTGCGGATTCGTCTTGGTCCGGAAGACTTCACTGCCGTCGGCAATGCCGTCGCCGTCGGAATCGGGATTGTTCGGATTCGTACCGAGCTCACGTTCGCGTTCGTTGTTCAAATCGTCACCGTCACTATCCACCGCTACCGGCAGGATGACCGCGCTCATCACGTAACACGTTTGTCCACCGTACAGAATTTCGGCAATCGACGCGGATGCCTGAGGCGTTTTTGCCGTAGTGGAAGCCAGAATTTCATTCAGGTTATTGTCGGCCGGCACCGGGCGCGCGACCTGTATTTTGCGTTCGCCGATGGAATAGAAAAACTGGCCGTCGTACATCTGCTTACCGCGGTAGCCTTTGTCCTTGTTAGCGGCCTCGTTGCCGCTGAAGCAGTAACCCCAATAACGCTGCTCATCAAAGTCCACTCCGCCAAAAAAAGTGATCCGCGAAATGCGCGTACCCTGCGGCACAGTGAAAATTACATGCGTATCGGCCGGAGCAGAGAATCCATCGATGGCGCGCTGCTCCTCGAAACGAACGGTGGGCACGATGCCCCGTTCCTGCGAGGATATCAGTCGGCCAGCAATAGGAATAGTTTCTGTACCACGAAACAACGCACCACCAGCCACGATGACGCCGCACCCAAGGAGAGTGAACGTAGCGTACTTCAGCATGTGGACGATGTAAGGATTCGGACGCATCCGGATAGTATACCAAAGATTGGAGGGGTTGGCCAGCGGAAGCCTCGTAAGTGGTCACTGAGTCTGTAATCGAAAAAAACTCATCATTCTTCAACGGGAGCGGGTTTCCTACCCGCGGTTGGAGAGTCTCAGCTATGATCAACAAACGCAGGTAGGAAACCTGCTCCTGTATGTGGAAGTGATTTCT
>CAZLUK010000002.1:0-9430 GCA_964562735.1 uncultured Candidatus Peribacteria bacterium
AGAAATCACTTCCACATACAGGAGCAGGTTTCCTACCTGCGTTTGTTGATCATAGCTGAGACTCTCCAACCGCGGGTAGGAAACCCGCTCCCGTTGAAGAATGATGAGTTTTTTTCGATTACAGACTCAGTGACCACTTACAGTGCGCCGTCTGGACAAAACCCTGTCCTTGCCGTAAGCTCCGTCAGCTATGGTTCATATCTAAACTATAGACTTATTTTTTATGGACTTCATCCGAGTCAAAGGGGCGAGAATGCACAACCTCAAGAACATTGACGTTGATATTCCGCGGAACTCACTGACGGTCATCACCGGCCTATCCGGCTCCGGAAAGTCGTCACTGGCGTTCGATACGATCTTCGCCGAGGGACAGCGACGATACGCCGAATCGCTCTCCGCTTACGCGCGGCAGTTTATCTCACAGATGGAGAAGCCCGATGTGGACAGTATTGATGGCCTTTCGCCTGCAATCTCGATTGATCAGAAGACCGCGCCCCGCAATCCCCGCTCCACAGTCGGAACTGTCACGGAAATATACGACTACATGCGTTTACTGTGGGCCAAGATCGGACAAGTGCACTGCCCCATAACCGGAAAGCTACTCACGAAACAATCATCGACGCAGATCACGGAAATGATCACAAAGATGCCCCATGATCGGAAAATCATCCTGCTCTCGCCGCAGATTATGGGCCGTAAGGGCGCGCACCAGAAAATTATAGACACCATCAAACGCGAAGGCTTCGTCCGCATGCGTATTGACGGACAGATCGTCACGACCGACGAGGAACCAGTGCTTGATCCGAAGAAAAATCATGACATCGAGATCGTCATCGACCGACTCCTGATCCGTGATTTCGAACCCGTTCAGGAAAAACTCAGTGACGGCACGACCGTAGAGCAGATCAACCCAAACCGTGTGCGCCTTGCAGACTCCGTGGAGCTCGCGCTCAAGAAAGGCGACGGACTGATGTTCGTCATGAACTCAGACACAGGCGACCTCGTGAAATTTTCGGACAAGTTCGTGAACCCGGATTACCCCGAAATGAGCATTCCCGAAATTGAACCCCGCAGCTTCTCGTTCAACTCGCCGCACGGCGCCTGCGAGCACTGCCACGGCCTCGGAAATATCCTGCAGGTGGATGCCGCAAGCATCGTCCCGAATCAGGATCTCACGGTGGAGGAAGGCGCGATTCACCCCTGGGCCACCTCGGCCGGACGCATGAGCTTCATGTTGCAGACGCTCACCGCACTCGCGGATAAACTAAAATTCTCACTCGACGTCTCGTGGAAGTACCTCACGCCGGAGGTCCGGAAGATCGTTCTGTATGGTCATCCTGAAAAAGTCGACGTGAATTTCATGACCGATAAATTCGATAGTCATTACCAGACGACATACGAAGGCGTGATTCCCAACCTAGAGCGACGCCACAAGGAAACGGACAGCTCCTACACCCGCAGCCAGATCGAGGCGTACATGTTCGAGCTACCGTGTCCCGAGTGCCAAGGCAAGCGCCTCAAGAAAGAGATCCTGGGAGTCACGGTAGGCAAAAAGAATATCGTCGACGGCACGGAAATGTCGGTGACGACGGCACGGAAGTTTTTTGAAGGATTGATCCCTGCGGCAGACGTGAGACATCAGACATCAGACATGAGCACGAAGCAAAGGGACGAAACAAGCCGTGTAGTCTCAAGTCTCAAGTCTCAAGTCTCAAGTCTTTCCCAGTACGAATACACCATCGTCCGTAAAGTGATCGCCGAGATCATTTCTCGCCTCCTGTTTCTGGAGAACGTCGGACTCAAGTACCTCACGCTCAACCGTTCAGCGGCAACACTCTCCGGCGGTGAAGCGCAGCGCATCCGCCTCGCAACCCAAATCGGCTCGGCACTCCAGGGAGTCTTGTATGTCCTCGACGAACCGAGCATCGGCCTGCATCAGCGCGACAACATGAAGCTTATCAAAACGATGACGAATCTCCGCGATATCGGCAACACGGTCATCGTCGTCGAACACGATCAAGAGACAATCGAATCCGCTGATTGGCTCCTGGAGATCGGACCCGGTGCCGGCAAGCAAGGCGGGCAGGTGGTGGCGCAGGGAACCCCAAAGCAGCTGATCGAGACTGCCGCGTCCGTCACGGGCCAATACCTCAGTGGCAAGAAAAAGATTGCGGTTCCCACTTCACGCCGCAAAGGCAACGGCAAAATCGTAGAAGTGATCGGTGCCACGCACCATAACCTCCAGAACATCGACGCTGTGTTTCCACTCGGCTGTCTCATCGGCATCACGGGCGTCTCGGGCTCCGGAAAATCAAGCTTGATCCACGGCATTCTGGCACCGGAACTACAGCGCACACTCAATAAAGCGCACAGCAAAGGCCAGCATTTCAAAGAAATCAAAGGCCTCCAGCATCTTGATAAAGCGATCGTCATCGATCAGTCCCCCATCGGCCGAACGCCACGCTCAAATCCGGCCACGTACACCGGTATTTTTACGGAAGTCCGGGATGTCTTCGCGATGATCCCTGAATCCAAAACCCGCGGCTACAAACCCGGACGCTTCAGCTTCAACGTCAGCGGCGGCCGCTGTGAGGACTGTGAAGGTGACGGACTGAAGCGCATCGAAATGCATTTCCTCCCAGACGTCTATGTGACGTGTGAAACGTGTCGCGGCAAGCGATATAACCGTGAGACACTGGAAGTGACATACAAAGGCAGGAATATCGCAGATGCTTTGGATATGACGATTACCGAAAGCCTCGATTTCTTCACCGCGTTCCCATCGATCAAGAACAAGCTCCAGACCTTAAGCGACGTCGGCCTCGGATATATCCATCTCGGCCAGAGCGCGACAACCCTTTCCGGCGGCGAGGCACAACGCATCAAGCTCGCGACAGAACTCACGAAGCGCGCGACAGGCAAGACGTTCTATATTTTGGATGAACCCACAACCGGTCTGCACTTCGACGATATCGCGCGACTGCTCGATGTGCTCCAGCGGCTGGTCGAAAAAGGCAATACCGTGCTCGTCATCGAACATAACCTCGATGTCATCAAGTCTGTGGACCACATCATCGACATCGGCCCCGACGGCGGCGACGAAGGCGGCAAGATCATGGCGACCGGAACCCCCGAAGAAGTGGCACAAGCCAAGGACAGCTACACCGGACAGTATTTGAGAAAGATGCTATAAAAAAGAGTAAAAAGAAACAAAGGAGGAAAAAGAAACAAAGGAAAGAAAGGAATCAAAGGAAACAAAAGAGTATGATCCGGCTCATGGAGACTAGGCTTTATCAGAAACTTATCGTATGGCAAGAAGCCCATGCTTTGTGTCTGCAAGTCTACAAAATAACAACAGACTTTCCTTCGGCGGAGAAATTCGCTTTGGTAAGTCAAATGCGTCGTTCGGCGTATAGCATTCCAACGAACCTTGCCGAAGGAAATTCACGCCTTACAAAAAAAGATAAAGCTCACTTCGTCATGATTGCAATGGGCTCTCTTGAGGAACTTCACTACCAATGTCTCCTCAGTCACGATCTTGGATATTTGAGTAAAGAAGATCGTGATAACCTTCAACAACATGTTGGTCGCGTAGGATATCTGCTACAGAGATTACATAGTGCTTTGAAATAAAGGAGGGAAAGGAGGCAAAGGAAGAAAAAGAGTAAGAAGATACCTTTCGTTCCTTTCTTCCCTGCATTTCCCTTTACTCCTTTAGTTCCTTTTATTCTTTTTACTCTTTTTCTTCCTTTGTTTCCTTGGTCGCCCGTCATTTTACCGCCACCGCCTTCATAATCGACTCAAAGAAACGTACGCTGCTACTGTGGCACAAGCGGCTGCAGCGCTGGATGCCGCCGGGCGGGCACCTAAATCCAGACGAAACGCCAGAAGACGCCGCGAAGCGCGAATGCAAAGAAGAGACGAATCTCGATGTCGCAATCGTCGGCGACTCGCAAGCGGATCTCTTTGTGGAAAACCGTACCGAGGGGCAGATGCTCATAAAGCCTACTTCGATGCTGCTGGAAGAAATTCCGGCATCACCCGAACGCGGCGAGGCCGCCCACCAGCACATGGATTTCTTGTTTATCGCAAAACCGCTCGATGAAATGCAGGCAATAAGAATCGCGGAAGCAGAGAGTGATCGGATGCAGTGGTTTGGACTCGGCGAGATAGAGGAACTGGATACAAACACTGAGATCTTCGCGAACGTCAAAGCGTATATTCGAAGACTTTTGGCCTGATCTTCCCCGCTGCAAGCCAGAAGAGTAGACTTTACATTCGGTATGCAGTGGCAAGAACTCCGCTCCCACATTCGGCATCTTGCTGCGCGCGATATCACCAGAATCGGGCAGGCCTTCGAGCTCGGAAATAAGATGCACGAGGGGCAGAAACGCCAGTCAGGGGAACCGTACTTCAATCATCCTATCGCGGTAGCGCACATTCTGCTGGATCTGCAAGCCGATGCGGACACCGTCATCGCCGCACTCCTCCATGACACGGTGGAGGACACGCCGCTCACGCTTGCGGACATCGACCGCGATTTCGACGGATCGGTAACCGCTCTCATCGACGGGGTCACGAAATTGATTTTGGAGGACGTCGTTATGCGACCAAAGCTGGATGAGCAAATCGAAACACTTCGCAAAATCTTCACACTGATGCAGCAAGACATCCGCATCATGGTGATCAAGATTGTCGATCGGCTCCACAACATGCAAACCGTAGAATTCCTACCGATTGAACGCCAGCGATTGCTCGCGAAAGAGACGATTGAAGTCTTTGTGAAGATCGCTGACAAGCTGTGCATGCAGGATATGCGCGACCAGCTTGAATCCCTGTGTCTGGCCGTTCTGGAACCGGAAGCGCACGCGGCGCTCCTGGAAATCCGGAACATGAATGAACAACGGGGAGCCTTGATTGTCGAACAGATCCGCGGCAGTCTCCACGAACACGACCGGATCCTCAGCTCAAAAACCGACCTTGTATTTGAACATAAAATCTGGGATCAGATGAAGGCGCAGCGGAGCATCGGAGAATCGGTGGCCACCGGGGTCTCGTTCATCACCGTCGCTCTGGTCTGCGAGAACATTGATGCCTGTTACCGCACACTGGGCGCGCTGCATCAACTATGGAAGCGTGAGATTTTATCATTCCAAGACTTCATCAACGCACCGCAGCTCAACGGCTACCGCGGCCTGCACACCACTGTCATCATGCAGGACGGCACGCGCGTCCGTTGCAAGATCCGCACGAAGGAGATGCATGAGTATGCGAGGCAGGGAGTGACGACCGTCTGCTTCAAGGGTAAGACCGAAATCTCTGAGATTCTTCCGTGGACCAAGCATCTGTCGTCCCTGACCACCGATACCGAAGGCAGCAGCAACGATTTCTGGGAAAATCTTAAAAGCGACATTCTTGGCGAATCCATCATCATCCACGGACCAGATGACTCCACTGTGCAGCTGCCCCGCGGCTCAACGGCACTGGATGGCGCGTTTTATCTTTTGAAAGAAGAGGCACTGAAAACGAAGCAGATCAAAGTAAACGGCACAGAGGTTGCATTCAGCACGCCGCTTACCAACGCCGCTTCCATCGATATCGTCCTGGACGCGCATGAAACCTGCAATCGTGAATGGCTCGGGTATGTGCAAACGGGCTTTGCGGCTGCAAAAATCCGGATGGCACTCGCCAAGCAATCGGAGAAGAAGAAACTGAGTGTTGGACGTTCCATGCTCCAGGAATTTTTTACGGAACGCAAACGAGGATTTATCCAAGAATTCAATGAGAAAACGCTTGAGACTAGGCTGCATGGTCTCGGCCTGTCATCAATCAAAGATGTGTATATTTCCATCGCCGACGGCCGTCTTGATCCGACTGAAGTCTATGATGCTCTTTTTCAAAAATCTGAATCGAAGCATTCAAAGAAGTTTCCTGCCACTCTTGTCCAGTACAACGCGGATATGGAGTCATTTGAAACCATGGACAGAATAAATTTGGTGCACCGAAAATACGGAACAGCGCTGTCGGACATCCGCTACCGCCGATTGAAAGAAGGCGGTGGAGCCATGTCACTACTGGGACATATGTCACCGCAAGACCTCATGCATTTACAACAGGATCTGGCTATGGCAGGTGCCGAGCACATCAAAATCTGTACCCATCATTTGACGACAGTGGTGTTGATCGTTTGCATTTTGCTCCTCTGGGGACTCGATCCTGTTGTCGCCCACTACTTGCTCAATACTGTAGGCGTTCAAGCGATTGACCTCACGATAGTTCGCTTCCTGTCACTCACGATCATGAGCAGCGTGCTGCTTTTTTGGCATCACATTCACTCCCCTCTCAGGCAGACCCCCTTGCCGCTCAGGAGCAAGTCACTCTGGCTGTCAGTATTCGCACTCGTCATTGTTTCCCTTTCTAGTTATCTGTCACTTGAGCATACGCTTCCGTTGCAGTACACCATCCCGATGACAGCGGCAGGTGTCGTTCTCACAAGTATCGTGAACCATCGTCGTAGCAGAATTTTGGTGGCAACATGGGTGCTGGTTTTCACAGGCATCGTCATTCTGATTATTTCTTCGCCTGATTGGTCCGCCAAAGACATAGTCTTCACGTTTATCGCGATTCTGTCGTTCTCGGCATTCACTGTCATCAGTGAGCGCTACAAGCGGCAAGAGTACGTCGGTGCGCGTGCAGCCCAGTACTTCTTCGTTCTTTCGCTGTTCTGCGCTCTATTCACGACACCTCTCCTGTTCATGAGCACGATCAAGACGCTCTCCGTGCACACACTGATGCTCATGGCGCTCTTCAGTATCGTCTTCGCGGGATTGCCATACTACATTTATTACTATCTTCTCTCTCATAAACAAATCGATTTTGTTCTCCGCTCCTCATTCATGATCATCTTCGTCACGGCCGCAGGACAAATATTGCTTCTGCACAATAATCCCCTCACACCAGCTGTGCTACTCGCGATCCTGTTTGTCATTGCAGGAGCAGTCTTGCCATTGCTTCCACAAAGAAAAAAATACCAGCTACACGCCAATACATGAGAGCATGTTTGAATATTTCACTCATACCTGCTGCCTTCGAGCTGCTGCCTGCCCTTTCAGGTAGAGCAAGTGCGCATTATTCGCATCTCTGAATGACTCTGCAGTCGCACGCATGACATTCCATGTCGGTTGCACGACTACAATGGAACTGTCACGGGTCTTTCGTCCCGCGACCTGCCTGAATTTTTTACCGTCCGCATCAGCCGATTCGAAGCGGCACTCGCCACATGTTGAAAATCCCCGCTGCTTGAAAAAATTTTTGCTAACGGCATTATCCGCATCGGGTGCATGAAACGCCTCCTCCCCTGGCAGCGGCACCGTATCAAGAGACCCAAAACGCAGAAGATACCAATCCGTGATGTCATAATTATAATCAATGGCCTGAAACATGTGATCGAGCACTACCGTCGCAGATCCACCATGTGTGTGCGCCGCGATCAGGTAAAATTCGGCCGTGGTGTCAGCCGTGCACACATACTCGGCAATTCGATCCCACGAACTCATCGAAGGTAAGAAACGAATAGTGGGATGTTGTCCTTCAAAAAAAATTTTGACTTCTTGGCCATGCTGCTGTTTTCTCATAGCATTGTGAGGCGGTAAAAATGCCGAAGCAATCGCTTCGATTTCACCGTCCTTGTCGAAGAGTCCCCACGCCCGAAAGTCGGCTTCTCTACCATGCTTACCTTCAAGGAATTCGAGGAATTCCTCGCCGGACGGCTTGTACATGGGATTGATCGATCGAAGACGCTCACGCACTTCCGGGGAAGGGGCCCACTCATCGATGAACCCTCCATTGACGAGCATCCTTTCGGCTTCACTCTCATTCCCTCCGGCGAGCGTGCCAAAAATATCGGGATCCACTTCCTGACTCGCATACAATCTGCCGATCTGCAACCAATGCTCCGGACTCAACTCGCGACAATCCGGATGCTCAAGGAGTGACTCAAAAAACTGCAGATCAAATGGCTTCCTGTTTTTCAGAACCGGTTGTGTGGTTGAACCACCCGAAAGCTGTAAAACGTCCTGTGTGGCTCTCCTTGCCTCCCTCAAATAGATACTATCGCCCAAATCGCCAGAAGGAACCGATTTCGGAACGTCAGAGCTCTCACCCGGAGTTTCAGTTAAAATAGCCATACGCCCAAAATAGGGATAAAATTGTACTTCAAAAAAAGAAAAGATCAACAAGAAAGTAGGTAACCGCTAACTACTCATCAGCCTTCACAGGCGAATAAATTCGCCATTTCGTTTTGCGTTAACCGCCGATTTAAATCGGCGGTTAACGAGCAGATATGATGCCGGAATTCATTCCAGCACTGTGTTCAGACCTTCGTGTAAGGTATTGTAGGGGGTAGTGAGCGGTTACGAAAATAGATGAATGCGTTCGTGGAACTTTTTTCCATGGCATTTTTCCTTTTCCAGTCACTTGAAAAAAAATCGTGCCAGTCAAAGTATCGCAGCGGTAGAACGAAGCCGACAGACTGCATCGGTGGTCAATTTACGAATGAGAGTTGCAATATCAGCGACCTTACTGCGAATTAGTGGATCAACGACAGACGAGTCTAATTCTCGTGTAATCCCGCAAACCTCTTCCACAAATTCTCTTTGGATATTCCCTGCTCCATCTCCGATTTGAACCTTCAGTTCATGCGCAACGGCATCTGCCAAAAAACTAACGACAACATCGTTTTGATTTTCTTGGACTTCGGATTGGAAGCTAAGCCTTTCATCAGGCGTTGGATCTCCATATACATTTCGCATGGCTAAGATATACTGTTGCCTTGCTTTTTCGGTAAGAGCATTGGCCGGCTCTTGATCGACTGGCAAACCAGTAGGCCTATCAGATTTATTCTCTCTCCTAGATTCAGGACTCATACCACTTTTAAACGTAGCAGTTAGATCAGGCTCTACTGAAAAACTAACATCCGTACCATCGGGAGAATCTTCGCCAGTGTTTACTGTATCAAATGACATCGCACATATTCTGTTCATAAAAACTTCTTTGTCAAGGGAAATGTTTCTTTTCTCTACTCAGCTATACGGCTTCGCCTCAATAATGCTAATGCTTGTTACTGTGATTTGCCCATAATATAAGCCATTTATGAGGTTCGGCTACGCCGTTATTTTCGAAATTATTACACCAATTTGGTATATACTCGCCCCATGTTCGACCCCGTCGACCCCCGGCAATCATTACCCGACCTCGAACTCGGGATTCTCAAGTACTGGCGAGAGGAAGACACGTTCAAACGCTCCATCAAGCGGCGGGAAAAGGGCGAAGTGTTCAGCTTTTATGACGGTCCGCCGTTCGCAACGGGGCTGCCGCACTACGGCCACATCCTCGCGGGCACGATCAAAGACGTCATCCCCCGCTACCAGAC
>CAZLUK010000003.1:0-12659 GCA_964562735.1 uncultured Candidatus Peribacteria bacterium
TGTCGCTCATCAAACTCAAACATCTTGGTCAAGGTATCATCAACGTCCTGCCAAAGAGGCAGCACGGCGGGGAATTCAGTTTCCAAGGGCAGCAGAGGAAAGTCCGTCAGATTTTGATGGACCACCTCGGCGTGCGCGTCATGCCATTCTTCAACCTTTTTACCTCTGAGGTGGACGACGCACCTCACTCCTCCGGTGCTCATAATGCCTTCCGAAAAAAATCTCGTTGAATTTGAGGAACTGACAACCGGCAAAAGATCATCCGACATTCGCAGTCTTCCCACCGCGAAGAAAGGGTATGATACCTGCATTGTTCATATTCCAAAACCAAGCAAACTTTTCGATCCCACTCAGCAGGGCATCACGCGGTATTTGCCTACTCTTCCCGTGAAGAGTATCCCTTTTTATCTCGGCGAAGGCGAAACACCTTTGACGCAATCAAAAGTCTTCCCGAATGTGTTTATCAAAAACGAGGCCATGAATCCCACGGGGAGCTTCAAGGATAGGGAAAGCGCCCTTGCTTTGGCGTATGCACAGGAACAAGGCTGGAAAGACCTCGCATTAGCCTCTTCGGGTAATGCAGCGCTCTCAGGGGCGTTCTACGCGCGAATTTACGGCATCCGCATGACCTGCTACATCCCCAAGAACACGTCAAAGACAAAATCGCAGATGATTGAGCTTTTCGGCGGGTACGCTCACAAAGTCGGCAAAAATTACGAGGAAAGCTACCACTACCTTCTCGATCATCTTCCGAGCGGTGCTACCAACATCACCTCTGGTGTTTTCTCGTTGCGTTGCGAAGGCGCAAAAACCATTGCCTACGAACTGTGGGAAGATATGGGCACGGCCCCCGATGCCGTGATCTGCTGTGCGGGAAACGGTTCGGTACTGGCATCCATTTATCACGGCTTCTCGGAGCTGAAAGAATGGGGCTATATTCAAAAAATTCCAGCCATGATCTGTGTGCAAATAAAAGGGGCTGACCCCATCAACCAAGCTTTTGCCAGAAACGAATGGATAACTGTACTCGATGACATACCGGCATCGGAATGCGAAGCGATTGTTGCAAAAGAATCATTCTGCTGCGCCAAAGCTGTCGATGCCATGCGGCAAAGTAATGGTTTTGGCATCTCGGTTACCGACGATCAGGTGATTGACGGTTTGCGCTATGCGATCGACCGTGAGGGCATTTTCCCAGAGTTCTCATCCGCCAGTGTATTCGCGGCATTTCTTGAACGTACCGAAAAAATACGGTCGCTAGGCGAAAGGATTGTGCTGATCAATACAGGCAGTGGACTCAAGGAAATTGATCTTATTAGGAAGGCATTGCAATCAAACGGTCAGTGACAAGTTAGGGGGAGATTTTTTCCCCTTGCACCCACACTTTTTTTGGCTACAATGATGCCATCATCGGAGTGCCACCCGCGATTATGACGATCGCACCGGAAGGCGCTGCGATTGGCCGTATCTGTATTTCTTGTCAACCGCAGGTAGAAAACCTGCTCCCATGTACTCCTTCTCTATTCATCCCTCCTCATCAACTAACCACTAATCACTAGCCACTTACTACTTACTACTTACTACTTACTACTTACCTCTTCTCCCATGGCCTTCACTCCCCGCACATCTGATTCGTTCGACGCTGTCGCACTAAGCGTCGCCAGTCCTGAGGATATTCTTACTTGGTCCCGGGGCGAGGTCACCAAGCCTGAAACAGTGAACTATCGCACGCAGCGTGCCGAACCGGACGGACTCTTTTGTGAACGCATCTTCGGACCCACGAAAAACTTTCAGTGTTTCTGCGGCAAGTACAAAGGCATCCGCTATAACTCAGTCGTCTGCGAGAAATGCGGAGTCGAAGTGACGCGCAGTATCGTTCGCCGGGAGCGCATGGGCCACATCAATTTGGCCGTTCCGGTCACGCACATTTGGTTTCTGCGTTCGTCGCCATCACGCTTGGGCTTACTTCTAGACCTCTCGATCAAGACGCTCGAGCAGATCGTGTATTTCTCGGCCTACATCGTCGTGAACGTCGAAGAAGAGGGAAAAGGTGCCGCTGAAAAAGAACTAAAAAGCGAGTATGAGACCCGCAAGAACCAGATCAAGCGTGAGCATGACGAGGCTCTAAAAGGTCTCAAGGAAGGTAGTCCCACCCGTGACCAGCTGGATGCCCTCGATTCAGTGACCGCCGAGAAGCTCGAGACTCTGAAAGCCAATCACAAGGACGCTCTCGAGGACATGGAAAACCTGCGCGTCGGATCAGTGCTCAGTGAGCTTAAGTTCCGCGAAATGAACATGAAATTCGGTCATCTTTTCATGGCCGGCACCGGTGCCGAGTCGCTCCGCGAGATCATCGCAAACATCGATTACGATAAAATTGTCGACGATCTCCAAAAAGAGCGCCAGCAGTCTTCCGGTCAGCGCCTCAAGAAAGTCATGAAGCGCCTGAAGCTCGTCCAGTCGCTGAAGCAGGCCGGTATTAAGCCCGAGTGGATGATCCTCGCCCGGCTCCCCGTGCTCCCGCCGGACCTCAGGCCGATGGTGCAGCTCGATGGCGGACGTTTCGCCGCATCTGACCTAAATGATCTCTACCGCCGCGTTATCAACCGCAACAACCGCCTAAAGAAACTCATGAGCATCGGCGCCCCGGAAGTAATCAACCGTAACGAGAAACGCATGCTCCAGGAGGCCGTCGATACGCTCCTCAATAATTCCGCGCGCGCCGGCAAGGCCCTCTTCACCGCGGGAGACCGTCGTAAGCTCCGCTCACTTTCGGACATGTTAAAAGGCAAGCAGGGGCGCTTCCGCCAGAACCTCCTCGGCAAGCGCGTCGACTACTCGGGTCGCTCCGTCATCGTCGTCGGTCCGACTCTTAATATCGACGAATGTGGATTGCCGAAGGAAATGGCCATGAAACTCTTTAAGCCGTTTGTCATCGGACGCCTGATCCGGGACGAGCTCGCGCACAACGTGAAGAGTGCTGAGCGCATGGTGATCGATGGCAGCAAGAAAGTCTGGGACATCCTCGAGGAAGTGATCCAGAATAAGTACGTGCTCTTAAACCGCGCTCCGACGCTGCACCGCCTCGGAATCCAGGCGTTCATGCCGCGCCTCATCGAAGGTCTTGCGATTCAGCTGCACCCGCTGGTGTGTACGGCCTTCAATGCCGACTTCGACGGTGACCAGATGGCCGTCCATGTGCCGCTTTCCGAGCCGGCTCAGAAAGAGGCCCGCGAGCTAATGAGCGCCGCGAGAAACGTTCTCAAACCCTCGGCTGGTGAACCGATCATCACTCCGGTGCAGGACATGGTGCTCGGCTGCTACTTTCTCAGTAATGTTCACGATGGTCTGCTTGGCCACGGTATGGTCTTCGGTACCCCAAATGAAGCGATCCTTGCCTACGAACATCGCATCGTTGATCTTCAGGCCAAGATCAAAGTCCGTTTTCCGAAGGCAGGTAGTGACGATGGTGAGACGGAAATCGTCGAAACATCTGTGGGTCGTCTCTTCTTCCAAGAGATCATTCCGCCGGAACTCGGTCGTATCAATGAAACGCTCAAAAAAGGCATTCTTAGTAAGCTCATCGCCAACGCTCTTGAGGTTGTCGGTACCGAGCGCACATCCAAACTTGCAAACGATATCAAAAATATAGGTTTCAAGTACGCTACGATGTCCGGCATCTCCATTTCTATTGCTGATGTGCTTGTTCCAGCTGAAAAAGATAAGATCCTCGAGGAAGCAAATGAGAAAGTTCGCAAGATCAACAACCAGTACTGGAAGGGCTGGATCACCGCCGACGAACGCTATCATCATGCCATCCGTATCTGGAGCAAAGCAAAGAGTGACGTGTCTTTGCACATGATCAAGCAGTACACCGGCGATCCGACGAACAGCATCACCTACATGATCGATTCCGGAGCCCGCGGAAACTGGGGACAAATCACGCAGTTGGCCGGTATGAAGGGACTGGTCGCCAACCCATCCGGACGCACCATCGAGCTCCCGATCCAGAGTAACCTCAAGGAAGGATTTTCGATTCTTGAGTACTTCATCGCCACCCACGGAGGCCGCAAAGGAAAATCCGACACCGCTCTCAAAACCGCCGAAGCCGGTTACCTCACTCGCCGTTTGGTAGATGCCGTGCAGGACATCGTAATCAAGCAGGAGGACTGCGGATGCAAGGACGGCCACCTCATCACGCGGGTCGAATCCGAGCGTATCGGTGAGAAATTCGAGCTCCGAATCTTCGGCCGTATTCTGAACGAGGACGTGGTCGTCGACAAAAAAGTTATCGCGAAGCGCAATACCGATATCGACGCTGACGTAATCGCGCTCCTAAGCAAGCACAAAGTGAGTGGCGTGAATGTTCGTTCCGTCATTACCTGCGCCACCGACGGCGGTATCTGTATCAAGTGTTACGGCCGCGATCTTTCCGACAACAAGACCGTAAAGATCGGTACGCCAGTCGGTATTATCGCCGCCCAGTCTATCGGTGAACCGGGAACTCAGCTCACCATGCGAACCTTCCACATGGGAGGAGTCGCCGAAGGCTCCGACATCACACAGGGCTTGACCCGCGTCGAGGAAATCCTCGAGGCCCGTCCGCCCCGCACACCGGCTACACTTTCGGATATTGCGGGACGCACCAAGATCACCCACAAGGGTGGAATTTCCACGATTCAGGTGATGGGCGAAGAGCTGGGACAGGACATCTACTTCGTCCCCGCCGGTTACCAACTGACCGTGAAGAAAGGTGACGAAGTGAGCGAGCGCACCGTAGTTGCTAAGGCCGTCGCCGACAAGACCACGATCAAGACTCTGATCGGCGGCAAGGTCATCGAAGCCGAGAAGGGACGGGTTGTCGTGAAGCACGCCGAAATTCAGGAACGCACCTACGAATTCCCGGCCCGCGAAATCCTGCTCGTAAAGAACGGAGATTCCGTGAAGGCCGGACAGGCGCTGAACGCCGGACACTATAACTTACAAGAACTTCTCGAGAAGCAGGGGGCCTACGCCGTCCAGAGCTACATCATCCAGGAGGTCCAGCACATCTATGCTTCCCAGGGTCAGACGATCAACGATAAGCACCTCGAGATCATCGGACGCAAAATGTTCTCTAAGGTCCGCATCGTCGACAGTGGCGATACGTCACTGCTCGCCGGTGAAGTCGTGGATATCGCCGACATCCGCCGCGCGAATTTCGTACTCGCCAAGTCCAAGAAAAAAGGCGAAAAGAAGGCGGCTACGTACGAACAGCTTTTGCTCGGTCTCACTCGGGTTTCACTGGCCACCGAGTCCTGGCTGGCAGGAGCCTCGTTCCAGGAAACCATCCGCGTCCTCGTGGAGGCCGCTACGACCGGCAATATCGACTATCTCAAGGGTCTTAAAGAGAACGTCATCATCGGGCGGCTAATCCCCGCCGGTCACACGTTTCGCCAGCGTTTCGAGAAAGAAGCCGAAGACGCGAAGGTCGCGAAAGAGGCCACCAAAAAGAAGAAATGAGACATGAGACATGAGAAATGAGACATGAGACTACAGACGTGAGATATGAGTCCTTGTTTATTTCCCACTCAAGTCTCAAATCTCAAGTCTCAAATCTCAAGTCTCAAATCTCAAGTCTCAAATCTCAAATCTCAAGTCTCAAATCTCAAGTCTCAAATCTAAAGTCTCTCATCTTCCCCCCCCTTTACCACTCCCTCTCTACACTCTACAATCCTGCCTCACTATGCCAACGATCAACCAGCTTGTACGTTACGGACGCAGAACGCAGCACCGTCGTACCAAGGCCCCTAATCTCCAGTACACCTGGAACGCGCTCAAGATGAAGCGCGTGAAGCTCCGTCATGGCGCTCCGGTGAAGCGTGGCGTTTGTCTCAAGGTCACCACCATGACGCCTAAGAAGCCCAATTCCGCGCTTCGCAAGATCGCCCGCGTACGCCTGACGAATGGCGAGGAAGTAACAGCCTACATCGGAGGCGAGGGACACAATTTGCAGGAACACTCGGTAGTTCTGGTCCGCGGAGGCCGCGTGAAAGATCTTCCGGGTGTCCGCTACCACATCATCCGGGGAGTTCTGGATACCGAAGGTGTCAGGGATAGAAAGCAAGGACGCTCGCTGTACGGTGCTAAAAAGCCGAAGAAATAGAACTTTTCACTTTCCACTTTCCACTTTTCACTTCCCAATGTCCACCCTCCCCAAATCATACATTCCAAAAGGCTCCGATCCGCTCATGGAGAAGTTCGTCAACTGCATCATGAAGCAGGGCAAGAAGTCCACCGCCCGCCAGATTCTGGCTGACGCGCTGGAGATCATCAAGACCCGCACGAAGGATCCGCCGCTCGAGGTCTTCAGTAAGGCGCTCCTCAACACCACGCCGCTCGTGGAAGTGCGCCCCAAGCGCATCGCCGGTGCCGTCTATCAGGTGCCGACCGAAGTCTCCGCTAAGCGTCAGCTGTCACTCTCGATCCGATGGATCCTGAACGCGGCGCGCGACCGTAAAGGCATCCCGATGGCCGAGAAGCTCGCACTCGAACTCCTGGATGCTTCATCCGAGCAGGGTTCTGCCGTAAAGAAGAAAGAAGACGTCTACAAGATGGCGCAGGCCAACAAGGCCTACGCGCACTTTGCGAAGATGGGGTAGGACGAACACTTGACATTACACTGAAACATGTATATACATACTGCCACTTTTTACTCTACGCCGTTTTTTTAAGCGCAAGATCCGAATAATTTTAGAACGAGTCTACAGTAATGCTATATATAATAAATTTTAGTGTAAGAAATTCATCTTTACTTGCGTTCTTCTTATCTGCCCGGACAGTGCCTCCTTCTGATCAAAATATTTCTAGCGGGTTAAGTGATAACGAACTTGTGCTCCGGGCGCAGGAAAACGTGCATGGTTTTACTCCTCTTTTTGATCGGTTCTTCACTCCCGTGTATCGCTATTTCTTCTCACGCCTCCGGCACCAGGACGATGCAGAGGACTTGACCTCTGAAACCTTTATGAAAATTTTTCAGCGCCTTCATACCTACACCGAGCGTGGGATTCCTTTTTCAGTATGGGTCTTCAAAGTCGCTCACAACGTCCTCATCGATTTTTTTAGGCGCGACAAAACCAAGCAGACTGATTCTCTGGAAGGAATGGATCCGGGCCAGGAACCTTCCGTTGACTTCGATCTCGCTGCGATTGATCAGAGCTTGCTCACAGGTAAACTCTGGGCTGCGCTCCGCGTTCTTCCCAAGCGCCAGCAGGACATCTGGGGACTTAAGCTCACGAATGATCTGGCTCACAAAGACATTGCTCACATCCTGGGAATGACCGAAAACCATGTGAATGTCGATGTGTCCAGGTCCCTCAAATCCCTCAAGAAATACCTTTCCTTCTTTGCGAACTAGTATGCGTAAGAAAGATCATCCACTCTCGGCAGATGAAGAGAACCTTATGGCATCGCTGCTGCACGAAAAAAGCCGATCCTACGAGGCTCGCCCGGAGTTTCGTGATGAGCTCTACGGTCGGCTCATGCGAGAGTTTGTTCTTCGTACCGAGCACGAGTCGTCGTCCCATCGTCCTTCTCCCTTCTCGCTCTTCCTCCGCTTCGGTGCGATTGCGCTGGCTGTCCTGATCCTCGTGACGGGTTCCGGTCTTACGACTGCGTATGCGTACATTTCGCCTGCGGTGACCCGTGTCAATAATCTTTACTTCCTCAAGCGCACAGTCGAGCGCCTTCAGCTGTTTGCGTCTCCTGACCCGGAACAGCGCAGCAGATTCTATGTGAAACTTGCGGACCGTCGTTTGGAGGAAGCGATATTTTTGACCGAGCAGGGTGACATAGATCTTGTAACGCTGGAAGAAATAGTGACAAACGTAGAGGAAGCCCATGCGCTTGCGAGAATGGTGTCGGATCCCAGGTCGAAGGCCGCACTGAACGAATACATCGCCCGCGAAGCCGAGCGCCAGCGCTCTGATCTAGCTCTGCTGGTAGACCAAGTGGAAGGGGAATATTTGCAGTCCTTGGCAGACCCGCTTGTTTCTTCGGAGGAACCTTTGGATCTCACCGGAGGCGCATCCCCCAGCGCAGTCCCAAGCGGCCAGCAGAATGCCGATACGATCACCGTTCTTGAAAAAGCAATCGGAGGTATCGGGACAGTCGAAATGCATGCTATTGATTCCCCTCAGATTGCAGCCCCGTCGAGCGTGGATCAGGCTCTGGTGCCCCCTGATCTCTTGGTTATTCTTCAGTCAGCGATGGAAGTACAACATGGGAATGTGTTGACACTTTCGGTACGTGTTTCAAATATTGGGGGAGAGTCCGCCCCCGAAGGGTTTCTTGCTCTTTCCTGGGGCGATGGCAATCAAGACTTCTTGAACGTAAGTGCGCTTCCGCATCAGCAGGAGAAGCTCCTCACCTTCACACATCTTTATAAGCGGGCGGGTACGTACGTTGCGCGCGCGGAAGTCAGCGTCATAGGCGGCAAGGAACGGACGACGGCCAATAATCGTGCA
The DNA here is from genome assembly GCA_964562735.1 of uncultured Candidatus Peribacteria bacterium. Lineage (GTDB taxonomy): Bacteria > Patescibacteriota > Gracilibacteria > Peribacterales > Peribacteraceae > JAGORY01. The sequence continues at coordinate 8,505 of CAZLUK010000003.1, forward strand.
ACGATTACTATTAGCGTCCTGCCCCCGCCGGATGCCTGTCCGGAATCAGGAGAACGTCGTTGCGAAGGTCAGCAGTTCATGGAGTGCAACTATCTTCCGGAGGCTTCGGCTCGCTCCTGGATGACAGTCGCAACGTGCAGTCCCGATGAAGTCTGTACCCCGGCCGGATGTAAAGCCGCATGCAGTTCCAATTGCTCGGAAGCGAACCGAAAAGAGTGTGGAGCGGGGGGAGTGGTGCAGTGCGCGCGGATGGAAGATGGATGCTTGCGCTGGAAACCGATTCAGGACTGCTCCAGTAACCAGTACTGTGGAAATGGAGCGTGCATCTCCCGACCCTATTGCGGTGATGGCAGGGTGACGATTGGTGAAGATTGTGATGACGGAAATACGAGTAGTGGCGATGGGTGTTCGGTTGCTTGCAGAAAAGAGTCTCCAAAGAATGTATGTGGGGATGGAAAAATCGCTGACAGCGAAGAATGTGATGATGGTAATGCGGTGCCAAACAATGGTTGCACGGCATGCAAATCTGATTTCTGCGAGGACAGCGATGCAACTTCGCAGTATCCGGGCGGTATGGGTAACTTCGCTGTCAAAGGAACAATCAAAGGGACGGGCAACGGGGGAGGAATCTACTCGGAGAGCGATGCCTGCTTAGACGCGACGAAGCTTATGGAGTTCGGGTGCATCGGCACCAAAACGAATGTCACAAACTATACGTGCCCCGGAAGTTGTGAGAACGGTGCCTGTAAACCGCCGGTAGTTGCCGTGTGCGGGAATGGGACACTGGAAACAGGCGAACAGTGTGACGACGGGAACTTTGCGGATGGCGATGGATGCACCGGTCAGTGTCTCATTCCCAAGTATGCGCTTAGTAACTTCCAATTCTCTTGCAATCGTCATTCCATATACTTCGTGTACAGCCGGTCAGATGAAAACGTTCTCCCGGCCATTGTCGATGCGACGACGAACCGCATAGTTCTCCTGAAAAGTAATGTTCTCAGCCCTTTAAGCGCGAATATCTGGGCACCGTCCATCGGGTTCGACATGTCTCTATTGCAGCACGGGAGTACTGTGAAACTCTGCAGTAAAAATCTGTCCGTCTGTTCTCCGGTTACAACTGTTACGAGTCGTGGAGGAAATGGCATTGTTGAGGCGTCGGAAGAATGTGATGACGGCAATGCAATCAATGATGATCAATGCACCAATCTGTGCAAGGCAACCAATCCCACTGTAAACTGCGCCGAGACAGATGCGGGATACGATCTGTTCACCAAAGGAACTGTGCGCCTGAAGAATGGACAAAGTTCAACCGACGGATGCCTTGATGCTCAAAAGCTGCGGGAATACCAATGTTTGGAACCAAGCCACAATGATTATTCCAGTTTCCAGGTGGAGTGCGCAAAAGGCTGTTTCGAAGGAGCCTGTCTGCCTTAAGGCGGTGAGAGTGTTCATGCTCATGCTGTGTTGGAGAAGACTCCTAAAATGTTTCTACGAGATGTCCATCTCGCCGCTCGTTGACCTTGCATTACTTTTCCATCAATTCCTTGCCAAGAACTATGGAATCACACGCTGAGATTTTGGGAATCACAGGGGTGAGTAGCTGCTCACTGAGTCTGTAAGCAATTCGTTGACCACCGCAGCCCGAAGGGCAGCTCCTGTTGATGATGGGTTTTCTTCCACTATAGCAGCTGCCCTTCCGGGCTGCGGCGGGCGATCTAAACAGGGTCAGTGAAGTTATCATGGTGAGACTTGACAATAAGACTTAAATCAGTATAATTCGCTTCCAAAAAAGTGTAAGGAAGTAATCCCATTCTACGTTCTTCTAGTCAACTAGTCCCTTTTCCTTGGGGTATTCACCCCTAATCCCTATGCGTAGTCTAAATAGCTTCATTGCTTTGAGCCAGAGACCGATCGTGATTCTTACCCTTCTTAGCACTATCCTGCAGGGCAGCTCGGTTCCGGCATTCGCCGTTGAACCGCCTGTATCGACGATCGACGTGCTGGTTTTGTATAGTGATGAGGCACTGTCCATCTTTCCAAGCGAGCAGGCTTTCAAAGACTCAACAACCAAGGCTTTTGATTGTGATCCAAATCCTAGCAATTTCGATTGTACACGGTGACACTCGGTCTGATACAGTGTTTTACTTTCCCATTTTCCCCCCTCTCTCTATGTTCCCCGTTCTACGCACATCACTCCGCACCACTGGATTTATTACTCTGCTCGTTCTCGCGCCTGCAATTGCATTGGCGGCTGGACCTACTATCACCCCAATCCCCCTTCAGCCGTTCGCGGTCTCGGAGGATGCACGGACAATCACGGTAGAGGCGGGTAACCCGGACAAAAGCCAATTAACGTATTCGGCGCGCATCGTTAGTTTTGGTCACGCTGTCCTTCAGAGCGAGGATAACGACTATCTAAACTGGGGCGGTTTGAATGAGCGTTGGATACTCGGTAAGGACAAAAATACGTGGTACTTCATCACGCCGGACGGATCATTTTACGAGTGGAACAAGAGCCCGAAGACTGCGTTCACCACCGGGCCGGTCATCGCGAAATTCCCCCCGTCGTACTATTCGGATCTTTCCCTCTTCGTGCGTTTCGGCCGGATCACTCTCCAAAGCGGAGATAACAACTACCTTAACTGGGCGGGTTTGGGCGAGCGGTGGGTACTCAGCAAGGACAAGAATACATGGTACTTCATCACGCCGGACGGATCATTTTACGAGTGGAACAAGAGCCCGCAGAATGCGTTCACCACCGGGCCCGCCATCGGAAAATACCCTTCGTCGTTCCACCAAGATCTTTCCCGTCTTATCAATCAAAGTGCCGGCAACGACCATCGCAACTGGGGCGGTTTGGGCGAGCGGTGGGTACTCAGCAAGGACGATAAATGGTACTTCATCACGCCGGACGGATCATTTTACGAGTGGAACAAGAGCCCGCAGACTGCGTTCACCACCGGGCCGGTCATCGGAAAATTCCCCCCGTCGTACTATTTGGATCTTTCCCTTCTCATGAATCAGAATAACATCAATGATTACCTTAACTGGGCGGGTTTGGGCGAGCGGTGGGTACTCAGCAAGGACAAGAATACATGGTACTTCATCACGCCGGACGGATCATTTTACGAGTGGAACAAGAGCCCGCAGACTGCGTTCACCACCGGGCCGGTCATCGCGAAATTCCCCCCGTCCCACTATGCGGATCTTTCTCTGCTCATCAACCATACCGATTTAGGGCTTCAAGGTTACAACGACTACCGCAACTGGGGCGGTTTGAATGAGCGTTGGATACTCGGTAAGGACAAAAATACGTGGTACTTCATCACGCCGAACGGATCATTATACGAGTGGAATAAGAGCCCGCAGACTGCGTTCACCACCGGGCCGGTCATCGCAAAATTCCCCCCGTCATTCCATGCTGATCTTTCGCTTCTTATTAACCAGCCGGATGCGAATGTCCAGGCAGCTGGAAATGTCTTAATGAACGGCGATCAACTCACGGTGAATGTCGGGTTGGGGCTTCAAAACAATATCAGCGACTATCTAAACTGGGGCGGTTTGAATGAGCGTTGGATACTCGGTAAGGACAAAAATACGTGGTACTTCATCACGCCGGACGGATCATTCTACCGCTGGAACAATAGCTCGCAGGGTGCGTTCACCACCGGGCCGGTCATCGCAAAATTCCCCCCGTCGTACTATTCGGATCTTTCGCTCCTCATTAACCAAACCGATTTAGGCCTTCAAGGCGGCACCAACGACTACCGCAACTGGGCGGATTTGAATGAGCGCTGGGTGCTCAGCAAGGACAAGAAGTGGTATTTCATCAAGCCGGACGGATCGTTCTACCGCTGGAACAAGAGCCCGCAGCATGCGTTCACCACCGGGCCGGTCATTAGAACATTTCCCCCATCATTCCATACCGTTCTTTCGCTCCTCATCACCCAGTCGGAAGATTTAGGACTTCAGGGCTGCATCAACGACTATCGCAACTGGGGCGGTTTGGATGAGCGCTGGGTGCTCAGCAAGGACAAGACGTGGTACTTCATCAAGCCGGACGGATCGTTCTACCGCTGGAACAAGAGCCCGCAGCATGCGTTCACCACCGGGCCGGTCATCGCAAAATTCCCCCCGTCATTCCATACCGATCTT
>CAZLUK010000004.1:0-17950 GCA_964562735.1 uncultured Candidatus Peribacteria bacterium
GAAGTGGGTGCCGTGACGGTAGCCGACATGGCGCACATCGCCGGACTCATCGCCGGTAAAGCGCTCCGTAACCCGTTTCATGACGGCTTCGACATCATCACAACCACCACTCACAAGACCCTGCGCGGTCCGCGTGGCGGCATGATAATGTGCCGCGATCCCGAGCTCGGAAAAAAGATCGACAAGTCGGTGTTTCCCGGTTTCCAAGGGGGGCCGATTATGCAAATGATAGCAGCCAAAGCTGTCGCTTTCGGTGAAGCACTCAAACCCGAATTCAGAGACTATGCTGCGCAAGTAATCCAAAACAGCAAGCACCTGGCCAACTACCTCATGAATAAAAACGTAAAACTCGTCACCAACGGCACCGACAATCACCTGATGCTCATCGACTGCGTGAAATCCTGGGGCATCGGCGGAAGTGATGTAGAAACGGTGCTCGATAAAGTCGGCATCACGCTCAACAAAAATATGATCGCAAATGACACCCGAAAGCCCATGGACCCATCCGGTGTCCGGCTCGGCACACCCGCCATCACGACTCGCGGCATGCAGGAGAAAGATATGGAAATTTTAGCCAATTTCATACTGAAGGCCGTTTCCAAACGGACTGACGAAAGCTTCATCATCGGCCTCCAGAAAGAGGTAATGGCCTTCTGTCGAAAATTCCCAGTTCCCGGCATATCCGTCTAGTTTTACCCAACATGAAACGCACCACAAAAAGCCTCGGCTTTGCACTCTCGGGCCTCGGACACGCGTTTTTACATGAAAGAAACCTGCGTTTGTTTTCGCTTGGACATATTCTGGTCTGTCTTGTGATTGGGATCTTCCTAGACATTGACTTAGCATTCCCATTCATCATCGGATTATCGTTTATCGGCGGATTTTTTGTCGTCATCGAACTCCTGAATACCGCCATCGAACGTCTGGCCGACACTGTCGATGACTGTGAGAAAACTCACCGTGAAGGTCACTATCATCCGGGGATCAAGCTAACGAAAGATGTCGCTGCGGCGGCATCTCTGGTCGCACTACTCCTGTACGTTGCAATTGTCGTCATCATGCTCTCGCTCACAAGCGTGACTTCTGCATTCAGCACGATTTCATGACTCTCCTCCAGGCCTCTTTTCTCGGCATCATCGAAGGCATCACCGAATTCTTGCCTATTTCATCGACGGGTCACCTCATCATCGCTGGGCACTTGCTTCGACTGTCTGAAACGGACGTCCTCAAGAGTTTTGAAATCGCAATTCAACTGGGTGCCATCGCTGCCGCAGTCCTTGTCTACTGGAAGATGATCATCAGTAACCGGAAACTGTGGCTCACAGTCACCGCTGCGTTCATCCCAACCGGAGTGATTGGCCTACTCTTTTATGGCATCGTAAAAACATATCTTCTCGGAAACATTGCACTCGTCGCGGCTTCGCTCGGAATCGGTGGCATCATCCTGATCATCTTCGAGTGGCTGTATACCGACGAAAAGTCGACCGTTACCGCAGCCCAAGACATCACCATCTCCCAAGCCGTGCTGATCGGTACCGCGCAAGCACTCGCGCTCATCCCCGGTGTTTCCCGTTCAGCTGCTACGGTACTCTGCGGCATGCTGATCGGCATTCGTCGGAGTGCCATCGTCGATTTTTCGTTTCTCCTCGCAATCCCGACTATGGCTCTGGCTGCCGGGTTTGATCTGCTGAAATCGGATGACTTATTCTCTTCACACGACATACTGGCACTTGCAATCGGTTTCGCAGTCTCTTTTGTCACCGCCTACGCTGCCATTCGCTGGCTGCTATCGTTCATCCGTACTCACACTTTCACAGCGTTCGGCACCTATCGCATCGCTTTGGCACTTGTCGTGTGGATTTTCTTCCTGCGCTAGCCTCCCTACCGAATGAACTCACGAATCGGCTGATGTCATTAAAGGTTCCCCAAGCGAGAGGGCAGGAAGGTTGATGAGAGGGCAGGAAGGGCAGGAACGTTTTACCTTTCTGCCTTTTCTGCCTTTCCTCACCTTTCTACCCCTTTCTGCCTTCTGTCTGTAGAAATATCAAATGAGCCTCAGCCGATTCGTGAGTAACTACTTCCTACCTATCACTGTCATGGTTCGAGACGCCCTGAGGGGCTCCTCACCATGACAGTCTCCAGTTTCAACCGGATTACTCGTTGATCGTGAGCGTAGCTATACTCGGATCCAGGAGCGATGCTCCGCCCGTGGGATTTGAGATGCTCATGTAGACGGTCTCACCACCATCGGAAACTGAATCCTGATAGATCGGAATAACGAAGATCTTGCTCGCCTCACCCGCAGCGAAGTTCAGGGTACCACTCGTCGTAGCGTAGTCAGAACCCGCAAGTGCCGAGCCGCCGTTGGTCGAGTAGTTCACCGAAGCTACGCCTAAACCGCCAACGTGGTTGACCGTGATGACCGCCTGACCCGAAGCCTCAGTAACGGCATATGTGGAACTACTGAACTTGAACGAGCCGCTGCCAGTAACTGGAATGGACTCATCGTCGTTGATGGTGACCGCTGCGCTGAGCATACCAAGAGCAGCACCACCCGTAGGATTCGATAGAATAACGTTGAAGAAGCGGGCGCCTTCGATGGACGCATTATTGGTGACAAAAACAGTGAACGTTTTCACGATTTCGCCAGCGGCAAACGTGAAGGTGCCGTTCATCGCCGTGTAATCGGTACCAGAGTTGGCTGAAGCGTTGCTCGTCGTATAGTTAACGCCGACCGGAGTGGCCGTGACGCCGGTTCGGTTTACGGTGATCGTTATGCTGCCACCGTTCTCCGCCACTCCGTATGCGCTGGCGCTGAGTGAGATTGTCGTCGCGGCACTGACACTACTCGAAATCGAGGAGGAGGAAGATGAAGCGCTGTTCGGATCGTTAATATTAAGCGTGATAGTACTCGGTTCGCCAAGCGTCAGAGCTCCAGTCGGCTTCTTCACCGTAAGCATCACCGTCTTGGTACCGGACGTCGTAGTATCGTTAAAGATCTTCATATTGATCTTCTTACTCGTCTCCTTGGTAGCAAATGTCAGCGTGCCGGCGAGCGGAGTGTAGTTTTTGCCTGCAATGGCCGTGCCGCCACTGAAGGTGTACTCCACGGTGCCGGCACCGGTGTTGCCGCCGGTCCGGACAATCGTGATAGTGATTTCACTAGTCGCAGTGTTCTTGTCGACGTTGTATCCGTTCGCATTGAAACGAATCGATCCTCCAGGATTGTACGACGAGCTTGAAGTGGAGGTACTTGCTGTGCTGCTGCTGACGGAAGAGCTGCTGCTCACCGAGGAGCTACTGGAGGACGTGCGGCTTCTGGAACTGGAACTTGTGGACGTGGTGCCTTTGATTTCGTTACGGAGCCGCTGAAATAGAATTGCGGCCTGTCCACGGGTCAAGGGCTCATCCGGGCCAAAGTGCGAACTGTCGAGTCCTTTGATGATCCCGAGCCGGTACATCTCGCCGATCGCTTCATCAGCATAATGCGTACTTGGGACATCTCGGAAGATGGCAGAACCACGAAAGGCGGCGGCAATCGACGTAACACCGACACCGATGAGTGCACCTGCCAGCAACGTGGCTGGAAGTGCACGAGTGAAAAGGCGATTCATGCGTGACATACAAGCGCAAGGGAAGAAAACTAAAGTACGGCAATTATCGGGAAGAAGCCGTTGTCAAACAATAGACAGACTCTCAAGAGAGTTGTGAGTTGTGAGCTTTGAGTTATCAGAAAACAACGTTCTCAAAACTCATGACTCATAGCTCAAAGCTCAAAGCTCAAAGCTCCTTAGTACATGCGTCCGCCGAGCGGAACATCACAGTCCGGCTTCAGCAGCCGAACCTCGCCGTTTGCATCCGGAACGCCGAGCGTGAGAACCTCGGAAGTAAACGGCCCGATCTGACGTGGCGGGAAATTGACGACGCCCATCACGAGCCTGTCAAGAAGATCCGCTTTGCGATAATTAGCAACAATCTGCACCGAGGATTGCTTGGTGCCAATCTCAGAGCCGAAGTCGATTGTGAGTTTGTAAGCCGGTTTGCGCGCCTCCGGAAAATCCTGCACGTCGGTGATCCGTCCGACACGGATATCCAGTTTCTGGAAGTCGTCGATTGTGGGCATGGCATGAGGATACTGACATTAAGATATAGACGCAAAATGTAGAGACGCAAGATTTTGTGTCTCTACATTTTGCGTCTCTACTCGTTTTTCATTTTCAGCCATGACTCCATGTCCGTCGGCGGCCTTCCATCGGGCGGTGGCAGATTTCTACTGATCGCATCGAAGAAAAAATGGAAAATCTGACTCATCTGCTCCTGTTTAATTTTGAGGCCGATCTGGCTGTCGCCATAACATGCCAGATACAACGCTGTACCGACAAGGAATACGTTGGTGGCGCCTCTGGCAGCGGGAAATTCATCCGGATCGAAATGCCTCGGATCTATGCGGCGGATGTATTCGGGCAACAAAGTTCCCGATGCCTCCAGGATCTCGATACCGAGCTTAGCCTTGCGCGCCTCTCGGAAAAATTCTCCCATAAATTTTGCCAGCGTCACAGAACCCATCTGCTGGTCGAACGTATTCGAAGTAATCATCCGAATGCGCATGATGCCCTCATTCTTGGCTTCAAACAAAATGTCCCGAAAGAGGCCCTTGATACCCGACTTGCCCTGAAACACTTGCACCGTCGGCACGAATCCTTCACCACGCATCAGCTGTTTTAGTTCGGGTTCGATATCCGGGATGAGCTTGGTCATTTCCCTCACCGACTGGCTGCGATCCTCAAGATGCGACTCGATTCCCTCAACACCGGTAATGCCAAAACACTGGATCCCGTCCCGGAGGTACACCTTCACGAGCCCCATCGATTCCAGTTTCTTCAGATGTTTGTACGTTATGACGCGATCCTGCGTCAGGCGTCTGGCAACGATCGAAGCCGGCTGCACGCCTATCCCGGCAAGCATCAGATAGATGGACTGCTCTTTGTCATTGAGGCCGAGTTGCGCTAAGTATTCTGCAAGCATTTTCTGTTGTTCTTAAAAGAATAACACTATTCATATGCAGTATACATATGTAAGTTTGCAAGCGCAATTCCCCCTGTTCTCTATGAAGAAACCATGTGTAGCTTGCGCGGAACCGTTCGAGACATCTAGCGATGAACTCGCCATGCTCGAACGCCTTTCCCCGATCATCGCGGGAAATCCCATTTCCCTGCCTGCACCTTTGCATTGCCCCGCCTGTAGGCAGCAGCGCCGCACCGCGTTTCGTAACGACAGTCACTATTACAAAAACACTTGTTCCTCCTGCAAGAAACAGGTTATCTCGATCTATTCCCCTGACAAAGGCCTCCCCATTCTATGCCATGAGTGCTTCTGGTCCGACCAGTGGAGCGCGCTACAGTACGGCAGGCCGTTTGTTTTCTCCCGGAACTTTGCGGAGCAGTTCCGTGAACTCAAAAAAGCGGTACCACGTCTCTGTATTTTCAACACGCAGAGCGAAAATTCGGACTACACCGTTCACAGTTCTCGTAACAAGAACTGCTACATGTGCAGTTCCATCATCGATGCTGAGAACGTGTACTTCAGCGATTTCATCTTCCATTGTCTGGACTGTATCGACTGCTTTTCCTGCGAAAGAATGGAACTCTGTAGCAGCTGCATCTTTTCTGAGGATTGTTACAACAGCGACTGGCTGAAACTGTGCTTCAATTTAACCGACTCGATGTACTGCATCGATTGCAAAGGCGGAAGCCGTATTCTTGGATGCGTGGGTCGCAGAAATGCATCAAATCAGATTCTCAATGTAAGTGTCACGTCGAAGGAATTCGATACTGCACGGGAACGCCTGTTAACGGACTCGAAATACCGTCAGGAATTTATGCAGAATGTAGAAAAACTTCGTCTCACGATGCCGGTGCCACATCTTTGGGAGATCGGCTCGGAACAATGCACCGGCAATTACCTGTTTCATTCAAAAAACGTCCGGCACGGCTACAACACGAAGTATTTCGAAGACTGCTTCTATGTCTTTGAGGGTCACCGCAATAAGGACTGTTTCGATATCATGCGCGCAGGAGACTGCGAACTCCTGTACGACTGCACGAATGTCATCGATCTCAAGATGAGCGCATTCTGCAATCTCACGTATCAATGCGATCAACTGCTGTACTGCGACAATTGCCACGGTTGCAGCAATTGTTTCGGATGTTTCGGCCTGAAGAGAGCAAAATATTGTGTCTTCAATGCGCAGTTCACAAAAGAAGAATACGAGGCGCTTATTCCAAAAATCATTGAACACATGCGAAAAACAAAAGAGTGGGGAGAATTTCCAACACCCGCAATTTCTTCTTTCGGGTACAACGAATCAAAGGCCTCGGAATGGTATCCGCTCGGTAAAACAGAAGTGCTGAAGCGCGGTTGGCAATGGTCGGATTACGAACAGTCGCTACCGGAAGGGATGAAAGGAATCGACGCTGACCGCCTTCCGGAAAACATCACCGACATTCCCGACGATATTCTCACTTACACCATTCACTCGGCCGAAAGTGACCAGCCGTTTCGAATCATCCCGCAGGAATTGAAACTCTATCGGAAGAAAGGATTGCCGGTTCCGCGACTGCACCCCCGTGAACGCATGCTGAAGCTTTCCACGGTCCAGAACCGTCACACACTGTACCCTCGGTCCTGCGCCAAGTGTCAGCAAGCAATTCAGACAACCTATGCGCCCGACCGCCCGGAGATCGTCTATTGTGAACCCTGCTATCTCAAGACCGTGTATTGAATTGGCTTGCTCCAAAATTACACTCATAGTACAATAAAGACAGTGATTGCTACTTTTTACCACTCAGTGCTATGGCATCCTCTATCCGCATCACACTCACTCCCAAAATAGAACGGGTCCTAAAAGAGCTCCAGAAAGAGCGCTTTGGTCTGCTGGAACCTGCGGAGATCATTCGTGCCATTCTTTCGGAGTATGACGCTCTCCGGCAGCGACGTCGGTCATCAGCTCTCCCTGGGTGGATGACAAATCCGGAGTGGAGCGCATTCCAAGCTTGGGAAGCGTCTTTACCTATCACAGAACTCTCTGAAGAGCAGTGGCAAGGCATCGATACGGCTAGACAAGAGGAGGGAGTTACTTTGCCCCGAACTGAACTTTGGAAGAATATCCCACCACGTCGGGTATGACCTACACGCTCATATACAAACCGCGCTTCGTTCGTCGCTTGCGTGATCTGGTGGCTGCGGATCGCTCATTGCGTGCGCGCATTGATAAAACACTCGGTCAGTTGGAAAAGAACCCCATGCATCCGGGTCTTCGTACCCATAAAATCACCCGCGTTACGGGTGAAAATGCCTTTGCAGCCCGCGTTACTGGAGACCTGCGGATCATCTGGGAATTCAACGGACAGCAAGCATATCTGCTCGACATTCTGGATATGGGAGGTCACGAGGGGGGCAAGAAAGTTTATCGTCGATGATTGCCAAAACTGGTAGCATACTTTCATGCAGAAAACCTGCTCAAACCCCTGGTGCAAGCAATCGTTCGACGTCACCGACGCCGATCTGGCGTTTTACGATAAAATCTCGCCGGTCTTCGGCGGGAAGAAGTATGCGATTCCACCACCGACGAGGTGCCCGGAGTGCAGGCAGCAGCGAAGGCTCGCATATATCAATGACCGACATCTGTACCGTAGAACGTCCAGCAAATCCGGCAAAGACATTATCTCATCGGTATCCCCCGACAAACCGTACGTCGTCTATGATCCGAAAGAATGGTGGGCCGATGATTGGGATGCTCTTTCCTACGGCGCCGCGTTCCGTTTCGACATTCCATTTTTCGAGCAGCTTGAGCTGCTACGCACCGCCGTTCCTATTATTTCGTTAATGGTCGATGGCAATGAGAACTCGGAATATGTCCAATACAGCGGCTGGGATAAGAATTGCTACCTGTGCTATTGCTGCGATTATTCGGAGGACTGTCTGTATGTGCACAGCGTTTACCATTCAAAAAACGTCATCGACAGTTATTTCGTTTACGACTCGGAACTGTGTTACAACTGTGTGAATTGCCGGAATTGTTACCGTGATTCGTACACGCAGAATTGCACAAACTGCTCAGAATCGGCATTTCTGTTCGACTGTATCAATTGCAAGCAATGCTTCGGCTCCGTTGGACTCAGAAATCGTGAATTCGTTTTTTTCAATCAGCAGTTGTCCAAAGAAGAATATCGAGAAACAATGAAAGAATTTGTTTCGCTGTCACATGCGAAAATAGCGGCAGTCAGAGAGAAGATGAATCCCCAGCTGCTGGCGCTTCCCAGAAAACCCATCAACGGTCTCGGCAATGAGAATGTGCACGGAGACTATCTGACTAATTGCAAAGACTCCGAGCTCTGTTTCGACTGCGTAGATTTACAAGACTGCAAAAACTGCAATGCGGTGCAAGGAGCGCGCGATTGCCACGATATTTCTCACTGGGGTCGCCCGGCCGAGCTGTGTTATGACTCTTGGGGCATCGGCGAAGGCGCACTTCAGGTCATCTTCAGTGCTTGTTGCTGGCAGAGCTGTAGCAATCTTCTGTACTGCGAGCACTGCATCGGCTGTCAGGACTGCTTTGGCTGCGTTGGAATCCGTCACAAGCGATACTGCGTTCTCAATATGCAATATACGAAAGAAGAATATGAAAAACTGATGGCGCAGATCTTGGAGTATCTGCGGAATACCGACGAATGGGGCGAATTTTGCCCGCTGCGGCTGTCGCCGTACACGTACAATGAATCGATGGCCAACGATTATTTTCCGCTCTCCAAAGACCAAGCGCTTAGTCGGAATTTCCGATGGTCAGACTACGAGCCACCATTGCCAAAGGCGGACCGTTACATTCAGGCACTTACTCTTCCAGACGACATCGATGCCGTTACTGACGATATCTTGAATTGGGCCATCGAATGCGAAGTTACAAAGAAGCCTTTTAAAATCATCAAACAGGAACTGGATTTTTATCGAAAGATGAAATTGCCAATTCCCCGCAGACATCCGGATCAACGCCACAAAGATCGGATGGCACTCAGAAATCCTAGAAAACTATGGAACCGAACCTGTGCCAAGTGCCAAAAAACTATCTCGACAAGTTACGCCCCCGAAAGGCCAGAAATAGTCTATTGCGAAGACTGCTACCTGAAAAGTATCTATTAGGCATCTATGTCACCAATTTTTTCTCCATCGGCACGATTCACCCTGAGTAAGCGCAGCGCATCGAAGGGCGAAGAGTGCTACTTAGAAACCGTATATTAATCATCTCGACAAAAAGCCTCCTCCAGAGTACATTTTGTACTATGAAAAGCATCATTCAATTCCGCGTATCGAAAGGCGAAAAAAAATATGTTGCTGAATGCATGGATCTGCCGATCGTGACCGAAGCTGCCTCCCTCGACAAGCTCTCAAAAAATATTCAGGAAGCATTGACGCTTCACATGGAGGATGAGGATCTTTCGAGTGAATTCACTTCTTCTCCTTCCGTCCTGGTGAGTTTCGAGCTCCCGGTACACACACATGCCTAAGCTGCGCGTCCTCTCCGGAAAAGAGATTGTAAGCATCCTGAAAACGTTCGGCTTCGATGTCGATCGTCAGCGCGGAAGTCATGTGAAACTACGGCGGCTGAAAGACGATGCAAAACAGACTCTGACAATTCCACTCCATACAGAACTGGATAGAGGGACCCTGCGTGCAATCTATCTTCAAATCTTACGATACATCCCGGAGGAAGACATACGTCCACATGTGTACACGTAAGTGGGCACTGACCCTGCGCAAGAGACAGTAGCACGGCCATCGTGGCCGTGTTGAATGCACACGGGCTGGAAGCCGCCCCGTGCTACGCAACGAAAATCAAACATTCCTACAGACTCAGTGCACAGTTACGTGTACACTGAATAAAGATGCAACAAACCTGCGCAAACGGCTGGTGCAAGCAAAGCTTCGATGTCACCGATGCCGATCTGGCGTTTTACGATAAAGTCTCGCCGGTTTTTGGCGGAAAGAAGTATGCGATTCCGCCACCGACGAGGTGCCCGGAGTGCCGTTTCCAGCGTCGTCTCGCGTCCATCAATCAAATCACCGTGTACACGCGTCCGTCATCCGTCTCGGGAAAGTACATGTTCTCCATGTTCTCGGAGAAAGTTCCATTTGCCGTTTACGAAAACGAATACTGGTGGAGCAACGCTTGGAATGAGCTCGAGAGCGGCAGAATTCCCGATCCACAGCGGGCGATGTTCCCCCAGCTAAATGAACTGCAGGCCGCTACACCTCACTTCGCCTTGATGACGCTGAAAAACGTCAACTGTGATTTCTGCAACAACGCTTCGGAGAACAAACATTGCTATTTGTGCTTCAACACTAGGAGATCGGAGGACTGCTTATGCTGCGAGAGATCCGTGGGTAGCACGAACTGTACGGACTGCACTGACGTTGCCGCATGCGAGCTCTGTTACCAGTGCACAGCCTGCACCCATTGCTACAACACGCAGGAGTCCCAGGAATGCATGGAATGCACCGACGGTCTATATCTTCTCAATTGCCGCTCCTGCCACTCTTGCTTCAGCTGCGTGAATCTGCGCCATGCTAAGTACTGCATCTTCAACAAGCAGTGCACAAAAGAGGCATATGAAGAGTTCCTGAAGGAAATGACGCTTTCATCGTACGCCCAGAGGAAAGAGTTGGAACGGAAAGCGCTCGAATTCTGGCAACAGCAGCCTAGGCCGCACGCCACCATGAACATGACGGAAAACGTGTCGGGAAATTACATATTCCAGAGCAAGAACGTTCGTGATTCATATCTGGTTCGGAACGGAGAGGATTTGCGTTTCTGCTCCTTCGCGTTCGACGGAGTGAAGGATTGCTACGATTTCACGGCATACGGCGATCAAGTCGAACAAACGTATGAAATCGCCCGCTGTGGCAATCGATTTTCGCGTTCTGCTTTCTGCTATTACTGTTACGACGGCTGTAGCGACCTTTTCTACTGCAATTTTTGCGTCGGATGCCAAGATTGTTTCGGGTGCAACGGGCTCAGGAAAAAACGTTACTGCATCATGAACACGCAATACACGAAGGAGAAGTATGAAACTACAGTGCCAATACTCATCGAGCAGATGCGGTCCAGCGGCGAATGGGGCGAATTCTTCCCGATGACGGATTCCCCGTTCCCCTACAATCATTCGATGGCCCAAAGATATTTCCCGGTGTCGCGATCCGACGCGGCGACTCAAAAACTGCTGTGGCATGAGCAGAAACTCGCGCAGTCAGGGCAGGCGATCGATCCCTCGGTATTGCCTGACAAATTGCCAGCATCCGACGAACCGATCATCACCCGAAGCGCCGTTTCGGGAAAAGCATTCAAAATCACAGGCGAGGAAGTCAAACATCGCCGTCGATTTTCAGCCCCGCTTCCACGGGAGTCGTACGACGAGCGTATGGAAGAACGCGCAAAGAATCTGGGAGGCGTCCATCTGTACGAACGAATGTGCGCAAAAACGGGGAAGCCCATATTGACGACGTTTCCGCCCGCTTCCCCCTGGATCATTTGGGACAAAGACATCTATGACCAAGAATTCGGCGGTTAGAGTTTCTTCTTCGCCTCCGCTTCCAGCATCGCCTTGCTCGGCAGCGGTACTCCCCCGCTCTGCTCAAGTTTGCTCTCGAGATCCTTCTGCTTGCCCTGCTCTTCAGCCGAGAGTACCTCGGTAATGGCTTTCTTCCACAGCGCATGGAAAACTTGCTACCAGTCTGGCCGACGATATTGCGAATCATGGGGGACCATGCGCAGGAGAGCCAAGTCTAAGATTGAGGTTGCTATTAGAAAACGAAGCAGAATAAAGCAGTTAAGAATCACGAATCAAATCTGCCACCATATCGAGCGCCACCGTGTTGTAGCCGTAGTCCATGCGTACAGGACCCAAAATTCCGATGGCACCGACCTGATCACGGATACGATACTTCGTAAGCAGCATCGTGCAACTCTGGAACTCCGGACAGAGATCCTTGTCGCCGACAAAGTACTGCACCTGATCTGTGAGTTCGACTTTTGAAATGACGTCCGTGAGACGTTTCTCAAGCACTTCAACGACCCCACTCACGAGTGCGCTGTCCGCCTGAAACTCCGGCTGCCGCACGGCATTCGCCAAACCGAGGTAATACACCCGTTCGCGGTGCGGCACGGTTGCGAACGCGACATTCGGCATCATGTTCGCAAGCAGCGCGACGGACTCGTACACGCGTTCTTTATCTTTGTGGCGAAAATATTCTTCTTTGAGATCATCGAACCGGACGCGCACGGCACGCTCGTGATCGGTCGGCTTCATGATTTCCTGGACGTACATGCGGTAACCCTTGACGGTAGGTATGCGCCCGGCGGACACGTGCGGCTGCTCAAGGAAACCAAGTTCTTCAAGCTCCGACATCTCCGAACGGATGGTAGCCGAGGACACCGAAAATTCGGCCGACTGCAAAAGCTTCTTGGACCCCACCGGAATAGCGGAATCGATGAACTGGTCGATAATGGCTTGAAGCAGCCTCGCCTGACGAATGTTCATTGCCTAGTTGTAGCACTCTTTTGGCTTGAGTGCGAGCGAAAGACCATTCCGGTCGCTGTGAGGAAACCAGATCATGATTCTTTGAATGAACTCACGAATCGGCTGATGTTTTTAAAAGGTTCCCCAAGCGGGAGGGCAGGAAGGTAAGGAAAGGCAGGAAAGGCAGGAAAGGCAGAAAGGTTTTGGTTCTCTTTGCTACACCTTCCTTCCTTTTCTCACTTTTCTGCCCTTTCTGCCTTCTGTTTGCAGAAATGTAAAATTGGCATCAGCCGATTCGTGAGTTAATTCTACTTAGTCTTCTTCGCCTTTTTCTTGATCGCCGGCTTGGCCTTCCTCTTATCCTCAATAACCTTGATCGCTGCCTGTTTCTTCTTGGTAGCCTCGGTAGCCTTACGGAAGCGATCCACCCGGCCGGACACCAATAGTCCACGGTATTCTCCGGTGTAAATCGGATGGCAGTTGGCGCAGACTTCTACCTGAAGAATTTTTACCGTAGCCGGAATCTTGTAGACGGCATTACAGGAAGAACACTTCGCGACGGCATCTTTGTACATCGGGGGGTGAATACCTTTTTTCATAGCTGAGGAATTGTAAAGGCTGGTACTGGCGGCTGCAAGAGATTCTGGATTAGGTTTCTGGTTTCTGGTTACTGGTTTGACCTACGAAAACAAGAAACTGGTAAACCAGAAACTATTTTTTCTTGGTCTTCTTTGCAGTCCTTTCCTTCGCCTCTGAAACCTCCTCCTCCAAAAGCTGCGGCTCGCCTTCAACCGATTCCTCAGTCTCGGCGACCACTTCGGCATTGGGGTCAAACATGACGACACTCACGGAAGCTACTTTATCGCCGGCAGTCAGCCGCATGACAATGACTCCCTGTGTTGCGCGGCCGCGGGTCGGGATATCCGAAAGCTTCATGCGAATGGTCTGGCCCTGTTTGCTGATACATATGAGATCTCCCTGATCAGCCTCCGAGAGAATCGCTCCGCCGACGATGTCACCGGTCTTGGCCGTCAGCTGGGCGGCCTTCACACCGCTTCCGCCCCTGCCCTGTAATCGATACAGAGTCACCGGTGTGGACTTTCCCAAGCCATTTTCCATCACAACAAGCAGTTGGCTCTTCTCAGGATCGCTCACCACCGTCGCCTCCACCACCTTGTCTCCCGCACCGATCTTGATGCCACGCACACCCGCCGCTGCGCGTCCCATGGCACGGACATCCGTCACAATGAAGCGGATTGATTTGCCTTTCTTGGTGAGAATGAAAATTTCGTCCTTGCCGCTGGTTGCCACCACCCACTTAAGTTCGTCGCCGTCGTTCACTTTCTGGGCGATGAGGCCGGAACGGCGGATGTTCTCGAATTCGGCAAGCTCGGTACGTTTGACGGTGCCCTTCACCGTCGTCATGAAGAGGTGATTCTTGCCCTCGAGCTTGGCTTTCATAATGGCCGCTACTTTTTCCCCGGGTTGTAGTTGGAGCAAGTTGACAATCGCCTGACCCTTGGCCGTACGGCTGGCCTGCGGAAGCTCATACACCGGGAGCTTGAAGACCCGACCCGTGCTCGTAAAGAAGAGCATGTCATCGTGATTCATGGCACTGACGATACTCATGATCTCATCCTCCTCTTTAGTCGTCATGCCCTTGATGCCTTTGCCGCCGCGGTTCTGCGCGCGGAACTGAGCCGGGCTCAAGCGCTTCACATAGCCATGAGTCGTGAGAGCCACCATCATCGGGGCATTCGGAATTGTATCCTTGGCCGAAAATTCGCCAACTGCGTGCTTTACGACCACCGTGCGGCGGTCATCGCCGTATTTCTTCGTGAGGTCACTCAGTTCGGTTACCATGATGGCGTCGATCCTCTTTTTGTCCTTTAGGATGACTTCGCATTCTTTGATAAACGCGAGCGTCGTTTTCAGCTCGTCCTCGATCTTCTTGCGCTCAAGACCGGCCAGGCGCCGCAGCTGCATCTCTAGAATAGCTCCAGCCTGAATATCGGACAGTTTGAACTTCTTCATTAGGCTCGTCCTCGCATCATCCTGTGTTTCGCTCGCACGAATCGTCTTGATGACAGCGTCGATATTGTCGAGCGCAATCGTAAGTCCCTCAAGAATGTGAGCACGTTCTTTGGCACGATTACGATCGAAGGTCACCCGACGCGTGATCATCGTTCGGCGGTGCTCGATAAAGATCTGCAGGAATTCCTGAAGATTGAGGAGCTTGGGCTGTAAGCCATCCGCGAGCGCGATGCAGTTGTAGCCAAAACTCGTCTGTAGATCTGTATGCTTGTAAAGCTGGTTCCGGATCTTCTGCGGATAACTGTCTTTTTTGAGTTCGATAATAACCCGAATGCCATCGCGATCTGATTCATCACGAATGTCAGAGATGCCCTGGATGATCTTATCGGTGACAAGTTCGGCCACGCGCGTGATGAGCACCGACTTATTCACTTGGTACGGAAGCTCGGAAATACGGATGATGTACCGATTGCCAACTTCTTCGATATCGGCTTTCCCACGACAAATCACCGAACCGCGGCCGGTGAGATACGCCTGCTTGAGGGCCTCTTTGTCATAGACGTATCCGGCGGTCGGAAAATCCGGACCCTGAACGAATTCAAGCAGATCTTCGACCGTGGCATTCGGGTGACTGGCGAGGTGCAGAATCGCAGCCGTAAGCTCACGGAGGTTGTGGGGCGGAATATTGGTCGCCATACCGACGGCGATGCCGACCGTGCCATTGAGGAGCAGGTTTGGGAGACGGGATGGCAGCACAGCTGGTTCTTTTCTGCTCCCATCGTAGTTCGGACGGAATTCGACGGTATCTTTGTCGATATCGTGCAAAAGTTCCTCGGTGATCTTCTGCATTTTTGCCTCGGTGTAGCGGTAGGCGGCTGCATTGTCTCCGTCAATAGAACCGAAGTTCCCCTGTCCCTGGACGAGCGGATAGCGCATAGAAAAATCCTGCACCATACGAACCATCGCTTCGTATATGGCTGAATCGCCGTGCGGGTGATATTTACCAATAACATCTCCTACGACCGTCGCCGATTTTCTAAACTTGGCTGCAGCTGTCAGACCGCCCTCATGCATCACGTACAGGATCCGACGATGCACCGGCTTCAAGCCATCGCGCGCATCGGGAAGAGCTCGTGAAACGATAACGCTCATCGCATAGTTCAGGTAGCTCTCCTCCATTTCAGTCACGATTGGCCGGGCATTGATATGGCCGATATTCTTGGTGTCGAGTGGTACCTGCTGCTGGTCGTCACTCGGGGCGGGGGGTTTCGCCATAGAAATTCACATGAAAGAAGCCAAGCGAGGATACCGGAAAAGCCCTAAAAGGGAAGACCCTGCCGAAGTAGTTTAGAATAATCGCATGACCAATCTGAACCAACGATATCCGGAGCTCGATTGCATCCGCGGACTGGCAGTACTGGGAATGATAGCCTACCACCTGGGTTTCGATCTTTCGCATTATTATGGTTTTGGATTCGATGTGACAACCGGAATGTTTGCGGCCTTCGCGCGGTTTACGGCCTCCGTTTTTCTCATGCTCATCGGCATCTGCTTCGTGATCTCGTGGGAAAGAACAGCTCCGGGATTCAGACGATGGAAGTACGGAAAGCGCGCACTCGTGATTCTGGCAAGCGGCATGATAGTGACGATCATCACATGGATCATCGATCCCAGCACGTTCGTCGTCTTCGGCATACTTCATCTGATCGCAATCGCAACCGTCATTCAATCCGTAATTCGTCCGCTCAGGACATGGAACCTGCTCCTCGGCACTCTCTTGTTTCTGACAGCGTTCGTCCTACCGACCGGTGCAATCACGACTCCCCTCCTCCTACCGTTTGGAATTATGAATAAAGGATTCATCTCGGTCGATTACTATCCGCTGCTGCCATGGCTCGGTCCGGTGCTGATCGGGATGGGACTCGGGGACGTCCTGTACATTCCACAGCGCCAAGCTTTTCTCTTGATATTTAATAGAATCCAATGGCCCAAATGGCTGCTTTGGACGGGCCGAAAGTCTCTTCCGATCTACTTCATCCATCAGCCGTTAATACTCCTTATTCTGTGGATGGTCCTTGGCAGGTATACTCAATTGATTTAATAATCTCAAAAATAGCGGCGTAGCCGAACCTCGTACATGGCTTATATATGGGCAATTCACAGCAACAAAGCTTAGCATTATTGAGGCAAAGCCGTATAGAATCCTCATAATGCTTTCAATCCTTTCAACTCCCATCGGCCCATTCGACTCGACTCAGGGCCTCGTACTATTTCACACTCCCTCCAACGTTTGATGTTATCAATCCTTTCAACTCCCATCGGCAACCTGAAAGACATTACGATCCGCGCAAAGGAAACACTGGAAAAGTGTACGGCGATCATCTGCGAAGACACACGTGTAACCGGGCATCTCCTGAAGCTTTTGAACCTACCAAAGAAAGAACTCATCTCATTCCACGGGTACACGGATGACCGAAAAGTCGGATGGATCGTCGAGCGTCTTCGTAAAGGCGAACATCTTGTCCTCGTCTCGGACGCCGGAACACCGGGAATTTCCGACCCCGGGTACGCAGTAGTATCCAAAGTACGCGAGGCTGGCGAAGCGATGGAAGTGATCCCAGGAGCTTCAGCGTTTTTGGCAGCCCTCAGCATTTCCGGCCTTCCGATCAACCGGTTTTCATACCTCGGATTTTTGCCGATAAAAAAAGGCCGACAGACGCTGCTATATTCGCTGAAAACTGAAGAGAAAACAATCGTGTTCTACGAATCCCCTCACCGAATCGAAAAAACCCTCTCAGAATTTTCGAGCGTCTTCATAGATCAACCGAACAGAAAGATTGTTATTGCGCGCGAACTCACGAAGATGCATGAAGAAGTGATTGCTTTGACAATCAGCGGGCTTCCAGACATCGTGAAGACGCTTACGGTGAAGGGAGAATTTGTTATTGTCCTAGGCTCAGTATAGACATCCAAAGTAGGAAAGTAAGTGGGCACTGAGTCTGTGAGAGAGGCAGTAGCACGGCCATCGTGGCCGTGTTAAATGCACACGAGCTGGAAGCCTCGTGCTACGCAACTAAAATCAGACATTCCTGTAGACTCAGTGACCACTTACGTAGGAAAGAATAAACTCACGAATCGGCTGATGTAATTAAAGATTTCCCAAGCGGGAGGGCAGGAAGGTTGATGAGAGGGCAGGAAGGGCAGGAACGTTTTACCTTTCTGCCTTTCCTGCCTTTCCTCACCTTCCGGCCCCTTTCTGCCTTCTGTTTGCAGAAATGTAAAATGGGCATCAGCCGATTCGTGAGTTCATTCGCGATTATTCTTTGCTCCGATTGCAATTCCCGCTA
>CAZLUK010000005.1:0-2847 GCA_964562735.1 uncultured Candidatus Peribacteria bacterium
CTCAGGATGATAATGTCGACCGCAGCCGCATCAGCAAACGTGCTTTACGAGACTATGTGAACGAACGTGAACAGAAAACCCGCGGCGAACGCAAGTAAGGTAACTGCTCACTGACCCCTGCACCGAAAAAACTCCTGATTCTTCAACGGGAGCAGGTTTCCTACCCGCGGTTGGAGAGTCTCAACTCCGACCAACAAACGCAGGTAGGAAACCTGCTCCTGTATGTGGAAGTGATTTCTTGAGTCATAGGAAATAGTTCGACAGGGTCAGTGAGCAGTTACGGAGTGACAAGTTACACAACCCCGTTATTAATACTGAACTTTTGAAAGATCGATATTGAGTGACAATACTGCGATGGCACGTCCCTGTGCATCATAAATCGGTACTGCACTTGTAACATACCCGCCTCCCCATTGATCGGGACCGGTAGATCCGTGAAACGGCCTCTGCATGCCTTCGTCGAAAATGTAATTATCAGGATGATAATTCGCAACGCCGGGAGGGGTATTCTCATCGGATTCGATCATCGGACCAAAGTCTCCTAACGTAGACTTTGCATAGAACGGCAAATTCCAATTTGCATCAGCATCAGCCACCCATTCATACACCAATGATTCATTTGTTGGTCTCATCAAAAACAAATAGGTAACGTCTGGATTTCTATTTCTGATTTCATTCAGTTTTTGGAATACTCTTTGATACGCCTCCGTTTTCATATCCCGCGCCCAATGTAATTGCTCCAAATCCTTCGGATCAAAATCATTGGCAGCCGTCACGGCTATCGCCATCAGGCGTTCACCGCTTTGCTTCAACAACAGATGATACGTGTAGAGCCTGAAGGCATACACCAAGCTCAGAGCTACGAGAGTAACGAATACAATCCACAAAAATGCCTTCCTCCTGTTTTTGTGTAACGCTTGAGCACATTCAACCAGTAATGATTTATTCAAAGCCCAGAACCGAATGAAAAGAAATATGAAGAACAGACCTGCAAAAGCAATGAGAGGACTGAATGTTTCATTGGAAAGTTCATCTAACTTACTTGCGAACATATCGATCCCCACTAACGCAATGGCCTTGCCGGATTTGTCATGTATAGGTGCAGTACTGGTTATTAAAGTTCCCCATTGATCGGTAATCGGTCTTGGATCGACGATGGGCTTCTGAAAAGCTTCCAAAGACCACGGATACGAACTAATATCATAGATGTCACCCGGAGAACTCAATTGATCTATGGCATCGATTTTTCCATCTTTATTAATATCTTTTTTTATTGCCGGATTGAGTGAATCTGCGTCTGCAACAAATTTCCATTTGGATGGATCAGGGGTTGCCCGCATGATATAGGCATACTGAATGTCAGTATTGCCACGACGGATCATATTCAGCGCAGCAATCAGTTTGGCGTATTCCGGCTTCTGGATGTCTGTCGGCTTATACACCGCTTCAATGTCATTGGCCTCAAACTGCAACGCCCCCGTCGCCGCAATCGCCATGACTCTGTCCCGCATACGCTGGAGGTTTAGGTTGCGGTTACTCTGGTAGAGGCCGAAAGTGAGGGCGCCGGAAATAAGGGCGAAGAGCGCGAAGGCGGCGAGGGATTTGCGGGAGAGGACGAATTCACGGAGTGAAGATAAGATGCGGGTTTTGAGCGGAATCTGGGTGGGGAGCGGAACGGAGGGCTGGCCGGAGCGGGAATGATGCAGCTGTTTGGCCCACAGGGATTCGAAGGCGGCACGCTCGGCTTTAGCGAGGTCCGGATAGCGGAGGAAGCAGGCGGACTGCTCGGTGAAATTGAAGCAGGCGATGGTATCACCGACGATGGTTTTTTCAAAGGTGAGTGGGAGGTCTGTTGGGGGAACGAGGAGAGTTTTTCGGTACTCGAAGGGGTCTCTGGATTGAAACCGACCGGCAAGGGTGGAATCCGGGGAGAGAATGCGCTGGAAGATTTTGCGAACTTGGCGTTTGCGGAAGTATTCCACTCGGAAGAGCCGGAGCGGATCCGCTTCCGTGATGGTAAGGACCGGAGTGAAGGTGAGGAGCTCCTGACCGGATTCGAGGAGCTTGAGATAGGCCTGTTTGATTCCATCCGAGCCGTGGAAGTACTCGATGTCGGGACGTTTCTTATCTACTTTGAGGGTGGCGATGAAGGATTCGAAGTTATGGTGTCGGCGATCGAGAATGGTTTTTCGTTCGTTCATGTCGTCTTTTACCCAGCGCAGAACAGCGTCTAGGGAGTTGATAGAGTAACGGGGCTGGTCGTTGATGATGTTTTTTTGGGCGATCTGCTTGGTCATCAGCTTCTTCATGGCTTGAGCCAGAATGCCGGTGGATTTGCCGGTTTTGGAAGCCAGTTCGCGGATGGTGAGGGAATCTTCTTCTACCAGTTTTCGGAGTAGGAGCATCTCAGTCACTGAAAAACCGGCTTCCTTGAGATAGGACTCAATGCCGGCAGGCAGTATGGCGTTCATTCAAACTCGCACTCTACGCTAGTTTTTTGGGGAGTCAACAGGTGTTTTATGGCTTCACGCATAGATTTATCGCACTCTCTCCCACCATACCACTCCGAGTGGAACCGTGGGAGGAGGAACTGACGAAACAGACATGCGTCCGGTGACCGCGGTTGCCAAAAACCGGATCAGCATGGCGCGGGTGAATGGAATAGTCCTGAGAAGCCCATCGTCGCGCCAGTTAAAGTCTTTTCCAAGCAGATCGCGGAGGATGGCGGCGACCAGCGGTTGGCCCAGTTTATCAGCTGCCTGCGGAGATATTGTTTTAGATTGCACATGAATCATGAGCAGAGCAGATGCCAGCATTTGTGCCGCTTCGTCCACCGCAAGTCCCGCT
>CAZLUK010000006.1:0-3575 GCA_964562735.1 uncultured Candidatus Peribacteria bacterium
TGCGAGAAAACAGGGGCAAATGTCCGAAACATCGCACTGGGAATGGGGCTCGATAACCGGATCGGACCGAAGTTTCTGCACGCCGGAATCGGCTATGGCGGAAGTTGTTTCCCGAAAGATGTAAAGGCGCTCATGGCAACTGGCAAGCAGTACGGCGTACCAATGCCAATCGTAGCGGCAACCGACCAAGTAAATCAGCATCAGCGTCTGCGCTTCATCGCAAAGATCCTGAAAACGCTCAAGAAAAAATCCAAAGTCGGCGTCTGGGGACTATCGTTCAAACCGAAGACCGACGACATGCGCGAGGCTCCCAGTATCGATGTGATCAAAGTACTTGTGAAAGCCCGCCATACGATCACTGCCTACGATCCGGTTGCGATGAAGAAAGCGAAGCCGCTGCTGCCAAAGAAAGTGACCTACGCAACCTCACCGCTGGAAACGGTAAAGGGCGCGGATGCGCTCTTAGTTCTTACTGAGTGGGACGTGTTTCGGGGCGCGGATTTGAAAGAAGTAAAAAAAGTTATGCGAGGCAATTTGCTGTTTGACGGGCGCAATATCTACGAACCAAAGGACGTGGCGGAATCAGGATTGCAATATTTTGGGATAGGAATATAATATTGCTTGTTTATCACCTCTAATTGCTCCGATGAAAAAGCCATTACCCTATGCAGATAAGCAATCAATGACTCGTTCTGAATTCGAGGCTGATTTGAATTCCAGAGGATTGCTGGACAATATTGCAAAAGAAAATATTGACGAGGCAATTGATACTAGGTCAAAAATTACAGTGATAAAAGCGCGTCGAATACTTAAGACTGCTGAACAAAGAGATTTGAGTCGTGGGAGCTACAGATTCTAGGAAGACTTTCATAAATCACTGGATCATCGGGCACGAGTCTATAACAAAAAAATTAGATAGGATAAGCCTGCGGGCACTGTCGCATTTGCCGTTCGTTTCTGAGACAGAAATATGAAGTTTCGGATTTCACTTCCGAAATTTCTGTGATTATTGATGAATTCCGATGTACGATGAATAGCGAAAGATCAGTTTTGCTAATCGTTATGACTCCTTCGTGCTACTTCTAGCTTCATATGCGCATCCTCTTAACCGGCGCTGCCGGATTCATCGGCTACCACACCGCAGAAGTGCTGCTTGCACGGGGCGACGAAGTGATTGGACTCGATAACATGAACGCGTACTATGACCCGCTGCTCAAGGAGGCGCGCCTCAAGAATCTGAAAGCAAAAAAGGGGTTCACATTTGTGAAAGGCGATATTTTGGATCGAGGCACAGTTGTAGAGTGCATGAAAAATGTTGATCGCGTGATCCACTTGGCCGCACTTGCCGGTGTGCGGTACGCATTTGAACACCCGGACGAATACATCGATATCAATATCCGTGGATTCTTTCACGTCCTCGACGAAGTGCGGAAACAGAAAATAAAAGGCCTAATCTATGCGTCTTCCAGCTCGGTCTACGGCGGCAACACCAAGTTTCCGTCATCCGAGGCTGATCGGACCGACAACCAACTCTCGCTCTATGGCCAAAACAAGAAAGACAACGAGCTCATGGCCCACACGTACCACTCGCTCTACGGAACGAACGTGACAGGGCTCCGGTTCTTCACAGTCTACGGCCCCTACGGACGCCCGGACATGGCGCTATTTATCTTTACGGACGCTATTTTCAAGGGCAGTACTCTCCAGATCTTCGGAGAGGGTAAGATGCAACGTGACTTCACGTATGTTGAGGATATTGTTTCCGGCATCGTCGCTTCCGTCGACAAGAATTATCCGGAAGAAATTTTCAATCTCGGCTGTGGCAAAAAAGAAGAGCTGATGGACTATGTCTTAGCGATAGAGCAAGCCTGTGGGACAGAAGGCAAAAAAGAATACCTGCCGATGCAGCCGGGCGACGTCCGCTCGAGCCTCGCAGACATTTCCAAGGCGAAAAAGATGCTCGGGTACGCTCCGAAGACGATGATCAAGGATGGCATTCCGAAGTTCGTGAGTTGGTATAAGGAGTATTACAAGTTATGAGTTTTGAGGTATGAGTTTTGAGTTACAACTACTGCCCTTCCTCATAGCTCATAACTCAAAACTTAAACCTAACGTCGTATCCACGTCGGCAAGATCATGTCCGGAAATCTCATCCACATCTCTCTGTCAATATCGTCATCGCAGCCGCCGTTCTTGGTACAGACGAAGATGGCAGCTTTCTCTTCCGCAGCCGCAGACAGGTCTTGGCTGAAACGGCGAATCGGCAATCGGCTCTCATACTGCCATTCATGACCGAAGTAACCGTCGATAAGCATAGACCCTGTAAGCCTGGTTGCCTGAATCTGCCGCATGAAATCCCGCGCTACCGTAGTCTGGAGAGCAGGAAGTGAGAGTGCAACGATAACAACACAGCATGCCACCTGGACACCTATGAAGATGCCAGGGTTGAGCCTTCTGCGACAAAGCAACATAAACATGCCTCCCATGAAAAGCGGCGTGAAGAGAATCGCGTAGTATTGTTGGCTCGTGAGAATCACAAACCCGAGCACGAGGCCAAAAGAGAACACAAGATCGATGCGGCTGGATGACAGAATGCCCAACGTACCGGCCATACTGACAGCCAAAGCTCCGCCAATCAGCCATATCCATCCGATACGCATCAGCCGTTCTACGAACGGAATGACGACATCCTGGTTTGTGACATGTAACATCGTCAGCAGAGCCTGAGGATTGGTGATCGAATAGAGACTGAGTAGGAGAAGCGGCAGGCCGACGTACGCCAGAATGAGACTCCAGCGCGTGCGCGTACGGATAAGCGAGGAGACGACAAGCGGCAGAAAGAGCACGGCCTGGTACGCGGTAAAAAGCGACGCAAGCCACAAACAGCCGAGAGCGGCAGGCGAAAATGACGGCTTGGGATGCAACGCTGCCCAAACGAATACAGCGCCGAATGCTGCAATGAGTACGGCCATGACAATACTACCGGCTTGCAAAAACACGGCACTCGAAAGGAGCCAACTGACTGCCAAACACAAACGACGCTGATATGTAAGCACTCGTCCAAGATCGACGAATAACCACACACACTGCACAATGATGGAGGCGAAAACAAACCTCCAAAAGAATTCATGAAACGGCACCGCGGCCGTGAAAGCCATTATAGAACGAACGAGCGGCGGATGTGGATATGGAATCGAAAGCAGATACTTGGCCTCATCAGTGCGTACGCCGCCGGCCCACTGCAGAGCGGCGAGCAAAAACGCATAGATTTCCAGAAGCCAGAAAACGGTTGTTGTTTTCATTGAACGCATGAAAGGGCAGAAGTGGCTATCATAATCGTGCAAGCAATAGGCGGTGGCGGACGACGCAGGTGTTCACGGTGAATAATGCGAACAGACAAACTGTCAGCACCGGTGATTTCGATATCGGATAAAAGCCAACCCTCGTGTGCGGCCACAGTTCTCACTGCATGTTCGGCCGCGGCGCGGAGGGCAGGATTGACATAGAGATGTCGGAACTGCCATGCACGCGGCAGTAGTATGAGGAAGGCCGCAAGACACGCGATCCAAAATACT
>CAZLUK010000007.1:0-3675 GCA_964562735.1 uncultured Candidatus Peribacteria bacterium
TGGGTCGATCTGCATGACAACGCGAATGCAAAGGTCGATTATAAGTATGAACCCCTACGAGTATTCTACGGTAACATTCGTACAAAGTGACACTCACCTGGCCAGCACCGGCGCTTTCTCGTGCAGGCTCCCGTCACAGAATTGAACTAACGCCCCGAGCGGCTGTTTTACAGTGCTGCCCGTATTAATGGGAAACATTATCATGTCATCCACTTGATCACCGGGCCGAATAATTCTAACACGCTCGACAGTCTTGCCTTCCTGTTTCATGCCGATGAGTTGCTGCTTTATCACTACTAAGCAATGCCAGATCTTTTGTTCATGAATACCAATGGTGCACTGCAGCTGGTAGATAGCCGCAATGCAGTCTGCAAGTCCCCCAACTGTTTCATCATTGCAACGCCGCGCGAAAAACTTCAACAAATCGGCGATTGTCTTGCAACGTACGCCGTCTAGTTCCAGTGAATGAACCTCTTGACGATCCTGAATTGGCAGTCTAAAGTTGCGAGTGCTAACGGCTGCCTATGACCCCCTCAGGCATCCGATCACCGTCATCCATTTCCCTCATCCCTTTTATGTCTACCAAGCATTCATCCCCCAAAATCGAAGACCTCGCCGTAAAAATCGAGCCTCTTAATGATCGAGTCCTCATTCAGCCCCTGGAGAAAGAACAGGTCAGTGCATCGGGCATCGTTATCCCGGAGACCTCCAGCAAAGAGAAACCGCAGGAAGGCGTGGTCGTGGCGCTCGGCAAAGGCGGAATCATGAATGACAACGGCACGATCTCACCCGACCCGAGCAAATATCTGAAGGTCGGCGACATCGTCCTCTTTGGCCGTTACGCCGGTGATGACCTCAAAGTAAAGAATAAAGCAGGCAAAGACGTTGAGCTCAAGGTCCTGCATCTGAATTCTGTTTTGGGTATCGTGAGATAATTTTCAATTTTCAATTATCAATTTTCAATTCCCCCTAACACCTATGTCCCCAAAACTTCTCACCTTCGGAGACGAGTCCCGTCAGAAAATCGTCCGCGGTATCCGTAAGCTCGCCGATGCCGTGCGCGTCACGATGGGCCCGAACGGCCGTAACGCCCTGATTGCCAAATCCTACGGAGCCCCGACTGTCACCAAAGACGGTGTCACAGTCGCCAAGGAAATCGAGCTCGATGACCCCTGGGAGAACATGGGCGCACAGCTCGTGAAAGAAGCCGCAACCAAGACGAATGATGCTGCCGGTGATGGAACGACGACTGCAACCGTGCTCGCTGAGGGAATGATTTCAGAAGGCCTGAAGTTCCTCACAGCCGGAGCCAATGCCATCTCGATGAAGAACGGCATAATGAAGGCCGTCGAGGTCGTGGTGGCTGATCTTGAGAAACAGAAAAAAAATATTTCCACCAGAGAAGAATTTGCCGCAGTCGCCACAATCTCCGCGCAAGATGAACACGTCGGCAAGATCATCTCGGATGTGATGGAGGAAGTCGGCTCGGACGGGGTAGTCACGGTAGAGGCGGGCCAGACGATGGGTATGGAGAAGGAGTACGTGGAAGGCATGCAGTTCGATTCCGGTTACATCTCGGCCTACTTCGTGACCGATCCGGGACGGATGGAAGCCATCTACCAGAATCCGTACATTCTCATCACCGATAAAAAAATTGCATCGATCCAGGAAATTCTCCCGGTCCTCGAAGCACTGGCCCAGAAAGGCCGCAAAGAAATCGTGATCATCGCCGAAAACGTAGAAGGTGAAGCACTAGCCACCTTGGTCGTGAACAAGATCCGCGGAACGTTCACTGCGATCGCAGTGAAGGCACCGGCTTTCGGTGACCGCAGAAAGGAGATGCTCAAAGACATCGCGATCCTCACCGGAGGCCGCGTCATCAGCGAAGAAGTAGGCCTCAAGCTTGAAAATACAAAGCTTGAGGACCTCGGTCAGGCCGCCAAGATCGTCGTCACGAAGGACAACACGCTCATCGTGGGCGGTGCCGGAAGCAAAAAGGACATCGCCGCCCGCATCGAAGAAATCAAGACGAACATCGACCAGACCAAGAGTGACTTTGACAAAGAAAAACTTCAGGAACGCATGGCCAAGCTTTCCGGAGGCGTCGCGGTCATCAAAGTCGGTGCCGCCACCGAAGTGGAACAGAAGGAGCTCCAGCACCGTGTGGAGGATGCACTCTCCGCTACCCGCGCCGCAGCCGAGGAAGGCATTGTTGCAGGTGGAGGAGCTGCACTTATCCACGCACTTCGTTCACTAGAGAAACTGAAAGGCAGTAACGAAGACGAGCAGATCGGCATCGACATCGTAAAGATGGCGCTGGTGTATCCGACCAAAAACATCGCCGCCAACGCCGGACTGGAGGGCTCGGTCATCGTCTCCGAAGTGAAGCAGACCAAGGACAGTAAGCTGGGCTACAACGTCGTCACCGAGAAGGTGGAAGACCTCGTTGCCGCAGGCGTCATCGATCCCAAGAAGGTGGTTCGCTGCGCACTCCAGAACGCCGCATCAGTGGCCGCCATGTTCCTTACGATCGAAGTTGGCATTGTGGATGCCCCCAAGAAGGAATCATCGATGCCACAAATGCCGGGAGGAATGGGCGGAGGAATGGGAGACTTTTAAGAAGACAGAAAAGCGAGGAAAGGCAGGAAGGTTCAGAGTAACCCTTCTGCCCTTTCGTATCACTCGGTATACTTGCACCAACGTTTCGCCAATTCTCTCCCCACCCTATGGACACCGCCGAAATCCAAAAAAAATGTGAAGCGTTCCTCGCAACTACCGGCCTCCCTGGCTTCATCATCCTCGGATTTCAGACCAATCCCGAAAACACGCAGGTCGTGTACTCACTCAAGAACATGCCACTGAAGGGAGTTGTGAAAAGTATTACGCATACGCTTAATGATTTGATTGGGAGGATGTAGCTCTGCGAAAAACGACGCTCTGCTATACTCCCCACATGTCAGGCAGATTCATCGTCCTCGAAGGCCCAGACGGCTCCGGCACCACAACGCATAGCAAACTACTTGCGGACACTCTGCGTGCAAAGGGTGAAGACGTTGTCCTGACCGCGGAACCAACAGATTCGCCCATCGGAAAGTTTATCCGTGAGCAACTGCAATCAAAGACAGTGGAATCCCCTTCCGCGCTGCAGCTTCTCTTTTGTGCAGACCGCGCTTGGCACATCGAAAAAGTTATTAAGCCCGCACTCGCCGCTGGCAAGACAGTAATCAGTGATCGCTATGTCATCTCCACCCTAATCTACGGAGAGGCACTCGGCCTAGACCCGGACTGGCTCGTGCGCGTGAACACGCCATTTCTGGAGCCTGACGTCATGATCATCGCGCTGCCGCCGCTGCGCGTTTGTCTGGAACGCGTCCTGAGCAGAAAACAGCTGGAGGTTTTCGAGAACGAAAATTTTCAGAAGAAGGTTTTTGATCTCTATGAGAAAGTAGGCGAGGAAGACCCGGATGCGCACATGATCGACACATCGGGAGTGAAGGAAGAGGTGGCGAAACAAGTGCTTGAGACTGTCAAGAAGAATCAATAGAACTTGAAGCTTAGTCTGGTTGCGCTACGATCATTCCATGTCCGCCCTGCTCCTCTCCGGCAAACCTGTTGCGGAAAAAATTCTTGAGGAATTAAAGGCTGATATTAAAAAATTGGATCCCAAGCTTGTCA
>CAZLUK010000008.1:0-6831 GCA_964562735.1 uncultured Candidatus Peribacteria bacterium
TGTACTTTCCATCTTTTTTCATTGACCGAGAATTGCAATGAGAACATATTTTTCATGATGATGGGGGAAAGATTTTGCCACATCTTCGCTTAAACAAGAGAAAAACACACCAATTCAGCCCAGAAAATCTTCCATTAAACCGGTTTTTACTTATGACTGGTGACTTTTTAGGATCATACGATATCTTGGCTGGAGAAACTTTGATGGATTGAAAGAGCACATCATATTTTTCATGCCCCGTTTCTTCTCCTCTTCCCGCAGACGGGACGCCGCGTCCCGAGGAGGAAGAAGCATACTTTTATTCGCTCTCACATTTATCACTACAAGCATGGCATTTTCTCTATCATTGTCCTGCTCTTTTTTTATTCACCAGCGATTTAAATGGCTGATGAACAAACGGCGATTTTTGCGAAGGATCGGTTACTGTTGCGGGACGCGGCGTCCCGTCTGCGCCACGGGCGGTCACGACCGCCGTGGCTGCGGGAATTATTGAAATTATGTTTTTCCAGCCAAGAATCGTATGATCCCTTTTTATATTTGTTCTTTGCTTTGCAATCGCTTACCATACATAAGTAGCGGCGGAAGAGTTCACGTTCCGCGCTTTCCACACACTCGCATGACCATCGCAGCGCTGATTTCTCTCCGTGAGACGTTTGAGGCTTCGCTAGTAGTCTGCGTGATGCTGGCTTTTCTCGAACGTTCGAAACACCAGAACTTTGCCCCTGCTCTATGGACGGGTGTCAGTGCGGGCGTCGCTTTCAGCATCCTCCTAGTGTGGTTAATGCAGATGTACGCTGCCACTCTCGGAGACAAAGCCAAGCAACTTTACGAAGGAATCATGATGCTCACGGCGGCCGGCCTCCTGCTTTGGATGATCGGATGGATGGCGATATCAGGACGAAATATGAAGGCACATATCGAGAAAAATATGGTCACTCACATGGCCGGATTTGGTGCGATCGGCA
The DNA here is from genome assembly GCA_964562735.1 of uncultured Candidatus Peribacteria bacterium. Lineage (GTDB taxonomy): Bacteria > Patescibacteriota > Gracilibacteria > Peribacterales > Peribacteraceae > JAGORY01. The sequence goes on from CAZLUK010000008.1 coordinate 966, forward strand.
TCTTCCTGCTCAGTTTCACCAGTACTGCCAGAGAGGGCGCTGAAATGGTGCTTCTCATCCACGCCACGCTGCTTAACTCCTCCAATATGCATGCGCTGGCTGGCATGGGCATGGGCATCGTTGCAGCCATCACCATCGCGGCTCTCATGCTGCGCGGTGTACGACTCGTTCCGATCCAAATGTTCTTCACCATGACGAGCGTATTTCTCCTTTTTCTCGGCACGGGCTTAACCATGCACGGCATCGGAGAATTGCAGGAAACCGGTACGATAATATTGCTCTCGGCCCAAGCATGGGATACCAGCTGGCTGATGAAAGACGGCTCATCCCTGGCGGAAATCGCAAAAATTGTCATCGGCTATGAAGCAACACCGTCTTTACTGCAAGCCATTGGAGGCGCAGGTTATGCGCTTCTTGCAGTCGTCAGCTGGACGCTGGCACGGAAAAAATCCAGACGCTTGTAGCCAACTAATGATCGGAAGCTACGATGCTTCTCATAACATCGCCACGAGTCATGACCGTCGTGAGCTCCCACCTGGAAGAGAGTGATTTCGGAAGGACATTGTACCTGGACACAAAAACCTCGCGCTGCGGTTCGCCATCCTGAGACATAATAGTACGGACCCAGCCGATTTCGTTGTTCTTGAGTTTCTTGCCGTTACTTAACAGATCCTTCGGGGCTGTCTTACCAAAGTACGGGCCGCTCATGGACACAGTACGTCCGTCGTCTGCACCGTAGATACTGACGTAAGCTTCATCGTCCTGGTTGTAGGCCTGGATGAGGAGTGGTGCGCCGGTATCGTTACGAAACTTAAAGTCCTGCGAACCCGGGAACACCGTAGCATCCTGCCCAACGCCGAACTTCTCATAGTACGTAACGTAGAGACTGTGATTCTTCCGCTCCACGATGGGGAGCCCTGCTGCAAGCGCGGCACGATATGTTGTCGTAGAGGCCTGACAAATACCACCTCCGGCAGCCAGTCGTAGATCCGTGCCATTAAAAATAGTCAGTGCCAGCTGCCAGCCTCTCGATGTCGTAACCTTTCCGAGCGTGTCATTGAAGGAGAAAACTGCGTCGGTTGGAACTAGAATATTGTGGACGCGCTCGTTCAGAGCTTTGCGGACGTTGGATTTGCGCGGTTCGCCGGAACCCTGGAACGTAGAATGACCGGTCGACAGTAGTTTCATCGGCATTACGCTCCCTGAGACCGGATCGGTGACGACGGCCGGCACGAACTTCAGCAGGTATTCGACATTGTCCGCTCCGTTCTCAAAAGCTGCTTTGATGTGACGAGCGAGGAAGTTTCGATCATAGACATAGCCGCTTTTCGCAATGCAATCGGTCTGTGCGCGGAGCACTCCTTGCTCATCGGTCCACGTCGACAGCAGAACGCAGGACTGCGGTTCGGGGATCCCTTGCGGGGGGTAGCTAAAGATATACTGCTTCACACGCTCTAAATCCACGACGGCTTTTGCATCACGCCCGTGGACATCCAAAGTGATCCACAGCGGGTAATCCTTGAACGGAATACTGAAGGATGAGAGCGGGGTTCCACCGGGTTCAGTCACTAAAGAGATCTGCACCGTGCGCCCGAGCATAGCCTCGCGCGAATCGATAGCGGCACTCATGTTCGTAGTCGCCTGCGATGAAAAGTTGGCTGGAATCATGGCCACTATCATCGGTGTCTCGCTCCTGGTAATCGCGGCTCCTCCGCTATGAGCCTGTCCCAGAGCCGAAATTACGACAATATTGAACGCGAGGAAGGCCGGAAGCAATGTGTGCCGGATTGTTTTGTATGTTTTGACTGTCATGTTTGTTTCTTGGTTTATTGTTATTATAACATAATTTTAGATAATATCAAATATCCGCCCCCCAAAATTCCGAAGACGGAGTGTCATACTTTTGTAATTATCATACGGCTTCGCTTTCAAATCGTTAGTAATCGTTCATCAGTGATTGGCTTGTCGTTGCCTCATGCTACGCCGCTATTACTCTCGTTTTGATTGCAATTTGGTATCAGAGACCGAAACCTATAAATCTGTTGGCCGCCGCAGAGCCGACTGCGAGGAAGGCCAGGAGGGTAGCATAGAACACGGCTGAGAATCCGTTCTCATCCGGGACAGCGTTCTGTGCGACCGGAGAGATGTGCGTGGCATCGTTCTTCTGGACAAAGAAATTGCTGCTGCGTTCACCAGTCTTGGGATAGATGATCGTCGGCGGATTTTGCGGGTAGTACACCGGTGGAGGATTCGGTTGATAGGTTGGCGGAGGATTGTAGACAGGCGGGTAGTACGGAGATGGAGGATTGTAGACAGGCGGGTAGTACTGAGATGGAGGATTGTAGATCGGGGGATAGTACGGCTGGTTCACGTACGTATTGCTGTAAATCGTCGTCTGGTCGGTTGCCGTTTTGCCGCTCACATCGACGGTGTTATTCATGATGGTACCGTTACTGACGTCACTTCTGACTTCTGTATCGATAAAGAGCGTGCGATTGGAATTGGCCGGAACGCTGATATCCGTCCAACGAACCTGCTGGCCGCTCACGGTTCCTCCGTCAGAAACGGTGAGGATCGTGAGACCGTACGGCATATTGTCGGTGACCAGCAGACTGTTTACGACCGTACTACTGTTGTTGGTCAGAACAATGCTATAGCGTAATCGGTCTAGTACGTTAGCCGTGGAACGGTTGTCGGTCTTGTAGACGGAGAAGTTGGCAGCCGGACAGATAACTGGGGTTTGGACAGTGGTGCTCGATACGAGAGTGGAAGCATTCATGAGGACACTGGCAATGTTGCTGACGGTGTTGCCGGAGTTGCCACAGGCAATTGCGGCGGGAACGGTGAAGTTAAGCGTGAAGGTCTGGGATCCGGGGCTGAAGGTCGGGACGGTGCAGGTGACGGTGCTGCCGGTCGGGGCGCAGCTACCGGTGGAACCGGCTTGAACGAAGGTCAGACCGCCAGTCGGGGTGTCTGTGATTACGACATTGGATTGGGCAGTCGTACCGTTATTCGTAGCGTTGATTAAATAACTGATGGTACCGCCGGGAAGGACGGTGGTAGCGGTCGTGGACTTTTGGATCGAGAAGTTGGGGGGAATGACCTGCAGCTGAGCAGCCACGGAATCCTGCACAGCTATATTGGAGGTCAGAGTTTTGGCACACTGGATGCGGAAGGTACCGGACTCTGAGATGGTCAGCTGGCGGGTGCCGGAAACCGGAAGCGGCTGATTGGAACCCCAGCCGGGCAGGTTACTGATGCCAGTATCACAGCGTTGCACTCCCGCGGATGTCCAGGAAAGAGTGACGACTGTTCCGGGAACCACGGTGATGGTTCCGTCCTGTCCGTTGATCTTAAGGTCTACGGAAGGAGCGGGCTCGCTGTTTTCGGTATTGTCCTGGAGGCTATCGCAGCCGGGATCCTGGGGGAAATCAATGAGGGTGTCGCCGTCATTATCGACTCCGTCCTGGCACTGAGCCTTGGGATTGGTTTCGTTGTTGCCGCTTGCATTATTGCCACAGCTGAAGTCAGCGAGATCGATGGCGCCATCGTTGTCGTTATCCTTGCCGTCACGGCACTGAGGGATAATCAGCGGTTCACCGCAGACAATCTGCGATGTCCATTGACCTCCACACGCGGATCCGATGTTGCCATTGGTGATATCCGAGCCCGTCCATACGCCGTGATGGTTATCTCCACAGGACGAGAAGTTACTACGCCCGTCTCCGGCCCATACCGTCTGCGAGGAAATGACCGTGGAGTAACCGAAAAGATTACAAATGGCTTGCATCGTTGTGCCCTCATGACGCAAAGCCGAAGCACGGTTCCACTCTTCAAACATCGTGGTCAGGCCGAATTGCCGGAGCTTGTCATTCGCGGTACTTCGCACTTGAGCTGGATCTTGAGCGGGTCCTATCACGAGAGTGGATGGCATGTTTGCAGGCAACGATGCAAGAACGCGGTCGAGGAGCGATTGTGGGAGAACTGTGTTCTGGGTCGCAAAAATCTTCTGGATCGGCGGCGAGAATATTGGAAAAGCACCGGACTGCGCCTGCGTGAGCAGCAGGGAAGCCAAGACGAGCGATGAGAAGTGTTTCCTTAGCTCCATTTGGCAGGTAGAAAAAGAGAAGCGACAAGTGAAGGATAGTAGCGAAGAAGTCTGCCTATTGTCAAGCTATAAAATTGTGTCCAATAGTCGAAATCATCGGAGTCGTTCTTGCCGAAGCGGAGCTTCTTCCGTAGGCTTCAGTCTGCCGTTTTCTTTAGAATTCATGATCCCCCGCACAACCACCGAGATCCGCCAAGCTTACCTAGACTTTTTTCAGTCCAAAGGCCATGCGGTGATTCCAGGGGCTTCGCTTGTACCCGAAAACGACCCGACCGTCCTCTTCACGACCGCAGGAATGCACCCGCTCGTCCCCTACCTAATGGGACAGACGCACCCGATGGGTAAGCTACTTGTGGACGTTCAGCTCTGCGTACGCACGCAAGACATCGACGAAGTGGGCGACGCAGCGCACCTGACACTGTTCGAGATGCTCGGGAATTGGTCGCTCGGGGACTACTTCAAAAAAGATGCCATCGCATACAGTTTTGAATTTCTGACTTCGAAAGAGTGGCTCGGCATTCCCAAAAAAATGCTCGCGGTTACGTGTTTCGAGGGAGATAACGATGCGCCCAAAGATGACGAATCTGCAAAAATTTGGGAGTCTGTTGGAATCCCACGTGAACGCATCGGCTTCCTGCCGAAGGCCAACAACTGGTGGGGGCCTGCGGGAAAAACCGGCCCCTGTGGCCCAGATACCGAAATGTTCTACTGGGTCGGAAAAGGTGAACCACAAGGCAACCCAGCCACACACGACGCCGAGTGGATGGAAATCTGGAACGACGTTTTCATGCAATATAACAAACTAGAAGATGGTTCATTTATTCCTCTGAAACAACAGAATGTGGATACCGGAATGGGGCTGGAGCGAGTGGCTGCTGTTTTGCAAGGAGTCCCGAGCGTGTACGAGACGGATGCATTCGGCCCAATCGTCCAAAGAGTAATGGATATATTCAATGCTCATGAATTAATGGGCGCTCCAAATGTCCGAGATGTAACAGTAAAGCATTCGCGAATCGTAACAGACCATTTAAAAGCTGCTGTTTTTATTTTGGCCGATGGAATAATGCCGTCCAATGTTGATCAAGGATATGTGCTTCGAAGGCTTATACGAAGAGCAATCCGCTCATCAAAAAAACTTGGAAAATATGAAGAAGCATTCACTCCTCATATAGCCCATGAAATAATTCAGCAATATGGAAACTTTTATAATCGTCTGAAAGAAAAATCCGACCAGATTAAGAAAGCGTTAGAACAAGAAGAAAAGAAGTTCGAAATTACGTTGTGGGATGGTTTTAAACAGTACAAGAAAATCCAAGGGAATCACATCAGTGGCATAGATGCTTTCCATCTTTATGACACTTATGGATATCCAATCGAACTTACAGTCGAAATTGCAAAAGAACACAATCAAACTGTTAATTTAGAAGGCTTCAAGAAAGCCTTCGAAGAGCACCAATCGAAAAGCCGTATCGGTGCCGAGAAGAAGTTCGCAGGAGGCCTCGCCGATCACTCAGCAGAAACCACGAAGCTCCACACAGCAACACACTTACTGAACCAAGCACTCAGGACAGTCCTTGGGACACACGTCTATCAGAAGGGATCGAATATCACAGCAGAACGCCTCCGCTTCGACTTCACGCACCCGGACAAAATGACGACGGAACAGATCAAAAAAGTCGAGGAGCTAGTCAATGCAGCCATCAAAGCCGATGCACCGGTGAGCTACCAGGTGATGACTGTGGATGAGGCGAAAGCAGC
>CAZLUK010000009.1:0-3639 GCA_964562735.1 uncultured Candidatus Peribacteria bacterium
GTGAAGCGGTCGAGAACCATGAGCAGCTCTTTGTTGAGCAGACGTTTGCGCTGAAAAACGGGCTTCTCGGGTTTACGAGGATCGACAACGCAGATTGCCGTCGTCTTGGCATGGAGATCGAGGCCGATGATGTAGGCGGCATAATCTGCCGCTTGTTGCAGTGCCGTCACTGCTGGAAAGTTTTCTCGGAAGATGGATGTAGCCATCGTGGAATTAGGGGAAAGGATGGAAGTCCTTATTCTAACCCCACGATCATGGGCACTCCTCTCCCCTCCTCAGAGGGAGAGGAGGACGGGAGGTGAGGGCATGATGCGATCATTGCTGCCTTCTCATTGAGAGTAGTGAGCGGTTACGTTGTATTTTACTTCCACCCCTTAACTTTGAGCCCCTCCCTTGCCGCATCCTGCTCGGCTTTCTGCTTAGTAGAGCCCTTGCCAACGGCAATTTTTTCTTCGCCTATCGATACCGCGCACGTGAACTGTTTTTTGTGATCCGGGCCCGATTCGTCGATCGTCTCGTAGGTCGGAGTGACACCCGTCTGCTCCTGCGCCATCTCCTGGAAACGGCTTTTTTGGTCCTTGTGTTTGCCTTTGGCGATGAGCTGCTTTAGGTGCGTGAGGATGAACGTGTGGATAAACTTGTGGGCTACTTCTAGTCCTTGATCCAGATACACGGCCCCGATAAACGCTTCGAGCGCGTTGGCGAGTGTTGATTCTTTGGCGCGGCCACCACTGGCTTCCTCACCACGGCTAAGAAATAAGTAATCGCCAAGCTTCAGCTCTTTCGCGATTTCGTAGAGGTGGTTACCCTGAACGAGCGCAGACCTCCAGCTTGTCAGCTCGCCTTCAGGACGATCCGTGAGTTGATAGAGATACTCAGTGGTGATGAGCTGCAAGACAGCGTCACCAAGAAACTCTAACCGCTCGTTGTGACCGTTCTTTGCACGCTCATGAATGGCGCTTCTGTGGGTGAGCGCCATGAAGAGGAGATCTTTATTTTTGAACCGGACTCCGGTGATCTGTTCTAGGCCAGTGAGAGAGGATGGGTTACTTATGACAATGTGAATTATGAATTAAGAATTAAGAATTAAGAAGAGCAGAATCATAATTCGTAGTTAATCACGAATCGGCTGATGTTTTTAAAGGTTTCCCAAGCGGGAGGGCAGGAAGGTAAGGAAAGGCAGGAAAGGCAGAAAGGTTTTGTTTCTCTTTGCTACACCTTCCTGCCTTTTCTCACTTTTCTGCCCTTTCTGCCTTCTGTTTGCAGAAATGTAAAATGGGCATCAGCCGATTCGTGAGTTCATTCCATAATTCTTAATTTCATAATTCCTAATTCTTCTATGATTTCATCGAATCATTTCTATGGGCAAGGGCGTTCAGCACCCCATTCACGAACTTGGCACTTTCGGTGGTACCGTATTCTTTGGCAACTTCGATCGCCTCGTTCATGACAACCGCCGGCGGCACATCTGTCTCGTGCAGCAATTCATAGGCTCCGATGAGCAGGATACAGCGCGTGATACTATCCATCCGCTCCCACGGCCACTGGGGCGCATGGGACTGGATGGCCTGCTGAATGACCTGCAAATCGGCAATGACACCGGTCACCAGCGTACGGCTGAAATCGGTATCTATCTCTGATGCTCCACCGAATTCAGCAATATTGCGAGCAAGCGATGCATCGGCATCCGACTGGCGCGCCTGCACCTCGAATACGGTCTGCATGGCACATACCCGGGCGAGACGGCGGCGAGAAGGCATACAAGGAGTGTAAAGTGCAAAATGAAAAGTGAAAAGTTGAAACTTACGTTCGGTCAAGCATGAAAAAACTTTCCACCTTCAACTTTACACTTTACAACTTTCTTCAAGCCTTGATCCGCGTGATCTTTTTGAGGGCTTTGTCACTCTTGTTCTTGCGCTGCATCGGACCGGCGAAGGGCGACGACGCGAAGTGCGTCAGTCTTTTTACCTCGCGCTTCAAGTATACGGAATGTCTCCGACGACCTCGGTCCTTGCTTAAGCGCTTCTTGGGTGTAGGTTTCTTCGCCATGGAAACAGGGGGAACTATGCTCCGAGTCACGGGAGCGCTGGCATTCTCACGGATGGGGAGTGGCTTGTCAACGCAGCCTAGCTCCGCCGTTCTCCGCCCGCCGTCATGAAACGGAGAATGAAGAGAAATAGGTTGAAGATGTCTAGATACAGCGCGATTGCGATCAGGAACGGCGAATCCAGATCTCCCCTCCGTTGAAGACGCTGGATATCGACTGCTAGAAACAGCGAAAATATAACGATACCGATGCCGGAGACTACGAGCTCAATCCCCGGTCCGCGCAGCGACGGAAAGAATATCTGCAAAAGTCCGAAGGCGATCAGCCCAATGAGACCCTGAAAAAGAAACCGACCGAAGACACCTCCAAGATCCGTGCGACTGATACTGGCGAGCACTCCGGACGAAAGCGTCATGAGGCCGGTGGCGATGAGTGCGTTTAGGAGAATCGTCGTGCCGTTGGCGTAGCCGACAAGAACGCTGATGATGACCGGGGTGAGCGTGAGTCCGGACAAGAACGGGAATGCTGCAAAAAGCAGATAGTTGAGCGGCGAGGAACGTGTCCATGTAGGCGCGGTCCAGACGATTGCGAGCTCCAGAATAAAGAGAATCCCGATCCAACCGGATGTCATGAACGGCAGCGCCACTGTCGCTCCGATACCGCAGCCAACAACGGTGAAAACAATGGCCAGAAACAGGAGTCCGTAGACTGGCGCGAGGCTACTCGTTCGGACTGGCGCTGAAGGGATGTCGATCACGGGCAAAAAACGTGGATTCATGGCTTCATTTTAACCATTTATGCGTTTGCCGCAAGTTGTTCGGAGCGCAGATCTATGCTATAATGAACAGATTTATGAGCCTCAAAAAGCGGTTTCTGACGGCAATGATCTCGGCGGCAGTGCTGCTGCTGGTGCCGACGACTTGTTTTGCAGGTGCGGGAGCTCAGTATCTGGCTAGAATACTGCTGCCGTCGCTCCTAAATGAAGTTATGATCGCTTTCTGGGGCATCTCGGCTGCCTTCGTTGGCTATTATGCCGTGCGCATGGTGATAGAGGCACACAAAGAGGAGGCGGGGAAAGACCTGGCGAACTCGTTCATCTACGTCCTCACCGGCTTCGCGATCATCGCCTGTGCCGGCGCATTTGCGAGCGCATTCGGTGTCGGATTTCTTAGCCCGGACACGGGAACGGATGTCACCCCAAACATACTCAATGTCGGCATCCTGAGTGTCGCTGACTTCATAATCAAGATGTCGGCAGGCATCTTCGTCCTCATCATCGTGCTTATCGGAATCCGGATGATCGCATCCCAGGGAGAAGAAGCGAATTTCGATAAGTGGCGCAAGGTGCTGGTGGCCAACTGTCTCGGTGTCGTTATGATGCTCACCGCGTTCTTCATCGTCCATGCCATATCGGATGTCAATTCCGGTCTCCTCATCACCGAAATGCGCGGAATGGCGATCTTCATGCTGACTCTCATCGGATTCATCTGCGTGGTCGCACTCATTATCGCCGGCATCATGCTAATCGTCTCCGTCGACGAATCGCTCAAGGATCGCGCAAAACGCATTGTAATCGGCACACTCATTTCGCT
>CAZLUK010000010.1:0-16384 GCA_964562735.1 uncultured Candidatus Peribacteria bacterium
GTGAAGCGGTCGAGAACCATGAGCAGCTCTTTGTTGAGCAGACGTTTGCGCTGAAAAACGGGCTTCTCGGGTTTACGAGGATCGACAACGCAGATTGCCGTCGTCTTGGCATGGAGATCGAGGCCGATGATGTAGGCGGCACAATCTGCCGCTTGTTGCAGTGCCGTCACTGCTGGAAAGTTTTCTCGGAAGATGGATGTAGCCATCGTGGAATTAGGGGAAAGGATGGAAGTCCTTATTCTAACCCCACGATCATGGACACTCCTTTCCACGCGCACGGGGAGAGGAGGACGGGAGGTGAGGGCCGCAAGCAGTGTCCGCAGGCTTATCTTGTTTACTTCGACCCAATGACGCCGAGTTTCATCATTTCTTTCACCAAAGCTTTTGCCATCTCGTTCTGAGGATCCCTTGAGAGCACTGCCTTCACTTGCTCGAAGGCCCGGGTATTTTTGCCCTCCTGCAGATAGAGCTGTACCAGTTCGAGCCGCGCATCGAGTAGGGTAGGGTCCAGCTGAATCGCAATCTCAAATTCTGAACGAGCTTCAGAAAAACGCTTCTGCTTACGGTACAAAGCGCCGAGGTTGAAGTGCCCTTCAAGGAAGGATCGATTGATGCTGATCGCTTTCATAAAATTTTCTTCGGCTTCTTTTTCTTTCCCCTCCTCCAATTTCAGCGAGCCGACGTTGTTGTATGCCGCTACGTATACTGGATCCAATGCGATTGCCTTTCGGTACGCCGCGTAGGCTTCTTCCAGTTTTCCCTGCTGTGACAGAATGACACCTTGTCCGAAGTATGGCTCCGAGTTCAGCGGATCGATCCGGATTGCCTCCTCGTAGTACCGATTCGCCTCAGAAAAATCACTATTTCTGGCGGCTATGGAACCAAGCCCTGTAAGAATTTTGGAGTTTGTGCCGAACCGGAGGCCATCCTCCAATATTTTCCGTTCTTCGTTGAAGCGCCCTGTCTTTCTAAAGATCACCGACAAGCTCACGCGGGAGGCTGTGGAGTACGGATACAGCACTAACGTGTGAGAAAATAGCGTTTCGCTGTTCTGCCACAGCGCTGCCTGTGCGTGCGACAGCGAGCCGAAAGCAATGAATACGGCGCAGATGGAGAGAGCAATAGTGAGCTGAGTTCGCTGGACGACCGGTAGCCGTCCCGGGCGGTTCCATATCCATACCAAGGTCGTCGCTACCAGATACAGAAGTCCGATCATTGGCAGGTACAGGTAGTGGTCGGAGGCGAATTGGATGCCGGTAGCGCTATTCGAGACGATTCCGGCATTGCGGTTAAAGTGCACGAACGTCGGACTGATGGCCAGGAAGAAGAAGAGGAAACCAAACGCAATTTTCCGTGTCCACCGGAGACTTATTGTTACGATGATGAGAATCGCAAAGAGTCCGAGGACTGAAGCGAGTAGCGCGGGTGAGGAAAAAGAGATGGAACCGTAGTGCGGATAGAACGCCGACAAATTGATAGGTATCAGGAATTTCCACAGATAAAACAGCGTGCTCTTGCTTGCCATGAGAACTTTTTCGATCAAGGTCGTAGATGCGAGGATATTTTCCTTAGGCAGGAGGCCGATCACCACAAAGATGATTGACAGGATGACGTACGGAATTTTATCGAGCACTGTCCGCCGATCCATCGGCCTGTTTTTAAGCAAGTCGGTAAGCAGCAGGAGAATCGGCAAGACGAACACGTTCACTTTTGACAAGAGGGCAAGCAAAAATAAGCCAACACTCAACCAATAGACTTTATTGGATCGTGACTTTAGATATGCGATGAAGGCGAGCAGGAAAAAGAATACTGATAGAACCTCTTTTCGGGCAGTAGCCCATACAACGACCTCAGTATTTACCGGATGGAGAGCGAAGAGCAGCCCGGCCGCGGTGGCCGCGGTCCGGTTTCCGATGAGCAATGTCAGCAGCCAAACGACAAGTAAGGCATTCGCTGTGTGCAGCAAGAGGTTCGTGAGGTGGTATACGAACGGTTCCAGTCCGCCGACGAGATAGTTAAGCTGGAAGGTGAGGAACGTGAGAGGTGTATAGAGCTCCGGGTCGTACGTTACGAAGAAGTGTTTGATCGTCGCCGGCGATATTTCACGGATCGCAAGATTATTGTAAATGACATACGGGTCATCAAGTCCGATAAAGTCGTTGGATAATGACCCGCCGTAGACTATCAGCAACAGAATTAGGAATCCGCCGATGAGCAGTGCAGTGTTCTTGAGAGGCATGCGAGTTTTTCTTTCGACTGATTGCATGGCTTCATCGTATCACGCGGCATTTATTCTTTCTGCCTTTCCTGCCCTTCCTCACTTTTCTCCCTTCTTTTCAGTTGGCTTTGTGATGAACCGTATCGGCGTGCCGTCGAAGCCGAAAGTTTTTCTGAGCTGATTTTCCAAATAGCGGAGCTGCGATGCCTGCACATTCCGGGGATTCTTCACAAACAGCACAAAGGTTGGTGGAATTTCATCAGCTTGCGTGATGTACTTCGTTTTAGCGATTTCTCCAAGCGGTTTGCCATGAACCGTTTCCTCAAACCAGCGGTTAAGTTGATTCGTCGGGATGCGCCGCACGCGGCTCATTTGCACTGCCTCAACTATATCGAAGAGTTTCACCAGTCCTTCGCGGGTGACGGCTGAGCAGGGAATGACGCGGGCGAATTTGGTGACGAAGTGCAACGTATCGGTAACGAATCCGATGCCGTCGGTTCGCTTTTCGCCTCGGAGCGTATCGATCTTATTCAGTAGAATCATGAGTCCCTTGCCGCTCTCCGCGGCCATGGCTGCGATGCGCTTATCTTGCTGCGTCGGTTGTTCGGCGGCGCTCAGAACCATGATGACGATGTCGGCCTGCTCGACGGCCGTGAGCGTGCGCATGGCCGAGAAGCGTTCGATCTCATCATCTCTACGCGCCTGTTTCTTGAGTCCGGCGGTATCGACCAAGATATAGCGTTTATCGTGGTACGTCACCTCGGTGTCCACGCTGTCTCTGGTAGTACCCGCTACTGACGAAACGAGGAGCGGGGATTTCTCACGTTGTCCGTCCGACATGAGCGCATTGATGATCGAACTTTTTCCGACATTCGGTCGTCCGATGATCGCGATGCGCGGTGGATCGTCGCCGGTGTCCTTAGGCACTTTCTCGAAATTCAAAAGCTTCAGATGTTTCACGATCGCATCGTTCAGATCATCGATCCCGATGCGATGCGGTGCGCTTACGGTCAGGATGTCCTCGCCGATATCGGCCTCATGGAAATCCAAGATCAGCGCATCCCGACGCTCCGGCGTATCGGCCTTCGTGAGGGCTACGATTACCGGCACTTGCCTTCGGCGCTTTTTTCTGATGATGTCGATGACTTTGCGATCATCAGCGGTGATCTCTTCCTTAGCGTTCACGGTAAAGACGATGATGTCCGCAAACTCGAGTGCGAGAAGCGACTGCTCGGCGACGTCCTGCTCGAAGTCCTTGTCCGCCGTCGTACCGATGCCTCCGGTATCCACCAGCAGAAACGACATCTTTTCCAGATCAACGCGGTGGCTGATCAAATCACGCGTCGTTCCCGCAATCGCGCTTTCGATCGACCTGCGCTTGCCGATGAGGCGGTTAAAAAGCGTGGATTTCCCCGTATTTGGGCGGCCGATAATGGCGACGGTTGCTAATCGTGACATAGAGTGTAGGGAGGCCGACGTGCCCCGCGTAGTTCCAGAGAGCGCAGTGGGTCTTGCCCATCCGTAGCCCGAAGGCGAAGGGGGGTGATGGCGAGAGTTGGAAGTTTTGGCATGGCGAAACGGGATCATAGCAGAGGATCGTTTTGTTTTCTTTCGGTTCAGTGTACGAGATCCAGACACCAGTGCAGGTCCTTGCGGGTGGAGCTTCGCAAAGTCCCAAGTATATTCTGAATCATAAGCTCCGCAGCTCCGGGGGCGTTAGAATCTGCGCCATATCCGAGCAAATTCCAGCCTTCCGGTGCCTCAGGATTCATTCGCCCACGGCCTTCGTTACGCATGACTGCGAAACCGAAGGACTTCTCCTTAAGGCCTATGATTGGTGCTAAGCGGCAGAGTATGCTGGTACGATTATCGGCATTGTCCGTAAAATTTTTCCAAAGTGCAGCATCGAATGGGAGATGTCGGTTATGCTTTCGGTTCATCCGGAGTGTGGTGTCTTTATCAAGCACCGCCATCCCCTCAAGTTCGTTTGGCGGCGGAGGATGCTTCTGATCATACAGTACGCAGTGCGTTTGAATGGCGAGAGACCAAATGGCCTTCTTAGGCACTTCCTCAAATGGTTGGAGCACATGGATCTTTTGCAGCGTCTGGAGCGTCTCTCGCATCTGCTTGAGGACAGGCGCGCAGTTCGGGAAGGATTGATCCGCAAGTGCTGTATGAAAAATTCCTTTGAAGTGGACGGAAAGCGGATCACGAAACGGAGACGATGGTGCTCGACCGTCCTGGTGATGTATGATAATAGCGTCAATGTCCTCGCCCACGAATTTCCACTCGTTCTTCCAGTTGTAGAATGGAATTTTCATTTTACTAAACAGTCGATCCGCCGAAACCACGACCTTTAAAAGCTCTTCCAATTCGTCCCCATATTTAAATAGCAGTCCCATGTGGGGAGGAATATTCATCGAAGATGGTTTACTCGTCAATGTTTTAGCGTCTGGGAGTCGCACCTGCGGCCTGCGGATGCTATACTTTTGTCCGATGTCTGAGTACGAACCAGCCACGGCCGAACCCAAGTGGCAACAGGCCTGGCAGCAGGCAGGCGTGTACAAAACCGATTTCAAGCAGGCGAAAAAGCCGTTCTACTCGCTCGTCATGTTCCCGTATCCGAGCGGTGACAAGCTCCATGTTGGCCACTGGTACAACTATGCTCCCGCCGATTCATACGCGCGGTTTAAGAAAATGCAGGGCTTCGATGTCTTCTCACCCATGGGCTTCGATGCATTTGGCTTGCCTGCCGAGAACTATGCGATCAAAACCGGAGTCCATCCGGCTGAATCGACCGCAAAGAACGTAAGGACGATGATCGGGCAGCTAAAGCGGATTGGTTGTATGTACGATTGGGATCAGACACTCAGTACTACGGACCCCGGCTACTACCGCTGGACGCAGTGGCTTTTCCTGGAGATGTACAAGCATAAACTTGCGTACAAGAAACTCGGGAACGTGAACTTCTGTCCAAAGGATCAGACCGTGCTCGCAAACGAACAGTGTCAGGATGGCAAATGCGAGCGCTGCGGCACCGAGGTGATTCAAAAGCCGCTGGAGCAGTGGTTTTGGAGTATCAAGCAGTATTCAGCGCAGCTTTTGGACGGTCTGGAAAATTTGGATTGGCCGAAGAAGACCAAGATCATGCAGCAAAATTGGATCGGCCGTAGTGATGGAGCAGAAGTCAGTTTTGATCTGATAAATGTGTTTCGCGGAACAATAGGGCCAATAAATTTCAATTCCGGGTTAGCTATCGTTAGCAATGCGACCAACCCCGTCGTATTAACCGGCGATTTAAATCGCCGGTTAACCGACGGTTGGAAAGGGCGAATTCATTCGCCACGAACGTGTCACATTGTGTTCCCCCCCTATAAACGTGCTCATTCTTTTGATGCTGCCGCTGAAGCGCAGAGGATTATTTCAATCCTTGATCGTGTCTGTGATCGTCATGACATTGTGCTCCATGAAGCAGCCGCGATGCCGGATCATGTTCATTTGCTCATCAGTTTTGAATCGAAAAGGCATCTTGAAATGGACATCATCAAAAAACTGAAAGGCGCCAGTGCCAGAGAGTTCTTGAAAAAATTTGATGGTGCGGACAGCCATCTTTGGGCTGAAGGAAAACATTTTGATGATGTATTGGACGATCAACAATTTCAGAGAACGCTGGCATATATTCAGAACAATCTTCGCGAAGCAGGGGTGTCGTCCGATGGCAGGATACTTTCTCGTCTTCCTGTGGAAATAAGGGTCTTTACGACTCGCCCCGACACTCTCTTTGGCGTCACATATCTTGTGTTGGCCCCTGAGCATTCTTTGGTTGAAGAGATTACGACTCCTGATCGAATTGATGCAGTGAAAAAATATAGTGAATTAGTCGCGAAGAAGACGGAAATTGATCGAACAGATAAGAATTCCACAAAAACAGGAGAATTTACAGGCGCGTATGTAATCAATCCAGTAAATAATGAAAAAATACCTATTTGGATCGCAGATTATGCTTTAGTAAATTACGGGACAGGAGCTGTTATGGCAGTGCCGGGTCATGATGAGCGTGATTATGATTTCATAGGTCCAAGGTTAGATTCGGGTCTGAAAATCAAAAACGTCATTGATCCTCAAAAAAATATCGTTAACTTCAGCAGTTATGTGCATGAGAGTTTTTTTCCAATTGTTAAAGAAGGAGATAGCCTTGAACAGGCACAGCATAGGATCGATGAAATTGATTATCAGTTAATT
This sequence comes from uncultured Candidatus Peribacteria bacterium, assembly GCA_964562735.1. Classification (GTDB taxonomy): domain Bacteria; phylum Patescibacteriota; class Gracilibacteria; order Peribacterales; family Peribacteraceae; genus JAGORY01. The sequence goes on from CAZLUK010000010.1 coordinate 6,461, forward strand.
TTAAAGGGAGAAAAATGCTGGACCGGTCCGGGAACAATTGTTAATTCAGATTTCTTAAACGGTTTGGATGTGGAGATGGCTAAGAAAAAAATGATTGAATGGCTTGAAAAAAATAAAGTAGGAAAGAGAATTGTGACGTACCGCCTCCGCGACTGGCTCGTATCACGTCAGCGCTACTGGGGTGCTCCGATTCCGATTGTCTATGATCCGCAAGGCCAGGCGCATCCAGTGCCGGAGGAACACCTGCCGTGGCTGCTGCCGACCGACGTCGAATTCAAGCCGACCGGAAAATCGCCGCTGACGGAATCTAAAGAATTCATCGCCCGTACCGAGCAGATCTTCGGCAAAGGCTGGCGGCCTGAATTCGATACCATGGACACGTTTGTGTGCAGCAGTTTTTATTACTTGCGGTATTTGATGGCATCATCTGAAGACATGAGACATGAGACTTCAGACATGAGAAAAAAGGAAACACTCAAATCTCAAAACTCAAGTCTCAAGTCTCCCAAGAAGAATATTTTTGTAGACCTAACCCTCGAAAAAAAGTGGCTCCCCGTCGGAATGTACATCGGTGGCCCCGAGCACGCCTGCATGCACTTGATCTACGCTCGCTTTGTCATGATGGCTCTTAAGGATTTTGGCATCGTATCACACTCAGAGCCGTTCAAAAAACTTGTTCATCAGGGACTGATTACTAATAAAGGTGCCAAGATGAGTAAGTCCAAAGGAAATGTCGTAAGCCCGGATGCGTTTGTCGATAAGTACGGAAGTGACACCTTTCGAATGTACCTTATGTTCATGGGGCCGTTCACGGACGGTGGCGATTGGAGCGATACCGGAATCAAGGGAATCGTTCGGTTCGTCCAACGATTGTTCAAGACGATCACAGAAAAATCGAACAAAAAAGTGATACAAGATAAACCGCATGTAGTTGCGGCACTTCATAGAAAGATCAAAAAAGTTGGTGAAGATATCGAGGGACTTCGGTTCAACACGGCCATCAGTGCGCTCATGGAACTTCTGAATCTGATCGAGAAAGAAGAATCGTTTTCCGCGAAACTCGGCCGCACCATCGCACTCCTGCTCACGCCGCTCGCTCCGCATCTTTCCGAAGAGTTATGGTCCCTGCTTGGTGGTAAGGGATTTGTCGTCAATCAGCCGTGGCCAAAGTTCGATGCTGAACTCATCGTGGAATCCACAATGACGATTGTCGTGCAGGTCAATGGCAAAGTCCGTGGTGATCTTTCAGTTTCAAAAGATGAGCCGAAGGAATCGATCATGAAGAAAGCAAAAGAGATCGAAAACGTGCAGAAGTATTTGACTAGCGAGATCAAGAAAGAGATTTATGTCCCGGGGAAGCTGGTCAGTCTTGTCGTGTAAAAGACTGACCCTGAGCGAGGCACTTCAGTGCCGAGTCAAAGGGTGAGTTTCGTGGTTTTGACCTATTACATAGAAAGTGAATTGTCGCGTTGAGAAAACATGTGTTCCAAACTGTGATTTTTAGAAATTGTTGCTCCGGATGCTAGTAGATATTTTTCAATTAGAATTGCATTCGACTGAATAGAACCAAGCATCTGAGCAATTGCCTCTTTACTCAGATTACGTGAAGTAGCGGTAATTGAAGTCGCAAGCTGAGCTGCGCGTCCAAGATTCACACTCTCTAAACAACTTTCTTCCGAGCGGAGGAGCGCTCTGCGTATGTACTCGAGAATAGCAATGACTCTCTTTGCAATACGAACATCGAGAGCAATAGTTTCCTCGCTCAAACCGCATTCGCTCATCCACTCATTATAGAGATAGGAATCTTGATAATTATACTTTGGCGTATCCATATGCGATAATATCATAGCAATTAGACATATTTTTTCAAATAGAAAAATGATTCTATAACCTAAAATGAGTATTTATGCATCCCTTCACCCGCTACGCTTCTTTCACCAACCTCGATAGTCTCATTGAGGCCAGCAGCAAGCCATTACGAAGGTCTCTGCGGGTCAACACCCTCAAGTGTTCCGTGCCGGATCTTCTGGCCTGGGGCAAAGCCAAGCACTGGAGTCTAGAGCCCGTGCCGTGGTGCCCGGAGGGATTTTTTGTCGACCGAGTTGATCGTGAAGAAGCCCTGGGAAAAGACTTCCAGCACCTCCTCGGAGGATTTTACGTCCAAGAGGCGGCCAGCATGCTGCCGGTTGTTTTACTAGATCCCAAGCCCGGTGAGCGGATTCTGGATATGTCGGCGGCGCCGGGTAGCAAGACGACGCAAATTGCCGCGCGGATGGAGGGGCGGGGAGTTCTTATCGCCAACGATGTTCAAGAGAAACGTATCTGGTCACTGCTTTCCAATCTCCAGCGTTGCGGCGTTACCAATGCCGCCGTCACGCGTAAGGTCGGCCAATGGTTTGCCGGCCACCTGACCGAAGTCTTCGATCGCGTACTCTGCGATGCGCCGTGCACGGCGCAAGGCACTGTCCGTAAAGATTCGGACGCACTCAGATATGCGTCCGAGGATAACATCGGAAAGATGGCGAAGCTTCAGAGGGAGTTACTGGAATCTGCAGTCCATGCCTGCAAAGTCGGGGGCCGAATCGTCTACTCTACTTGCACACTCACACCGGAGGAAAATGAGGATGTGGTGCTCTCGATTCTTTCCAAGTACCCGGAGCAGCTGGTTGTACTTGATCCGAGGAAAGACATGAGACTTTGGACTTGGGACTTGAGTAAGGCAGTTGAGGATTCCGTCAGAGTCCAGCGTGTCATGAAAAGCGAGGACTCACATCTCACATCTCATATCTCATGTCTCCGCATTTGGCCGCAGACCTACGACACCGAGGGCTTTTTCTGCGCCGTGCTTAAGAAGCAGGCCCCCACCCGTGACCGTCAGCCGAGGAGCGACCTAGAGCCGCACCGCTGGACATTTCTCCCGAGCGGTAGACAGCAGGCAATCGCCGAGCGTCTGGAGGACTGGTTCGGCACATCATTCCTGTGCGAGGGCGACATGCTCTATGAAATGAAAGAGCAACTGTTTCTCCTCCCGCAGGAATATCAGGATTTCTTTTTGCCTATAAACCCGTACATGGGTGGCCTGCCGTTTGGCAAATCCACCTCGCATGGCCTGGTTCGCGTTTCGCACGAGATTGCAACTCTGCGCGGCTCTGCCGCGACGAAACAGGTACTCAGAGTCAGCGAGGACGAGATGCGTGCGATTCTAAAAGGCGTGAATATCAAATCTGAAGCGCAGGGATTCGATGACGGCGATGTGCTGATGTCTGTAGCAGCACCGTCTTTAAGCCGCGATCTAATCTTCGGCCGCGGAATGCTGAAGGCCGGGACGGTACTAAACAGATTGCCGCGGGATATTGTGAAAATGTTTGCATGACCATCATGAACAGCAGCTGCCCTTCGGGGCTGCGGTGGGCGATCTAAACCGAGTCAGTGATTGGTGACGATAAAACTTCTTGCCCCTCTCTGCTCTTTCCTATAGAATATAGATGTCCTATAGATTCTATAGATTTCCAACTTTCTTATGATTCTCGCCACCCTCAGCGTCCAGAAGACCGGTATGATTACGCTTCCCAAGAAGTGGCGGGATAGATACCCTGCTAATCGGCTGGTCGCAGAGGAAACCCCTGAGGGACTTCTTTTACGCTCCATTAGTGAGATTGAGTATTATGAAGAGCCGGATGGGTCATTTGGATTGCGCTTTCCATTAGGAATGGACATGCAGCGATTTTTAGGGATGTTTCAAGCGACACGGAAAAAAGTGGAGGCTGAAGAGGAACGTGCGAAAAAAAAGAAAAAGCAGAAGATTTCCAGCCGCTAACAATGGATCGAATCCAAAAATTAATGCATAGAATCGATCGGAAGCGCCGTGATCGTATGGAATCTGCTATGGAGGCGATATTGCTTGGGCATCTTGATCAATATGATGTTCGAGAACTTAAAGGGCATACAGATCTTTACCGCCTTCGCATCGGCACCATTCGCATTATTTTCCAGAAAATCGGTGAGAAATATGCCATTGTTGATGCTGGTCTTCGCAAAGATGTCTACAAAAAGCTGAAATAGTGGGAGTCTCCGCTATACTCTCCCCCCCATGGACATCAAAGACGAGATCCGCGCCCGGCTTCCGATCGACCAATTGGTCGCTCAGTACTGTCAGATTAAGCGCAAAGGCCGGAATTTCGTGAGCCTTTGTCCGTTTCATAATGACAGTCATCCGAGTTTTCTGATTTCGCCGGACAAGGGCATTGCGTACTGCTTCGCGTGCCAGAGCGGCGGCGACATCTTCAGCTTCTTCCAGAAAATCGAGTCCGTCGATTTCCCGACCGCCGTGAAGATGCTGGCCGAGAAAGCTGGTGTCGATATCCCGAAAGAAAACTTCAGCAGCAAGAAGCCTTCAGTCACCAAAGACGAGAAAGAGCGGTTGCGGGAATGTCTGGCTGCCACCGCTAAGTTCTACGCCGCAAAGCTGCAGTCCGTTCCGGCGGCGCTCAGTTACGTCCAAAACCGCGGCGTTCCACCGGAGCTCACTAATAAATTCGGCATCGGATACGCACCGGATTCGTTTTCGGAGACGTACGATCATCTGCTCAAACTTGGCTTCAGCCGGTCCGAACTCGTGTCTGCCGGTCTCGGAATCCAGAAAGATATCGAAGGCAAAATTTACGACCGATTTCGTCATCGCATCATGTTTCCGATTCAAGACGGCCAAGGCATCATCATCGGATTTGGCGGACGTGCAATGGGCGACAGCGACGCGAAGTACGTGAATTCTCCGGAGAGTCCGCTTTACAACAAGTCAGCGGTTCTCTTCGGACTTTTCGAGGCTCGTGAAGCGATCAGAAAAACCCGCAACGTCGTTCTTGTCGAGGGGTACTTCGACTGCATCGCTGCCCACAAGGCCGGTGTTGCGAACGTTGTGGCTGTGAGCGGCACTGCCCTTACCGAGGAGCATGTGAAGATTCTCCGTCGGCATGCTGACGAAGTGATTCTGTGTCTCGATCAGGACAGCGCCGGACAGCTCGCAGCCGTCCGTGCGTTCGATCTCCTGAGTCGCGCACATCTGCGGATCAATTCCGTGACACTGCCTGCCAAGGATCCGGACGAACTGGTGCAGCGCGATGCTGCAATGTTTTCACATCTCGTGAACGATGCGGCTCTTCCGTACATCGATTCGGTCATCGGCCGTCTGAAGGAGCGGCCGGACATCGGCGAGCCTGCCGGTAAACGCTTTGTTGCTGAGACCCTCTTTCCGCTGCTCGACGCTGTGTCGACATCTGTCGAAGTCCGTGCGTACATGCAGAAAGCCGCAGAAAGCTTTGGGGTTGTCGAGAGCGAATTCGACAGAGACTATCGTGCATGGAAGTCCGAGTCCGGGCCCATGAAGAAAGCAGAGGCCAAACATACTATGACCGATGCTCCCTACAGTCGGTACGAGCTCTGCATCGGATTTGCCCTCCTGTATCCCACTGTCCGTCCACTCGTGCCAGAACTAATTGCCGCTGACGATGAACCCTATGCACCTGTCGTATCGGCGCTACCCTCCTCCGGCGAACGCCCGGCTGTGGACGTGCTGACACCGCTCGATATGAATCAGCTCCTCAAAGAAAAGCTCAATGTGCTTGCACTCTATTGTGAGGAAAATTTTCCGGTGTGGTCCGAGCATCTGGCCTCGAGGGAATTCCGCAAACTCGTGCTCTCCAGTAACCGCGAGAAGATGCTCGAGAAGCAGTTTGCAATCGTGAAGGAGCTCAAGGCCGCACGCGAGAAAGGCAGACCCGATGAAGAGGCGAGACTGCTCATTCAGTACCAACAGCTTTTGAAGCTCACGAAGATGGCTTCCGGCTCATGAAGCGCGGACTTGTCCTTTCCGGCGGCGCTGCGTGGGGGCTGGCCAATATCGGCGTCCTGCAAGTCCTTGAGCGGGAGGGATTTTCCTTCGACTGCATCGCCGGTTCCAGCATGGGTGCCATCGTCGCCGGAGTCTATGCGCTTGGAATTCCTCTCAGTGTCCTTGTGCAAACGGCCTCCAGGATTTCGCTGCTCAAGGTTGTCCGGATAGCTAAGTCCCCGTTTACAAAGGGTTTTCATGGCGGTCTTCTGCGGCAGCAACTGGAAACGATCCTGATGCCGGTGATCGGTGAAGCTCGGATCGCGGACACCAAGATTCCGTTCGTGTGCGTCGCAGGAAAAGTCTGCAAGCCGGTTTCGTGGGAACGGACCTTTCTCCCGGGGTTCACCGACCACTTCTTAGATTGCATCACCCCCCATGTTTTTCCGGCTGAAACCATGATGATCGATGCGCTGCTAGCTACCAGTGCGATCCCCGTCGCCTTTGCTCCGGTGAAGGTCGGGCGGGATACATTCGTCGACCTAGTCCACTTCGGCGCAATTCCGGCGCGGCAACTCCGTGCCATTCATCATCCGGATATTGTCATCGGTACGGATACGAATCCGAAGTTCGACTTCCTGCGCCGCATGCTGCCGGCTCCATGGAAGGAATTCCTGGACCGCGGTCATCGTGAAATCGAAGTCGACCGTGAGGCCTGTGATCTCGTAATTCAACCCACTATGCCCGCTGCGATCTTCCGGTTTGATCGGGCTCGCGATTTCATCACCGCAGGGCGGCGATCAGCCGAAAAACACCTACCAGTACTCCGGTCTCTGCTCGGGAAAGAGTAAAGAACCAGCGGGGACAGAAAAACTTATGCGCGGTATTTCTGTGCAAAAGTTTACAGATCGTGACGAAGACTTGCGCTTGCCAACGCCCATTCGACCGTATAATCTCCTCCTACTCTTATGGCCTCGCACCCACGAAGTTTCATTCATCAGCCGACTGATGACGAGTTGAAGGCGTTCCCCGTCGAGATCAAGCATCTCGTAAAAAAAGGTCGCGAACAGCGTTATGTTACGCACCAGGAAGTTCAGCGCGCGGTACCTAACGCCGAGGAAAACATCGATCTCCTCGACAGCGTTTACACGCTGTTCATGGAGCTCGGCATCGACGTGATTGACGTCAAAGATACGCTCATTTGGCAGCGCAAGGTAAACCCGGGTGCCGAAAGTCAGATCGCCGATAGCGAAGCCGGTTCCGGAGCGACCACTGCCGCCAACACTGACGATGATTCGCTGGAAGTCGTGGCTACCGCCGGTATCAGCCACAAGGCGGATCCGAAGAAGACCGCAGAAGATGCTAAGAAGAAGCGCAAGGAGCGTGAGGTCGATCTGCTTGAGATCAGTAACGACTCAGTCAGGATGTATCTCTCCGAGATCGGACGCGTTCCGCTGATCGATGGACGCAAAGAAGTCGAGCTGGCGCGCAGGATCCGTAAGGGCGATGCCGGAGCCAAACAGCAACTCGCTGAGGCCAACCTGCGGCTAGTCGTGTCGATCGCCAAAAAGTACATTGGCCGCGGACTCTCATTCCTGGATCTTATTCAGGAAGGCAACATCGGCCTTTTTCGCGCTGTCGAGAAATTCGATCCGGAACGCGGCTTCAAATTTTCTACCTACGCGACGTGGTGGATTCGTCAGGCCATTACACGCGCCATTGCCGATCAGGCCCGCACCATTCGTATTCCGGTCCACATGGTGGAGACGATCAACAAACTTACCCATACGCAACGTCGCCTTGTTCAAGAACTCGGACGTGAACCTACAGTAGAAGAGCTGGCTGTTGAAATGGAGATGGACATCAAGAAAGTCCGCCACATTCAGAAGATCAGCCAGGACATCATTTCGCTTGAGGCACCGGTCGGTTCCGAGGAAGACAGCAAGCTCGGCGACTTTATCGAGGACGAGGAAGCCGTCAACCCGTTTGACGCGACGAATAGGCAGCTCCGCAAAGAAAACGTCCACGCAATGCTCGAGTACCTGACGCCGCGCGAGCGGAAAATTATCGAGATGCGCTTCGGACTCAAGGATGGCATCGGCCACACGCTTGAGGAAGTGGGCAAGGAGTTCAATGTCACCCGTGAGCGTATCCGTCAGATCGAGGCCAAAGTCCTTCAGAAATTGCGCGACCACCCCCGTTCTGTCACCATCCGCGAGCATGGTCCGGGCAAAGCCGCCGCATTTGCCGCATCATCATTCATGAGCGGAAAACTCTGTCCGGAATGTCGCAAGGGAACACTCGTCGATATTCATCAGGTTGGCAAAACTAGCATGAAATGCGACCACTGTGCTTACACGCTGATGCCGCCTTCCGGCAAGGAGTAGAGCTTACCCGCTATTCATGCACACATCTTCCCGGGCGCCGGTTTCAGAATTACTCCTCGGTGTCTCCGATCTCTTGTCCCGTAAGAAAATGCCGGTTGCGATCGCAACACTCTCATTTGCGATGTTGCTCGCGGTCGGTTCGGTATCCGTGCAGTTTAAGGTAATGCACATTGAAAACGGATTAATGTCCGAGTTATTGGTGGACCGAGACGCGCTCCGGAAGAACATCGATGCAGATCTTGAGGAAATTTCTAAAATGGACGTCTCAGAATTCATCCAGAGCAGCAGCTTTCGGTTTGGAAAGAGCGCTGTGCAGGAGCAGCCGAGTGAAGAGCACGCGCTGGGACTCAACTACATGCGGCTTGTGGCACCGACGATCGCACTGCAAATGATTTTTAATATTGCCGTCATGTTCGTAGCCGCTGTCTTTTTCCTGCTTTTGTTCGCCGAAGGATCGAAGTCGGCGTACGAAACAGCGCGTCGTTTTCCAGGAAAAATCTTTCCGATGGGTGGGCTTATCCTCTGGATGCTCGTCCGTTCGTTCGTTTGGATCCCGCTGGTAGGCCCGATTATCGCGTTCTTCATGCTCCCGCGCTTAGCACTTGCCCCGGTGTTTCTCGTAAGTGGCGAAGTCGGTATCCACCAAAGTCTGCAACTCAGCATGAAACGCACGTCTGGCCGTTGGTTTGCGGTTTTTCTGAGGCTGGTTCTCATCGCGATCGCTGCGTTCTTGATCCTGTGGCCGATGCTGGTGATAACCGTCGGTGTCTCACTGTTCTCTTTGAAAATAGGTTTTATCCTGTTGCTTCTGGCATGTATTTTCAGTATCGCATTCCAGTGCGCATCGCTGACGGTACTGGCGGCGAGGATGGCTTAGGAAAGGAATAAAAGGAGCGAAAGGATCGAAAGTAAGTGGGCACTGACCCTGAGCGGGAAGCTACTGTTCTTTTCCCCGCCTTACCCCCAGCCCCTCTCCCGCTGCGGCGGAGAGAGGGGAGCTTCGTTTCACCTCGAAAGAGCTTAGGCACGGTTTCCTCTCACCCCCATCGGGAGAGGTGGCTCCGCAGAGCCGGAGTGAGGCGGACCGAGGGGATGCATGCGCAAGCTCAGTGAGCAGTAACGATCGAAAGATTGAAAGGATACACGAAAAGTTTTTTATTTCCATGCCTTGGGTTCTAAACCCCGTGGCTTCAGCCCGATTGTAAAGCAGCCTGCAAGCCAATACGATCTATCCGACCATGTATTGGAACTCTTCGCATTGCAGATATGATTGCCGATATCACATCGTCTGGATTACCAAATACAGACGATGTGCTCTGAGTCCTGCTATCCAAAAGCGCTTGGAGACGCTCTTTAGGGGAATTTGCCACGAACTCCATGTGCGCGTTATCGTCGTTGGGATGGAGGAGGATCATGTGCATCTATATCTCACAATTCCTCCTGTTCAGCCCCTCCCTTATGTTGTGCAAATGCTCAAAGGGAGAACCGCAAAAATCATCCGCAAGGAGTTTGCCAAAGAACTCCGTCCGTTCTACTGGAAACCAGTCTTGTGGGCGGTGGGCTACTTTGTAGCAACAGTAGGAGAGATCAATCACGAAACGATCAAGAACTATGTTGAACAACAAGGAAAGAAAGACATTGAGGATGAGTGCAGCGAGGTGGAGGGGGGCGGGGAAGCCACGTGGCTTTAGCCCGTGGCTAGTTCACTGT
>CAZLUK010000011.1:0-4485 GCA_964562735.1 uncultured Candidatus Peribacteria bacterium
GCAATAATGACTTCAATGCCCCTTCCCTCTGCAGTAGCTGCATACTCAAACAGCAGGTCGGGGGTGCGGTGCGCCGACACAACCTTAGATTCAAAAGGGATGCCAAGAGACTCAAGGGTCTCCGCTGCTTTGCATAGCGTCGGCCAATCCGATTGGGAGCCCATGATAATCCCTACAATGTTTTTCATACCACGCATTCTACACGAAAAACAGAAAGTTTTCTTCAGGCAGTATCTGGCCCTTCTGCTCGTCTTCGTTTTCCAGTTTTCTGCGCAGAATGATCTCGGCTAGGTACAAGATTGGATACGGTCAATGTGTGGTAGAACCAACGGAGTCTGGAACCGAAAAACCCTCCCCCCAGATCCCAGAGGAAAGAGGGTCTATAAACCATAGCGTGTGTTGGCAGCCTCACGGGGAATCGAACCCCGATTACAGGAATGAGAATCCTGTGTCCTAACCGTTAGACGATGAGGCCACAAAAAAATGGAAAATTGAAAATGGAAAGTGGAAAGTGGAAAAGAAATCAGTGTCGAAAGAGCCGCGCAATTGTCCGTGATGCATTGTCACTTGTCAATTTGGGGCTATCCGTGCAGGATTGTTCGGCATTCCCTTTCTCACTTCATCATGTCTCACACCATCCGCCTCCCCGATGCCATGCCGGACGTCGAGAAACCGACGTTGCTCGTTATTTGTGACTCACACCACTGTCGTTTACTCGATGTCGGCGGTCACGCGATTGTCGAAAAAGAAACGATTGATTCCAAGGAAGCCGAATTCACCGATAAGCAGGGACGAACGCAGAGCCCGGCCGCGATGGGCAAGGGCGGCATGATCTCCGGTACCGGGGACATGAACCAGTTCGAGAAAAACCGCATGAATACGTTTGCCAATGACTTGATCAAGCACATCGAGCAGTGCGTCCGTGAGCAGGGTATCCAGGCCGTGCACATCTCGGCTCCCGCCAAATTTCTTTCCGTCATCCGCTCCCACATGACTCCCGCCATCCAGAAGATCCTGCTATATGAAATCGACGGGAATTTCGTTAAAGAGCCGGGCATAGAGATCCTCGTCCGATTTCGCCCGGATCTGAAAGAGGCCGTGAAGGCGCTGCGTGATCAGGAGAACTACAGCCCGCGGAGGCAGCTCCCAAAAAAGTGAGTAGTGAGTAGTTGGTAGTTGGTAGTATGCTGCGTTCATGAGCAATCGTGAGGGAATAAAGCAGGCTCTCGTCAAGCACCGCGCAGAGGAATCACACGGTAGCGCGCTCGGGCCATACATTCACGATATCGTCTACGGTGCCAACGATGGCATCGTGACCACGTTTGCGGTGGTGTCGGGTGCTACCGGTGCCGAGCTCGCGTCGTACGTCATCGTGATCCTGGGGTTTGCAAACGTGCTTGCGGACGCGCTTTCAATGGGACTTGGCAATTATCTCTCCGGCAGATCCCGGCAGGACAACTATCAGCGGCTCCTCAAGGAGGAACTCCGGGAAATAGAGCAGATTCCCGAAATCGAGCGAGAGGAAATTCGTGAAATATTTGAATCCAAAGGTTTCCACGGCCCGGATCTGGACCGTGCCACCGAGATCGTAACGGCGGATAAGAACATTTGGGTCGACACGATGATGCGCGAGGAGCACGGACTAATGCCCGACGAAGACGGTACTCCAGGACTGCATGCGTTAATGACGTTTATGGCGTTTGTGTTCTTCGGCAGTATCCCGATTACGCCCTATCTGCTGCCGATCGCTGATTCATTGCGTTTTTCCGTCACGATTGTCAGTGCGGGCATAGCACTCTTGATTGTCGGGCTGCTCCGCAGCTGGGTAACTCGCGAACGGTTGATCAAAGGGCCGCTTGAAATACTGGGCGTCGGATCAATTTGCGCATTCGTGGCGTATTTTGTCGGAGTCGCGCTGAAAGGTTTGGCGGGAGGAGTGCTTTAGATCGCGCTGGAAGGACAAATATTGCGGTACGGACAATAGCGGCATTTCTCGGCCGACGGCGTTGCCGTGAAATCTTTGGCTGCGATGCGTTCCGATAGCAGCCGAATGCTCGTGATAGCGCCCGCTAGTTGTGACTCGGACCGCGTGGTGGTTTGTTCTATGCACCCGTCTTCGGTCAGAAACAGCAGCGTGAGCGCGGCCACTGGTTCTGGCCAGATTGCCCGGGCTGCCAGTGCATAGACCGAGAGTTGTAGATCGGTCGTCAGTTCCTCGGGTTTTCGGGGACGTGAAGATTTGTAATCGATGATATGCAGCCCGGTATCGTCTTTTTCAATGCGGTCGAAACGTCCCGTCATGACTAAATCGCTGGATGCGTCCGCGGCTAATTTGAAACCTTTCTCAATGCAGACTATTTTTCGTTTTTTCTGCTGCCACCAGCGGAAAAAGTGCGTCAGTACCAGTTCGCCTTGCAGGAGTTTTTGGTCCATCTCGGCATGGGTAATATAGCCCTCTGCGATGAAGCACTGCCGCCACATGGTGAGGAGTGTGGTGAGTGTGAGTTCGGTCGGGAGATCGTGCGCGGACTGCTCGGTGAAGAGCTGTAGCGGTTTTTCCGGCTCTTGTTTTCCAGATATTTTCATCTCTACTTCTCCGAAACGTTTGAGCGTGTTATGGATACTGCTCCCGAAACTTTCGCCCGCACTGATCGGCCGGCCGATTTTTTTAACCACGGCGAATTCGTACTGTTTGGGGCAACGACGATACAACGAGAGCTGCGAGTACGAGAGCGGCATGGCCGCATTCTACGCTTAGACGGTTTTCTTCGGGGTTTCGGTGGGGGATTGCTTTTTACTGGAGAGAGCGTCGTAGCCTACTTTGCCGATAGCAAGTGCTCCACCGATACCCAAGGCCAATTTGAGGCCACTCCACATGTTTTTCACAACTGACGTGCCTGTTGCCTTCAGACTTTTGCCAGTTTCGGCGATGCGTTTGCCGGCACCGACGAAAAACGCCTTGATACCGTTGTAGATTTTACTGATGACGGCCATGCTTGCGCCTATCGTTGCAAGATAGATGCCTGTTTTTAGAACGGGGTTAAGTCCGTCCACCTGTTGCATCACTTTCCCGGTACCTTCCTGGGTCAGGCGCAATACTTTTTCAGTGGGCGTCTCCACTTCGGTCTGGAGTTGATCCAATTGTGCCCGCATTGGTTTGCTTAGGCGTTGGTAGTCAGCGTCATTACGAAGCTCCTTGAGCCGGGCGGAAACACTTGCACGGTTGTTGGTGGCCATGGCTTCACTCAGATTCGTTACGGCGAGCTTCGCGGCACCCGATGTTTCGTTAGCTGTTTCTTTTTCCAGAGCAGCACGCGCGGCTTCCAGCTGTTGCTGGGTTTGATTCGAGATGACATCGGAGTTTTCCTTGGCAACTTCAGGAGCCATATAAAAGGGTTATGAAATGGATTGAAGAATCGGTGTGCTTGCTGCGGGGATAGAAGTTTGTTTCGCTAACCAGCTGCCATTTTTGAATGTAAAATTTTCACCTTCTTCAGCAGAATCTAATAGCTTAGTCAGCCCCGAAAGTTGATTTAGCGACTGTATGCGTGTGGAGTTTGCACTGAGAGAAAGCGTTCCTGCATCAAAGCGTGCCAACATTTTGTCGGTCATCATTTTGGCTGGAGTAGCGAAAACAATTTTTGTCAGTCTTGGGTGCAGCATACCAAGTGCACGGTTCAGAGATTCGGTTACGACTGAGACATTTGCAGGAATGTGAGCGGTCTTGGTTGTGAGATCGAGAGTGAGCTCTTCGGTGCTTGCAATGATGATGATTTCCTTGGCTTCTGGAAGGTTCTTCATGGCTGCTTGCAGTGTCATTGCTTCCGCGGAGATGGGAGAGCCGTCTCGTAGCCCGTCTTCGGGAATCGTGATATCAAATCGCCCTGTACTGTTTTTCGTAGCGCTGGCTGGCGTACCGAATTTCACCGATGTGATATCAAGAGGCTTCCAGCGAGCGATGACGATATTCTTTTTGTCGTTCACTTCTTTTTCGGCAACTTTTGACTGCGTCTGTTCCGGATGCAGAATTGTTTCCAGCGTGATGATGATCGGCTCCCCGATGGGGGTGAGTTTACGCTTTTCGCTCAGGAACTTTGAGGTCAATTCTCTGATATTGGCAGTCGCCAATTTTTCCTTGAATTTTTCTAGTTCTCCTCCACCAATACCTGCAAATGCAATCTGTTCGCCAATACGTTTATTCGCATCGATTTCGTCCAGAATATCAAGTTCTAAGAGTCGTCTACGGGCGCCGAAGTTTATGCCCAACATCCCGACGAGTGATCCCATGGGGCCGAGGAAAGATCCTCCGACAGTCGATGGATTTTTTTCAACTATTGCAAGCACATTATTCAGTATGCGTTCGAGAGAGCGACCGCGCATGTCTTTGAGGAAGCTCGTGAGGAAGCCAATGAGGGGAATTTTGCTTGTTGTTGTGGAGACACCGTTGAGGAAAGAGGCAACACCTGCGAACCTTGATGTGTCCGG
>CAZLUK010000012.1:0-3537 GCA_964562735.1 uncultured Candidatus Peribacteria bacterium
CGCTGGATCGACGAGCATGGGATGGATGATCCAACGGACGAGCAAGCCAAAGAGTGCCTTGCCGGTCTGAATCGAACCGAAGCTCCCCGCTGCGCCGTCGGGCAAGTGGATGACGCCGCCGTCACCAAATTCAAAGCAAAAATTGATGCACTGTTCCCCAGTAAACCGCCCGCAGCTTCCTCATCCTCATCCAACGGCCCCCCACCACCCCCGCCTCCGCTCCAAACCCCCCCTGCAGACCCCGATTTGCCGGATTTCGTCGGTCCGACGTTTGCGCCTCCGAATCCACCACCGCCACCCGATAGCCCGCTGAGCCCTTTCGATGGAGAGGAAAACCCGGACAAGATCGCGGCGAGCCGCCGGTTGGATACGGTGATGGAAAACATGAACGAGATCCTGCGCACCGATTTTGCGAAAGTGCTGAGAGAGGGCGAACTCGCCGAAGTGGAACAGACCCTCGAGGACCTGAACGTCTGTCTGGCTGAGCTGGATGCGGCGGTCCTTACGATGCAGACGCTGTGCATGCCCGTCGATGCCGTCAAGGTCAACGGTCTGAGTGGCACCCTGAAAAGCTGGATCGGCATTCTCGGAGTCCGTAGCGTGCAGCTCGATACTCCCGCCGGCCGGCTTGAAAAGAGAATCCGAGCGACACTGGATAGAGCGTACAAGGACGGGAAGGAGACACTGGGTCCCGGTCACGATCCGGGCACAATGAAGCGTCCCAAGTTGAAAGCGTACTGCAAGAGAATAGAAAAACGCATCAAGGCTCTTGGTGATGCCAAAGATGCAGCCGAAGCCGCAGGCGTTCCTCCGTTCAGAATAGACGAGGCGAACCGCTTGCTCGACGAACTGGAAAACAGAAAGGACGACGTCGACGCGCTCCTGGAAGAAATGGAAGACTCGTCGGTGACGGCGAATGATGTCGACGACCTCCGTGCGCAGCACCTGCTGGCGATGAAGAAGATGCAGGACGACTTCAACCTGGTACTGCAAAAGGCTCTGGGCGATGCAAAAGACGATGCCAACAAGGCGAAGCTGGCAGCAGATGCCACTCTGAAACTCGCAACGGATGCCGTCATCAAACTTACGCAGGATTTGGCTGACGAGAAAAAAGCGCGGGCGCTGAAAGATGCGAAGGATCTTACAGATAAAAATCTGGCTCTGGAAAAGACGACACTGAAGGATGTTGTTGCGGAACGTCTCCAAGAGATCATGAACGCAAACACGGCAATGGATATTGCACTTAAAACAAACTCCAAAGAAATAGGCGATCTCAAAACGAAAGCACCGCACGATGCGGAGCTGGCGAATATCGAGACGCAATGGAAAACACTGTACGCAGCATTGCAAATGGAGCTTCAAACAATCCGGGTTGCAATCGATGCAGCGGTTATCGCAGATATTCCGCAGCTACGCACGAATCTGGCTGATGTTCAAAGCAGGTTGGTGGCAGGTGTCACGGCGCACGGCAAGGAACTGACGGATCTTTTGAAAGATGTTCGGGATCAGAAGAAGAAAGAACTTGCCGTTGCTGCGAAGAAGCCTCCAACTCCCGCACAAAAAGCCCTCCCCGGTCTTTCCGCTCCGCCCCCGCCGACGAGGGGAACCGTGAGTCGGCTTCCCGATACGCCGATCATGAGATTTATGAAGAAAACGTATCTTAATAAATATGTAGATGCGACAACCCACGCACCTGTACCAACGCCTCCATCTGCTCCCACTCCGCCTCCCGCCCCCAGTCCTCCGCCCGCGCCAACCCCTCCCCCCCGGTCATAGGACACAAAATTGCTGGGCAAAGATACAAAATATACTAAAAAAATAAAAAGTAAAGACTTTGTGTGATTGAGAAGGTCATTGCGGAGTCCATAGGCCGATATGACTACCGAAAAGGGCTTAAATTTGGTATACTGGATAGATTTCTATGTCATCTACTCCGGACGCAACACAGGCCGCTGATGATGCTGCAAAAACTCCCGACAAGCGGACTTTTATGCCTGCGGGAGTGGAAGCCAATGACCGACTCGATTACTCGATGAAGGTCGCCGCCATCATGGCGGAAGTGCGAGCACTTATGGGTGAAGCATTGGGAACCGGCACATCCGGACCCATACCCGCCAGATACGATCCAACGGTCAATCCATTGGTTCGGAATCAGGTGGAAGAAACAGGAGGGTACCTGGAACACATTGCGGCAAGACTCTTCCCATCCCGGGATGTTGCGCAAATTCAAAATGCAATGAAGATCCGGTTTAGCGAGATATTCAATATTCATAATGCTCAGAGCGGTGCTTCGCCGGAGCAGTTGGGTCGGGATCAGTATGTCGTCGCCAGATCGTTGATCGATACGGTGTACGAATTCATCAAAACAATTGACTTGAAAAAAATTGCCACGCAAATTGCAGCAACTGCCCCCAATGCCCACGTGAAAGCCTATTTCACCAAAACCGTGGGTGGGAACACGGTCCTGAGCGATAAAGGTCTCGAATTGCTCAACAGATTGATGCGTGGGAAGGCGAATCCGGCAAAAGTGATTCTTGCCTTCTCGGCCGCACTGGATACTGAACATTACGATCCGGAAACGGGAGCTCCGCTCCCCGCGCCCACGAGTACGGCCGAGGCGCAGCGTAGTCTGAATGCAGATTTGGGATTGTCCGAGCCCAACCTGTTGGGTGCATATTCACGCATGCAACGGCTTGCTGCGGCTCTGGATGCATACAACAAAGCTCAAACTGCCGGAGAAGTTATTTTTTCTCACCCCGGTACCGCGCCAACGGGCCCGCACTCGGACGGAGCGCGCATGAAACATCAGGACCGTGAAGATAAATATGAAAAAGCCCGTGACCTATTTGATGCGGTTAAAAAAGCTGCTCAAGACTTACAAACGTATCTGGGTGCTCACGCCGTTTCCACCATGGTGGACTTTGATGCTGCTTTCGTTACCACTCTTGTAGTGGGCGGAACACCTAAGTTTAAAGTTCCGAATGCGGATCAATTAAGAGGCATGATTTCATCCGCTTTGCGAACTGATATTCAGTCGGCCGAGAAATATAAAGAACTGGCCGAAAAGAAAGAACAGGGACTGTACGGTCCCGATGCCTGCGATGCGATTCTGCGCAATTACACCCAGCGCGTTACGGGTATGGACGGTGATACGGCAGAGGAGGCGCTCTCGTGGCTCACGGACCGGGTGCAAGTGGCCTCCGAAGGCGTGAGGATCAATCTGGAGCGCAAAGCAGTGCTGGAAGAGGATCATGATTACGAAAAAAAATTGGAAGCGTTCAACGAGCTGAACGAAGATGCCGCGGGAGCCGAACAACTAGGTCGTTTGGATAAGCGGCTCGGCGTAAACATGACGCCCTACGATCGTTTCATACATAGACTGGATCGTGAAGCGCCTCCCATCGGAAATCCGGAGGCGGAAACGACCATGCTTGAAGATGTGAAAGAGCGCTACTTCACGCTCTGGTACCTCACGAAATTAATTCCGCTCAATGACGAAAAATGCATTCCGCTTTCCAAAAAGATGGCCGAGGAAAT
>CAZLUK010000013.1:0-6957 GCA_964562735.1 uncultured Candidatus Peribacteria bacterium
CAAGGAAAGAAAGACATTGAGGATGAGTGCAGCGAGGTGGAGGGGGGCGGGGAAGCCACGTGGCTTTAGCCCGTGGCTAGTTCACTCTTTTTACTCATTTTCCTCGTTTTATTCCTTTCATTCTTTAGGAGCCTCTGCAAAACTCCTTTTACCCGCAGCCGCGATTCGCAAATCGTGGTTCCGGAGCGACTGGCCAGCGGTCTCCGAACCGCTGCTGCGGAATGAGGGGGATTTTTCAGAGGTTCCTTTATACTATTGCCATGCGAGTGTTTGAAAAAGAATGCAAGCGGCTGAGTCCGGAACAAAAGCAAGCGGTCGATACCGTCGAGGGCCCCGTCATGGTCGTGGCTGGCCCCGGTACTGGTAAAACGCAAGTTCTTGGGATGCGTGTGGCTAATATCTTGAAAAAAACCCAAGCCAGACCCAGCAATATTCTGTGTCTCACGTTTTCCACGTCTGGCGTTACTGCGATGCGTGAACGGCTCCGCGGACTTATCGGCCCGGATGCTTACGGCGTGACCGTGAGTACGGTGCATGGGTTCTGTGATTCGATTATCAGCCGCAATGCCCCGGTGTTTTCCGACTGGTCGGCGAGAAAACAAATTTCAGATCTGGAGAAATATCAGACGATGCAGAAGATCGTTGATTCAGTTAGTGAAGGATCAGAACTTATCAATCCCAAGAATCCGTACGAGAAAATTCCGGCGCTTCTCGGTCGCGTCAGTGACTGCAAGCGCGAAGGAAAAAATCTGCAGGATCTTCTGAAAGTCGCAGGTGAATTTGACACGTTGATGGCCGAAAAGAGCAAACCGGGAACTAAAGTTCACGCGAAGAATCTGTTGGCTGCCCGAAAATTTCGTGAGTTCATCGACATTTTTCAGAGATACTCGGAGTTTTTGGAAGCAAAAGGCCTCTACGATTACGACGACATGATTCTGACGGTACTCAAAGTCCTGAACGCCGAGGATTGGCTGCTGGCTTCGCTCCAAGAAAGATACCAGTACATCCTCGTCGATGAAGCGCAGGACCTAAACGGTGCGCAGTGGGCGGTGATCGACCGTCTAACGACGTACGAAACACTGCCACATGACCCCAATTTCTTCGTCGTCGGCGACGATGATCAGGCGATTTACCGGTTCCAAGGTGCAAACGTCCTGCACATGCTTGCGTTTCACAAGCGCTTCCCGAAGGCGCCGATTATCGTGCTCACTGAAAATTACCGTTCAACCCAGCCGATTCTGGACGCGGCGGGAAGGCTCATCGGAAGAAACGACGAAAGGCTTGTAGGGAAACTACCGGGACTCAAAAAAGATTTGAAAGCATATACAAAAGACCGGGGAGCGGAACCGGTGCTTTTGCGTGCAGCATCAGATTCTGCCGAGCCATGGCTAATCGCCGACTTGATTGATGAAGCTATGCAGCAAGGCGTTCCAGCCCAGGAAATCTGTGTGTTAGTGCAGACCAACGCCGAACTCCGGCCGATCTACGATGTGCTCCGTGCCCGTAGAATTCCGGTCGTGCTCCATGGCAAGGCTGACTTATTAGCTCATCCGGTCGTGCGGCAGGCGCTTACGATTCTCAAAAGCACTGATGGTCACGGAGACAATCCGTTTATTCATGCCTTGGCGTGCGAGTGTTTTGGCTGTCACCCGGCTGACATCGCACGGATTATTGCTGCCGCCAGAGCTGATAAGCTTCCGGTTCATAATCTTATTTTGGAGCTTGAAACCTACGAGCTGCCGTTCCTGAATCGTGATGGACTCATCCACACGCGTGATCGCCTGTTCGATTTCCGTCAGAAGCAGGAATCCCGTACCGTACTTCAGACCGTGGAACACGTGCTTCGGGAGTCCGGCATTGCGGCAGGTGCCAAAGACTTGGATCCTGTCGATCTGGCCGCCACCGAAGAATTCTTCCGCTACGTGAAGCAGCGCAGTTTCGATTCGCCGCTGCTTACGCTAAAAAAGTTCTTGAGCGATCTAAAATTTTACGACGACGAAGACTTCGGACAGCTCCGGCTCACGTACCAGATTCCTCACCTGGTGACCGAGGGCGTACAGCTGCTGACGGCCCACCAGAGCAAAGGCCTCGAATTTCATACCGTAATCTTAAGCAGTTTCAGAGACGGTCACTGGGACCAGCGCAAAAATCCGTCGTCACTCTCACTTCCTGAGGATCTGCTCTTCGGCTGGGAGACGGAACAGAAGCGCTTTGAGAAACACCAAGACGAGCGCCGCGTGGCCTACGTCGCTATCACCCGCGCCAAGCGCGAACTGTTTTTCATCTGTCCGCGCGAATTCGCGGTGGGGGAGCGGGCTCGCGCAGTGTCGCCTTCCGCGTTCTTTGCCGAGGCCGGGCCGCTACCGGAGCGCGACGGCGTTCTCAAATCCCCTGAAACGTCATCACTGCTTCTCCTCACACCTCCGTCTGATCCAGATGCTGAACTCGATGCGTATTTGCATGAGAGGATCAAGACGTTCGCACTGTCGCCGACATCGCTCAGCCGGTTTCTGGAAGATCCGCAGGCGTTCAAACGGATTGATCTTTTGGGTCAGCCCGAGGAAATTACTGAGTCCTCGATTCGTTCGTTTGGGTACGGAAGTGCTGTGCACTGGGCGCTGAAAGAATGGGCTGCCGCCAAGCAGGTCCACAAAAAGTTCTCGGTCGACAATTTCCTGAAAGCATTTGAATGGCACTTGAATGAACGCAACATTCTGACTGCCTCGCAGCGCAGAGATCTTCTGGCTCAAGCTTTGCAAACGTTACCGAAGTACTTTGCAGCGCGACTGGAGAATTTGTCTCCCGTACTGCATGCCGTGGAGCGGGATCACCGCGGTCGTCTCAGTGACCCGTCCAACCGGGCCGCAGACGGTATTCCGATCAAAGGCAAAATCGACCGCATCGATCTCTTCTCTCCCACGTCAGCGGATGCTGTCGTCATCGACTACAAAACCGGAGCACCTAAGGCTCCGTCAGTCATTCGTGGCGGAATCGAAGCGGGCAAAGTTTCACGCACCGGTCGTGACGGTGCTTACTTCCGTCAGCTTGTATTTTATGGGTTGCTGCTCGAAATTTCAGACCCCATGATTGTCCCCCAGGTGTTTTCGCTCGAGTTCATCGGCGAACGCGGAGACGATCCGACCACCCGCCAGTTCTCCGTGACGCAGCAGGAGAAAGATGATCTCAGAAATCTGATTCGGCAGGTGTGGGCCAGAATTATTTCACTCGATTTTACGCCGCTGTGACGTTTCACTTTTGAATTTCGGTCAGCACTATCTCAAGTAAGTGGTCACTGACCTTGCAGAACGACTGCATTTAAGTCAAGAAATCACTTCCACATACAGGAGCAGGTTTCCTACCTGCGTTTGTTGATCATAGCTGAGACTCTCCAACCGCGGGTAGGAAACCCGCTCCCGTTGAAAAATGATGAGTTTTTTTCGATTACAGACTCAGTGCCCATTTACTCCAAAACCCATTGACAGAATCAAAAAAATACGTAAAATTCATTCACTATGCAGCGTCAAGCTCTCAGCGCAGCTATTTCCTTAGGAATTCTCTTAAACGGTATTACGGTGGCGTTCGCTCAGTATATCGACTCCAGCGCCTACAGCGATGCCGTGGCGGCACTCAGCAGTGCCGGGGTTATCGACGGTGGCGGCAACGTGCGGCTGGGTGATCATGTAACCCGTGCTGAAGCTCTCAAAATCATTCTCCTCGCCCAGAATAAATACGCGCTTGAAGTTCTGAAGGCGAAGTCGTCCATGCCGCCGATTTCTCTCTTTCCCGATGTTTCGCAGACCGAGTGGCACGCACCGTACATCGAAGTCGGGTTTCGTTACGGGCTCATCAAAGGCTATTCCGATGGACGTTTTTGGCCCCAAGGCGGAGTGAAGGTTGCTGAGGCCGCAGTGATGCTCACGCGTTCCTACGGGGAGCCGACGGAGAGTGCCGCCTACCTTACGTCCGATGATTTACCGAATCAGCCGAATCAGTGGTACTCGGGTACGGTGAGCGTTCTACTTGCAAGAAATGCAGTGATGCCCGGCAGCCGTCTTTCTGCCGGTAGCTTCATGACTCGTGGCCAGCTTTTTGACATGGTCTACCGCCTGCGCGAAGTTCATCTCTGGAACGCAGCATCCTTCGGTGGGCCAGCTACTCAGAACCAAAACACTGCGATTTTGAGCGTCAACGGAAACTCGTCGCCTGGAATGACGAACCCGGTACCGACTGTTTCGCAGACATCCTCGTTGGCACAGTTTGCTTCCAAGAAACCGTTCGCGATTAGTATCCCTAGTATCGGCATTGTAGATCTCACCGTCACGCATCCCTCCGATCCGTACACCCAAAATGGTGTCCTAACGGTGCTCCAAAGCGGCGTCGGTCACCTCTTCGCGTATCCCGGAAAGGGGAGCAAAATCATGATTTACGGACATTCCAGCGGTTACCCATGGGATCTCTCGCAGTTTACAAAAATCTTCCGTACGATCAACGAAGTAAAAATTGGGACGCGGATCTTTGTCACCTACGATGGCAAGCTGTATGTGTATCAGGTGACGGAGAAGAAGACGATTCCAGCCAGCGACAAGACCGCCTTCGAGCCGGATGAAAAAGGCGAGCAACTGGTGCTCTACACTTGCTGGCCGCCGGATAGTATCTCGCAGAGGTATTTGGTCTATGCAATGCCGGTAGAGACGATAGCATTGACGTTCACTCGTTAGATCGTTCACTCGTTTTTTGATTTCAATATCATAACGAGCCAACAAACAACGAGCTGACGAGCAAACGTTAGCTTCCAATCCTCCGTATAATCTCCCGTCCGATAAAATCCTTATCGCGACCGTACTTTAACCGTGAAAGCTGCTTAAACGCTTCCACTGCCTGCGCATCTTTCACGTAGGAGTGGTCTTGCCAAGGCTTCGGCACTTCGATTGAAAACGGCTGACTCGGCTGGCTATCGACCGAGAGCTTGATACAGCCCTTGAAGGCGTCTAGGTTCACGAGGTCGGATTCCGAGAAAACCGGCCGCATTTCCTTGGCGCAGAACTCGGAGTCTTGCGGACCGATTTTATAAAACATCATCGTGCCGACGTTGCCGAATACGGCGCCTTTCAGTTTAACGTTGCCGGAGAGTTTACTGTCTTTCTCGAGTTGATCAAGATACTGATGGGCGATGATTAGTCCCAAACGATATTTGCGGGCCTCTGAGAGGATGGATTCGATGGAGTCCGTCACGTAGTTCTGGAATTCGTCGATGTAGAGAAAGAAGTCCTGACGATTGGAGCCGGCCTCGCGTTGGCGACGCATGGCGGCTACTTGGATCTTGTTCACGATTATCATACCGAGCAGTTTGCTGTTGATGTCGCCGATTAGGCCCTTCGACAGGTTCATGAGCAGGATTTTCTTGTTGTCCATTACGTCCGAGAAATCGAACGAGCTCTTCACTTGGCCCACGATGTTGCGGATCAGCGTATTCGTCGTGAATTGGCCGAACTTGGCGGCAAAGTATGGGATCATCTCCTGCTTTTCGCGCTGTCCGGTCTGGGCCATCTGCTTGTCCCAGAATGATCGGACTATCGGGTTTTTCACTTTGGCGATTTTGTATTTAGCCCATTCCTCGTCCGTGAAGAGGCGCACGAGGTCGGTAATGGCCCCGCCCTCCTCTTCATCGCACATGAGTGTGAGGCAGCCGTTTCTAAAATAATCCTGGATGCGGGGACCGAAAATTTCTTCGCCAAACATCTTCGTCATCATGTTCATGGCGTCGAGAGCGATGAGATCACGCTCCTCTTCGTTCCTACCCTCGAGCATATTAAGCCCCATCGGACGCTCGGTGTCCGCCGGATTAAAGTAAATAATGTCATCGGCGCGGGAACGTGGAATGTACGGGAAGAGATCTTCCACGAGCGATCCGTGCGGATCGACGACGCAGATCCCTTTGCCGTTGTTAAAGTCCTGCCGCGCCATGATCTGGATGACTGATGACTTTCCGGTACCGGTTTGTCCGATGACATAGAAGTGACGGAACCGGTCGTCGTTCTTCATGAAGATCTTGCGGTGCTCGCCGCGGAACGTGTTGTAGCCCAGAAACAGGCCTTCGTCGGCGATGTTCTTGGGAGCGGCGGCGATTTTGAAGTTCTGCCACTTGATGTTCTGGACTTTATTGTACTTCACATTCGGCAAGTGAAACAGAGTCGCAAGCTCCGACGTGCCGAGCAGCATCTTCCTGAAACTGAGCGCCTGGGCCAGCGTTTTCCTGGGAGTACGGCGGACGAAGTCGTATACCAGCCGCGCCGGCGAGTGGTACTTGGTCTTGCGGAAACTGTTTCCGCGGACTTCGTTATACTGGCTGAAGCTGCTTACAATACTCTCCAGATTCAGTGCTGCACGCTCACTGTCTTGGGAGGAACTTAGAATACGGATGGTGGTATGGAATCCCGGAGAGTTAGCTTTTTCATCAATAGCTTTACTGAGTTCTTCCACTTGCTGTGATACGCGTTCTCCCGATGAACCTTCCTTAGGCGCGTTCTTGTCATCCGAGAACGTGTCAATGATCCAAGCGATCCACGAGAGGGGATTCCACCATGCAAACGATCCGCCGTTCTTTTTTGGGTTGATGAGCCGCTGTGCTTCTTTCTGGAGCGATTTCTGCCAGCCGCCTTTGGCGGGTCTCACGACGAATTGGATGGCAGCGCCTTCGTCACTTTTAAGTTTGCTGAAGGCATTCGTGAGCGCATTGTACGGATCGCTCTTCATTTGATTGTAGCTCTTAAATGGCAGTACGAAGGGCTTGGTTGGCACCATGTACGTGCCGGCGGTAACGGACTGTTTCGTGAATATATTGTAATCCTCCACAATGTCGATGACCGCGTCGGGGTAGAACGACGTGAGATGTTTCTCGATCAGCGGAATGATGCGGCGCGGTGCCACGACGAACGTGAGGATCTCACCGCCCAGTGC
>CAZLUK010000014.1:0-2839 GCA_964562735.1 uncultured Candidatus Peribacteria bacterium
GCGGTCGCCATGTTCCTGCCGGAACGCCTGCCATGCCGATCCGAAGATATCCCGGATGGAGACGCCCTCTGATGTGGTGACTATCTCAACGTTCCGATTCTACTCCCTCCCGGTCAGCACAGTGCCCGCAGGCTTATCTTGCATCATGGCGGTCAGTCGGGGCATTAGCCGGTTGTTCGAGAAAATGTTGCCTGCATCGAGCATGGATCCGTTGCCCATTATGCGGCCCTCCAATGCGTCTTTCCCCTGCATGCGCGCGAGCAAGTTCACCATGAGGTCGACCAAGTGCACCGCAGCCCATGCGCGAGATATCGGCAACGGTTTCACCATCATTCCGGCGGCATTCACCGAGCCGTCGGCGTGTCGTGGATGAGAAGTCATCATATAGTTTCCCGGCTTATCCATCTGGGGATGGTCGGGACGCAGAACGCCGATGAACAAGTCCCATTGCTTCCCGTCCGCCGCCGTCACACGGAGCCCCTCCGAGAGAAATCGTTTTGTGTTGTCCGGCGCCAATTCTGCCCACTCCAGGCCGATGAGCATCCGTTTCACTTCGATCAAAAATTTAGCATATGCCTCATTGTTCGTTTCGATTGCGGTCATTTGGTCGAAGCCTGCAAGCGATACGTCGCGCATCTGCTCGGCTGTAAAAAATTCCGGCACAGCGGGGCAGAAGAAGATCTTTTCAACTTCCCTTTTGGCTTCGTCCAGAACTTTGTAATAGCTCTCCGCTGCATCTTTGACGGCAGCCGACCCCACATGAGCCTCCGCGTGCGACGCAAGCAATTGCTCGAATCGCTCTCCGATGGCGCGCAGTCCGGCATCGAACTCTGCAAACCGTTCCCGCGTGAGAATCACCGGCAATGCCACGAAAAGGCTGCTCTGATCTTTCATAAAAAATGAGTCGTATTCTTGTTTGTACTCCCGTCCGGGGTCCGTTTTCAGAAATTTGACGAAGGTCTCCTTCGTATCGGGATTCACGTCGAATTGGTGATTGAACGTGTCCCAGATGTCCTGCACCGCGCCCTTGAACGCGATGTCTACTCCCTTCCACCGGTCCATGTCTTCCGCAAGCCCGTAATTATCCAGTGCCTCGTTTTCTATCAGATCGACAGCCTCCATCCATGCCGCCCGCACCTCCCGCATGTAATTCGGCGCAAGGCCGCTGAGCCCCTGCTCCATCGCATTCAGGATGTGTACCAGGGCCGTTTTGAAATTGTCGATGTATATCCAGTGATCAATCCCTTCTTTCGGAATGTCCAGCATCAGGTTTTGCGTTGCGGCGTCCCGGATTTTGTCCGCCACCACTAGCTTCGGATGCACATCGGCCTTCGTTCCCTCCGCCTGCGCCGCCGCGGAAAATTTGATGCCGGTGCCAGCGAAGGGTTTATTGAGTAGTTCCTTGAACCGCGCGTGGGGGAGGACGGCGGGTTTTCCCGTTTCATTTTTTTCGGCCGGCGGAGTCGTCTGTATAGTTGTGGCAGTGGTCACCGGGTGCGTGCGTTCCCATTCATGGCGGCCTGCTTTTTTGACTAGCTCAGCGAGCACGCCGTTTTTGTCGTCGTCATACGCAATCGTCGGGTGACCTCCTCCAACTATCTCATGCAGCGAGCAAAAAACGCATGACATCCGCATGTATGCTTCCTGCAAACTTCGGGGCGGGAGGGCTGTGATAACGGCATTCAGCGGACGAACGAGCTCTGCAAAATCGGCAGGCGAACGCTCGAGGAACGAAAAGAGTGCGTCGGGAGTCCGCAGATTTGCCGACTCAGTCAATTCCCGTCCTTTGGAGGCGTACGCATCTTTTGTGAGAGCCGAAACCACAAGTGTGATCGCATCGTGTCCCTGTGTTTTTTTCTCTTCCTCTTCCCGCTCAAGAAACCCGATCGCGCATGCAAGTGGAATAAGCACCCATTCTTTGGTCATCCGGAATGGGTAGATATCAAGCACGCGCTGCGCATCGGGAAACGTATGCAGGAGATATCTGATGGGCTCGGTCACATTCGAAGAGCCTCTATGCAGCGCCGCTACCCCCCCAGCGGACGGTTTTGTGCTGGCGTTCCAGAGGGGAACACCTGCTATTAATTTCCCCCACACAAGTCGTGGAGCCTGTCCAGAAAGCCGGTCGAATATCCGGCGGATGTTGGAATGCTGCGTGCCGGGAAATTGTTTGGATAGCTCGAGCAAAGCCGTGTACGCATCGTCGTAAAATTTTTCGGTCTCCGTCTCCGTCATTTCGGGACTTTGAGTGGAATCATTGGTAGTCAGGGCGGGTTCGTTCCCTTCAAAAATCAGCCGAATGCGTGTCAGAATGTCTCTAAAGACAACCTGTTCCCGTCTGGCAACTTGCTGGGCTTGGGGTATATGAGCGTAATCGACAATCACCTTATCAAGAACGCCATGAAAACCATGGAAAAAATCAAATACTCCAATTTCAGTTACTTCCGCTGCACATTTTTCGATTTCCTTGATTACAGTCGCTCTGTTGACTGAAATTACACGAGATACTACGTCGTAATTATCCCGTACACTGTATTCGTTCGTTAATTCATCAAAAGCATTATTTATCCATTGTTTCACATCGTCCCGCATCACAACGATTTTTTTGTTCGTCGTGACGGAGGTAGTCTCCGGCCTATTTTCAGTGCCGGTGGCAAATAAAGGAGTCTCCACTTTACAAAAAGGCAATATAGTATATAAATACCTTATAATACGCAATGCATTTTTTAGGCCAATCTTGCTCTGTTTTAGCTCTTCTGCAAGCCACTAATCGAGTTTATTCCGCTCCTCTCAACCTATTGTCTCTACGTGCCGTGCATCACGTCTCGTTTTTTCTCGG
>CAZLUK010000015.1:0-31008 GCA_964562735.1 uncultured Candidatus Peribacteria bacterium
CGAGAACCCATGAAAAAATAACTCTACGAGCGAAGCCCACGGACTATCGCCAGGAAAGCACGCGAATTGTTGAAGCAGAGTAATGTGGCAGATACGGCATACTTCGGACCGGAAGCCGAATTCTTCATCTTCGACCACGTGAGTTACGATGTCGGCACCGGACAATCGCACTACCATGTCGATAGTGAGGAGGCGACGTGGAATAGTGGCCAAAAGCCGGATGAATGCTGCCAGAACCTGGGTTACACGATTCGTCATAAAGAGGGATACTTCCCTGCCTCACCGTTCGATAAGGGCCAAGATATTCGTGCTGCCATGGTGATGGAGATGGAGAAAGCCGGAATTGAGATCGAAACGTTCCACCACGAAGTAGCAACCGGCGGTCAGGCGGAGATCGATATGCGCTTCGATCAGATGCTCGTCATGGCCGACAAGGTGATCCGCTACAAATACATCACGAGAAATGTAGCGAAGCGGTTCGGGAAGTCCGTCACCTTCATGCCGAAGCCGATTTGGGGCGATAACGGTTCCGGAATGCACACGCATCAAAGTCTTTGGAAAGCCGGAAAGCCGCTCTTTGCGGGGTCCGAGTACGCCGGACTAAGTAAGCTGGCACTCTGGTACATGGGCGGTATCCTAAAGCACGCAAGATCACTCTGCGCCATCTGCAACCCGACGACGAATAGTTACAAACGTCTCGTACCGGGCTTCGAGGCTCCGGTAAACTTCATCTATTCCGCCCGCAACCGATCGGCCGCCATCAGAATCCCGATGTACTCGGAAAACCCGAAGGCGAAGCGGGTGGAATTCCGCTCGCCCGATGCAGCGTGCAATCCGTACATCGCGTTCGCTGCGATGCTGCTTGCGGGACTCGACGGCATCAAACGCAAGATCGATCCCGGAAACCCTACGGATGAAAATCTGTACCAAATGGCTCCGGCCAAACTCGCAAAGATCCCCCACGCGCCGCATGACCTGAGTGAAGCTCTGGATGCCCTAGAGGCTGATATGAGCTTCCTACTGGAGAACGGCGTATTCAACAAGCAGTTCCTCAACGATTTTATCAGTGTAAAACGCGACGAGGTGGCCGACGAACGCAAGCGCCCGAGCCCGAATGAGTTCTTCAAGTACTACGATGTTTAGTTTTGAGTACTGATACCAAGTAGCAATTGAATTGATACCGATCTGATGAATCTTAACCTTCCTCGTCTCGTACCGCGTAGCGTTTGCCCAGGCCAAGAATTTCAGCATCGACCCATGAGTGAATTCGTATCAATTTAAACGCGAAGTGGTATGAGTTATAAGTAACGCATGTCTCATAATCCTGGATATCGGTGAACACGGAATGCCCGCGTACGATGGGATGATGACTATGATTTCGGAGAAACCGGAAGATTGCCACGAAGAATGATGCGAATTTCTTCCTCGGAAGGATGGATGAAGCTCGCCACCCGCTGCCCTGCGGTGTCCAGCAAGACTAATGTGTCTTCCAGCAGTACGCCGTACTGCAGACGGGCACCGGTCGAAGTCAGAAAATCCAAACGATACGTGGTGACGACGGCAGCACCAGAACCATAGACGCTACGAATGGTAGCATCATTTCTGACTGAAAATGGATCGGATGCCTTGAAGAAAAAGAGTACCGAGCTTTTGCCACGGCCGACGAGACTGCCGGAGTAATCGGTATAGATGACGCCACCTTTATTGAGATTCGCGACCGAAGAACTGTTGACAATTTTTTTCGTAACCTGTTGTTTAGTAACCGGTGACGTAGTGCCACACGCTGCAAGAGCAAATAGAAAGATCATCATGAAATAAGCCCTGCGAGCACTGCTTCCGGCCCCCACCTCCCGTCCCCCTCTCCCCGTGCGCGTGGAGCGGAGGGGGCCCGTACTCTTCATGAACCGAGCTCCCTTCTCTACCGCAGTGGAGAAGGGCCGGGGATGAGGGCCTCGCGAAGGCAAAAAGGATTGAAATTCCGATTCAACTAGATAGCGTTTGTGCATGGTCAAAATCATACCACAAGCAGGCAATTACCGTCGCACTTCGTCCGCGCCGTACAGACCCTGCGGCCGTGACAGATGAGCAGATGTGAGACCATCGCCCAGTTCTTCTGCGGAAATTTTTTCATTAGATCGGCTTCGATTCTAGCCTGTGTTTTGGCTTTGGTAAGGCCTAGACGACGACTGACGCGCATGACGTGGGTGTCGACTGCGATGCCTTCGTTGATACCGTACGCCGTCGAGAGAACCACCGACGCGGTCTTGCGGCCAACACCACGCAATTTAAGCATTGCTTTCATCGTCCGTGGAACCTGTCCGCCGAAGTCACTGATGATAATCGAGCAGGTCTCCTGAATCGCTTTCGCCTTATTGCGATACGTGCCGCAGGAATAAATGTCCTGTTCCAATCCAGACTGCAATCCAGCAACATAATCTTCAGGGCAGCGATACTTTTTGAAGAGAATTTTCGTGACGATGTTCACCCGCTTGTCCGTGCATTGCGCCGATAGGATAGTGGCAACCAGAAGATCAATTGGCGTTTTCCAATCCAATGTGCACTTTGCGTCCGGATAAAGCTTCAAAAGACGATAAAACACGGCCGCCGGAGACAATTTTTTCTGCACGAAAGAATCATACTCCGGTAGTTACTCAAATCGAATCGGCTGATGC
The DNA here is from genome assembly GCA_964562735.1 of uncultured Candidatus Peribacteria bacterium. Lineage (GTDB taxonomy): Bacteria > Patescibacteriota > Gracilibacteria > Peribacterales > Peribacteraceae > JAGORY01. Next base: position 2,673 of record CAZLUK010000015.1, read on the forward strand.
CATTAAAGGTTTCCCAAGCGGGAGGGCAGGAAGGTTGATGAGAGGGCAGGAAGGGCAGGAACGTTTTACCTTTCTGCCTTTCCTGCCTTTCCTCACTTTTCTGCCTTCTGCTTGCAGAAATGTAAAATTAGCATCAGCCAATTCATACCCCGGATGCAACCAAACTTGTCTTGAAACTGACCGAGTCCGGTGTAGTCTCGGATTCTTATGGCTTCCCTACCCCCGATCACCGTCTTCGACATCGAGACAACCGGCCTGGACCCGAGCAATGGCCATCGAATCATTGAAATTGCCGGAATTAGAATCGAGGACGGCATAGTCGACGAAGCCAAACATTTCGTGTCGCTTGTAAATCCGGAGCGCCAGATTCCATGGGAAGCAAAACAGGTCAATAAAATCAGTGATGACGATGTCCGGATGGCTTCAGGAATAGAAGAAGTACTACCAAAATTTCTGGAATTCGCCTCGGGAACCATCCTCGTTGCGCATAACGCAGCGTTCGACATAAGGTTTCTGACCTGCGAGAAAGAACTGTGTTGGGGATATATCGATCTCCCGGAATGCCTTTGCACAATGCGCCTCAGCCGCACGCTCTTTGCCCGTGAATTCGGCCACAGCCTGGACGCCGTCGCTCGCCGACTGAATCTTGCGCTACCTCAGGCTCGCCACCGCGCTCTGCCGGATGTCTTACTCACCGCACAAGCGCTCCTCAAAATGATCGAACTAGGCGGCATTAGGAACATCGATGATCTGCGAAGTATCGCTTCACTTAGTGTCGCCGTCTGATTCGGCTTTGTGAGAAATGGCACGTAAGGCCTACAATGGCGATGAATGCCCGTCCTGCCCATCGTCATCGGCGAAAACACCCCGATCCTCCGGACCAAGACCATACCCGTGATGAAGATCACGAAAAATATGAAGCAGCTGCTGGCTGACATGAAAAAAACAGTGGTAGCCGTCAAGGGCGCCGGGCTCGCGGCTCCACAAGTGGGGCGCAGTGAACGGCTGTGCATCGCGATGATTGGTGGCAAACTTACCGCTCTCATCAACCCATTCATCATCTGGCGAAGCATAATGACCGAAATCGCTGAAGAAGGCTGCCTCAGCCTTCCGGATCTCTGGCTCAATGTTTCTCGGTCAACCGACATCATTATAGAATTTCAGACCGAAGGCGGTAAGCAGCGCGAACTGAAGCTCTCGGGATTTGATGCCCGGGTTGTACAGCACGAAACGGACCATTTGGAGGGAATATTGATTACCGATCATCGAGGTTAGGTAGGTTAGGGTACAATCCCCCCATGAATCTGGAAACCATCATCGGCCTGGAGGTTCACGCCCAGATGAATACGCAGACCAAGATGTTCTGCTCCTGCGACAACAATGCGTGGGGTAAAGCTCCGAATACAACGATCTGTCCGGTGTGCATGGGGCACCCCGGAACGCTTCCAGTGCTGAATAAAGCAGTGATCGAGAAAGCAATCCGTTCATCAAAAGCGCTAAAATGCACGGTGAACAAACACAGTCACTTCGACCGCAAAAACTACTTCTATCCCGATTTGCCCGCCGGTTACCAGATTTCGCAGTACAAGTTCCCACTTGCAAGCTGCGGCATTGTAAAATTTTCGATCACCGATCCCAAGACGAATACCTCAGAACCATCCGATTGCCGCATCCATCGTCTGCACATCGAGAACGACGCCGGCAAACTGACACACACCACCGGAAGCTCGCTTTGTGACTATAACCGGGCCGGGACACCGCTCATGGAGATCGTCACTGAACCGGACTTGCGTTCATCGCGAGCTGCTACCGCATTTGTGAAAGAACTTCGTCGCATTCTTATCAACGCTGGCTCTACTGAAGCCGACATGTTCAAAGGCATGCTGCGTTTTGATGCCTCAATTTCGCTCCGTCCTAAAGGCGATACTAAATTGTATCCGCGTGTGGAGATCAAAAACCTGAACTCGTTTAAGTCGCTGGAAAAAGCCCTGAATTACCAAGAGTGTTTACTCAGGAAACAGTGGGAAGCAGGCAAAGCACCAACCGATGAAGTAACAGTGGGCTGGATCGATGATGAAGAGAAAACGCAGATGCTCCGTGACAAAGAATCCGCCGCTGATTATCGCTACTTCCCGGAACCGGACATTCCCCCGCTCGAGCTCTCGGACGCCTTCATCGCGTCCATCAGTTCCGCAATGGAAAAACTGCCATCGGAGCTGAAAGAAGAGTATGTTGCTGCCGGTCTGACGCAGTCCGAAGCCACGATGCTGGTAGATCAAGCAGCACTCAGAATCCGTTTCGATGCGGTGCGAGCAAAAATCGGCGACGCAAAACGCGCATCATCAATCGTCCTCACACAGCTCTCCGGTTTTCTAACGAAACACGGAAAGAGCATTGCCGAAGCTCCGATCGCTGAAGCACTGACGGAACTTGCCGAGGCAATGAAGTCCGGAAAAATTTCATCGAATGCCGGTAAAGACGTGCTGGAAAAAATGGTGATAACCGGCGAGTCCGCATCAGACATCATCAAGGCTGAAGGCATGAACCAGGTCTCCGACGATGCGACCCTCAAAAAACTCGTCGAGGACGCCGTCAAAGCAAACCCCAACGCTATCGAGTCATTCAAGAAAGGCAAAACACAGGCTCTGGGAGCCATTGTCGGCATGGTCATGCAACAGACTAAAGGCCAGGCGGATGCGGGGAAGGTGCAGAAAATTTTGATAAACATTCTAGAATAACGTATTATTGGAGTATGGGTATCACTAAGACAGAAGTGGCCTGAAATTCCTAGACGATAACCTCACTTCCCCGCCCGTTCCACGTATTCCTGACTCTCGGTATTCACTTTGATCTTGTCGCCTTCGTTGATGAACAGCGGCACGTTAATCGAAGCGCCACTCGAAAGTTTTGCGGGCTTATCCCCTCCTTGTGCAGTATCGCCGCGTAAACCCGGGGACGTCTCAACGACTTCTAAAACGACAGTCACCGGAAGCTTGATACCGATCGGCTTCTCCTCGTACATGAGCGCATCGACCTCCATGCCGTCCACCAAAAACTGCACGCTATCGCCGACGGTCTCATCCTGCAAATCGAACTGATCATAGGTCTGAAGATCCATGAACGAACGTGTGCCATTCGAGCCATACAGATACTGCACATGGCGATACCCGACCTCTGCGGGCTCAATCTTCTCACTTCCCTGAAAGTTTTTGGCCACGATCGAACCGGTCTTCAGATTCTTGAGCTTGCACTGCATATTAGCCTTGCTCTGGCTCTTGCGTCCAAACTGCGAGGAAAGAACGAGATAGGGCTCGCTGTCGAGAGTAATAGCGCGTCCGGGCTTGAGATCGGTAATTGTGTACATAGAAAATCGAAGAAAAGGCTCACGAAAGGTACTGGAGACACTCAAGGGAAGTCAAACCAAGGTAGAAAGGTTTGTCCTACCTACTGCCTTTCTTTGTTGCCCTCCTTAGTGCCCATTCAACTCATCCCCGAGCTTCTTGATCTCGGTATTCACATACGCGCCAAGGCCTTCCGGCAAAGCGCTCTTGAGACGCCGGAGTAGAGTGCCACGGTTTGGATTACTCTGCAGATCGCGCATTTCGGCAAGCAATTGGTTGTAGCGGCTGATCGGATGACGGAAGATAAAAATGCGCTTGAGGATGGCCTGGATCTGTCTGCTAAGCTCAGCCTCACTCACGAGCACCTGCTCAGGCTCGGGTGGCAGATATTTATCGAGGTCAGATTTCATCGCGACAAAAATATTATCTGCATGAGACTTGGAAACAGTCTTTATAAGGGACGACGTTGTGACTAAAAGCGATCGTGCCTCTTTCTGGAGGAGCGGATGTGCGCCATCGGAACCCGCGAGCAGGCCGGCAATGTACGGACTGATTTCCGCATACTCGCTGACCGCGAGAGCGATGTTCTCATTCTTCGAAAGAATTTGGTTAATCATTGTGAGTCTGTCGACAAGGACGTAGCCTTCGATATCACGCGGCTTGAGGTCGGCATCCGGGATCGCGGCACCAACCTGTGTCACGGCATCTCTTAGAAGTTGGATGTTCACATCAGGATTATCATCACCGGTTGTAAGTGACAAGCTGGCGTCAGCAATCTGCTTCTTGATGAGGTATTTCACAAGATTATCATCTTCGTCCGAGGCGAGAGCCACGAGCGAATTCTTGTACTCAGCGAGCGGGGCGCTGGCTTCGCTGTCCTGACCATCCCTGATGAGAGCAAGAGCTTCGCTGAGACGCGTATTGGCCTGCTGGATACGCTTCTCGGTACGGCCGTCATGCGTCAACGTAAAGAACACGTCCACTTTCTCAGCCATGCGCTTTGCTGAATAGAAGTATGATGTCGGCAAGATGCCAGCTATTGCTGCACGACGCTCTTCCTGTAATTTGGCAATTTCGGATCGATGCACGGCATCCTGTGAAAGATTGTTCTTCACCCAACCGTCCGAGAATACCCGAGTCGGCATGTTTTGAATTCCAAATGTCTTGCCATCCTTCAAAACCACTTTCTCACCGAAGACGAGGAACGAGGTCTGTTTCTCATTCTGCAATGTAGCACCCCGATCGTACAATTCCACGGTGACAGTACCATTGCCGTCATCCTCAACTGAGGCGCTACCGGCATTGATGGAGAGTGTCCCATTCGATGTCTCGATGACAAGTCCCTCGACGATCGGCGGGAGCAGCCCGAGTACCCACATTTTTCCACGAATGAGAGTTGCAGTCGGACCCTGGATCTTCATCTGCGAACGATCACTGATGTCATGAAGCTTCAGAGTCGTATCGGGCGCAAGCCGAAGAACCCCATCGTTACTGAGTACGAGCGAAGCGCCAGCACTACCGGTACGAATCATAGCGGCACTGCTGATAATCTGTGTCTCATGAACATCGCGCCAAACACCACCGACATACATCGAGACATTCTCACCGCCCGGTACCAACTGTACGCCCACTTCGGCCTGTAGAGCAGGAACGAGGAGAATGATAGGCATGGAACGAATAATCAGGAGAAATACCGCAAACGTAGCAGCCCACTTGAATCCCATGTGTACCACCGGTGCATGTTTCAAAGGCTGCAACCGGGAAAGAATAACGCTGCGCAGAGACTGGAGCCGGGAAGGGGCAAGATCAATACTCGATGCGAGAGACTCGAGGCTTTGGCTCAATTCTGGCCGAATGGTCCGAAGAATGCGCTCTTTGAGCGAAAGCTGGAGAGAAGCGCTGGGAACGGCCTTGGATACAGCAGAAAGCAATGCATTCGGACGAATCCGCGCCTGGATGTGCGCCTTCATGGCATGGCGTTTGGCATCACTGGGAGTGATGTTTTCGGCCATCTGCTGGAGAGTGCGCTCTAGAGACATAAAAAAAGGCAGTTTGCGCTTGTTAAAACGGAAAAAACGGACTTGTGTTACAGCATCTCTGTAGAAAAATAAGTGTATTGAAACCCAAAAATGATAAAGTATCAAGCATTGTCTCGAAGGGGATCTTTGGGAAGAAGTGCCTCCAGTTTCTTGAGTGCACGGAATTTCATAATACGGACATATCCCTCGGTCATCCGCAGCGCACTCGCTACTTCGCCATGACCGAGCCCGGCAACGTAGTGTAGGAGAAGGACATCACGATAATATTTTGGCAGTTTTTCGAGCGCACCACGGACGGTCGCAATCGACATTGCGCGCTGGGTACGAGTTTTTGGATCATTCTCGGAATCTTCGTCAATGATCTCTTCGCTCAACTCTTCGAATCCGCGCGTACTTCGATATGCATCGATGACTGCGTGCCTCGCAATACGAAAAAGCCATGCCGAAAACGGAATACCCTTGTACGCCTTGTACGTATGGATCTTCTCCCACGCTTTCACGAAGATATCCGCCACCAGATCCTCGGCCAGTTCCTGCGGAAAACGAAACACGACATACCGGTACACCGGCGTCAGGAATGCATCGTAAATTTTACCAAATGCTTCGGTGTCGCCATCCTGCGCCCGTTTGGCAAGTTCCTTCAGTTTTTCCGGCGGCAATGCCTGTTGAGCCATGGAAGCACAAGTATAGTGGTATTACTTTTTTACTCCCACTCGATCGTCGCCGGCGGTTTATTGGTCAAATCCAGGAACACCGCATCGATGCCGTCGATCTCAAGAATTCTTTTGGTCAGGTGTTTCAGTACCGTTGCCGGTAACCTGAATGCCGCGGCTGTCATTGCATCAGTCGATTCAATTGGCCGCAGAACTATCGACCGTCCGCCTGCCTCGGAACCGAACGGCAAAAGTACAACCGGAAATTGCCAGATCGCTTTGTAAAGATTGGCCTTGCGGATTTCTTCATCGACGATCGAATCAGCTTCCCGGAGCAAATCGGCGATGATTTTCGTGATGGATGTCGGTGTGAAAGAAATCTCGAATGGTGCTGGATGCGAGAGACAAAAAAGTATGCGGTTAAACTCGCGATTCTCATTCGGGATCGATGATGCAAGCGCATAGTGTTCGTCTGTAGGACACGAATGATCGTTCGCAAACAACGCCAGCGCATGCCGATATGTACGCCCATCGCCTTGGACTCCCACTGAACGAACGGGTAATACAATCGAGTTTTCTGGAATTTGGATGTTGGAATTTGGATGTTTCCCAATGGCAGGTGCTTGCTTGGCACATAAAATTCTGACCCCCAGCCCCGGTCCCGGAAACGGGTGTCTCCAAACCAACTCATGCGGTAGTCCTAGCTCTTCGCCAAGTTGCCGCACCTCATCTTTGTAGAGTTCTTTGAGCGGCTCGATGACGAGACCCTGTTCGATCATCGCTTGAATCACCGGTACACGATTGTGATGCGTTTTAATCTTGTCCGAATGCGTTGTGCCGCCGGTTTCGATCGTATCCGGATAGATCGTCCCCTGGCCGAGCATCCATCCATCTTCGACCCGAAGCCCCATCCGTTCGCTGACATCTTTTTGCATTTCAAGAAACGTATTCCCGATAATCTGTCGCTTCTGCTCAGGATCGGTGACCCCTGCTAATGCCACATAGAAACGCTCCGAAGCATCCTCTATGTGCAGATTCTTGATGCCCAGAGGCTCAAATGCTTTTTGGATCGCCGCGACCTCCCCTTTCCGCATGAGACCAGTATCGACCAAGAGTCCCGTAACACGCTCGTGACCCAAAACCTGATTCAGAAGCGTGAATGCGACAGTAGAATCCACACCGCCCGAGACAAGCATGAATACTTTACGATTCCCCACTTCTTTTTTCACGTTCTCGCCGATGTGCGCCGCGTAACTCTCCACCAACCAACTATCGGGGCTGCAGAGATCAACGAATTTCCTGAGAATATCCATGCCATGTTGCGTGTGCGTCACTTCAATGTGAAACTGAATCCCAAAAAGTTTTTTCTCTTCATTCATCATCATCGCATTCGTGCAATCTTTGGAGCTCGCTACGGTGACGAAACCCTGCGGCAATTCTTTGACCTCATCACCATGTGACATCCACACATTGAAAAATTCCGGTAACCCGGCAATCAAATCACTTTTGACTTGTGACTTGTGACTTGTGACTCGTAGAATCTCCGTCAGCCCGTACTCCTTCACCGTCGCCAGACCAACCTTGCCACCCAGTGCCTGCGCCATCCACTGGTGTCCATAGCAAAGGCCGAGGACCGGAATCCCCAGCGCTAAAATCTCCGGATCGGCCTGCGGACTCCCTTTTTCATACACGCTCTGCGGTCCCCCCGATAGAATAATTCCGGCGGCATCTTTGAGCAATGCAGCCTGGGTGTCAGCCGGAAGAATAAACGACTTGTATCCGAAACGCCGGATGCGGCTCGCGATCAAATGCGCGTACTGTCCGCCAAAATCCAGAATAACGACGGACGCATAATGTGGGGAAGAAGCCATGTAGGGAGCATAGCAAGAAAGTCAGCAGTGAATAAGTCACAAGTCATAAATGAAAAAAATTATGACCTGCTTTCACCCGCACTCAGTAGCAGCCACAGCGAATATGCCACCGCACTGTCCTCAAACGAATGCAAGAATATCCCACCGACTGCAACCCCCAGAAAGGCGAGTACAGGAAATATCCGAACGTCACTAACTGGAAACTTCAGACCGTGAATAAAAACGAGGAAAATGATTGCAAGTGATAAAAGAAGGCCAGCCACCCCCATCTCTACTCCCCACTGTAAATACCAGTTTTCGGTTAAGACCGGACAATCGCACACTTTGCCTGCGGGCAGCTTCTGAACATTGTCGATGAAGACACACAAATCCGGCCGACCCTGAGCCCAAGTAATATCCGCGCCAGAATCCAGAAAAATACACGTGTCACTGAGACGATTGCTGGCGGGTCCGGCCGTACCGAGGCCGAGGCCAAACGGGTGGGCACGCATCGTCTGGATGGCCGCTAGTGGCTTTTCGAAATGTCCTTTGAGTGACTGTGTGCGCACGAGGATCTGTGGAGATACACGGACCCCGACCATGACGATGAACCCCACGAGCACCGCAAAAATGATGATGGCCAGCGAACGGTAGAACCATGTCCGGATCACGCGTCTCAGGAGCAGGACGGAGACGGTAAGCAGAATGGCCGCAGCGCCGATCCACGCCGACCTAGAATACGTGTAAAAGAGCGCAACAATAATAAGGGCCTCTCCTGCTGCGTAAAAAACCGCATCAATTCGACGCTGTTCCCGGAGTGATTTGATGCAGAGCTGAAGACTAGCCGCAAACGGCAAGAGCAGCCACAGGCCAAACTGGTTCGGTCCGCTCATGAAGCTCTGGATCCGGCGAATCTCCGTGCCTTCCAGGAACTGAAACGAAGCAATCGAGGAATTCGGCAGATAGAGAGAATGCAAATCGGAGTACCCGATAGCGGTGAAGAATGAGAGCGGCAGGAAAAGAGTGACTATGCCGAAGACCGCCGCAACCGCACCGACCATGACGATGATCCGTGCAGCCGCAACGAAGAAAATGCTGGACCACAAAGCTCTCCGTAGAAAAAAGAATGCAACGAGCGGCAGGAAATCGTACTTGAACCCGAGGAGGAATCGCTTGCTGGCCGCACTGAGATCGATACCGGAAAACGATCCCGCCCCACCGGAGAAAGAGACAACGACTCCAATCCCGATTCCAAACACAATGCACCAATCGAGCTGATCCCAAGACCACACTGAACGCTGCTGCGTTGCCTTTTTGATACGAGCGATCTCGATAAGCGCCAGCAGAACAATGACCGCCAGCAGCACCTCTTTCCAGAGAGCGATCACGACAAGCGGCGCGTGGTTCTGGCCCTCGAGCACGTGCGTCGCCACCGTGACAAGCATGGCATGGAGCGGAAGAACCGCAATCAGGATCAGCGCCAGTGATTCACGCAGACGCTGGAGCATCGGCACCACTGTACTTCTTCTTTATTCAGCGTGCGAACCTAAGACGCTCTTCATCCGACCGAAAAACGGGGCCAATTTTCAGGATACGCTCCACGGCGTCTATGCAGGCCTTACTCACGTTCTTTCCATAGATCTTCGGAACCTGCTTCATCTCCGGATTATCCCATGCATACTCGATCATCTTCCTGATCAACCCCGCATCAATCGGCGGTGCGATGATGTTACCGCCATTCATCACCGATTCGCTCCGGTCTGAACCGAAGCGCAGTGTGACACACGGGATACCCATCACATTCATCTCCTCCTGCATCGATCCCGAATCCGTCGCACAAACCGATGCTCGGCTCATGGCGGCGATGACGTCTTGGTACTCTGACCATACGGATGAGAGAATAAAGTTCGGGTGTTTCTTTGCGAGTGATTCGACTTCGTCTTTGAGACCAAACCGCTCGAAGGCGAGATTTGTCTGAATCATCGAAATGAGGAGCACTGTTCTGCCTGATTCGATGAGAGATTTCATGGCGCCGTAGATCGCACGAAAGCGCGTCTCAGAAAGGCAATTTTCGCGCCGGTGAATGCAGAAACGGACAAAGTTCCCTTTCTCGAGCAGTGGGTATCTCTCAAACACCGCCAACCTTCCTGCCTTTCCTGCCCTTTCTGACCTCTTCAACGCTTCTTCCGTCGCGTCCACAACCGAGTTACCGACGACGACAATTCGATCCTCACTGAAGCCTTCCGAAACAAGGAATCCTCGGTCCAGTTCTACGGGTGCCAAATGGATGCCCGAACCCGCTTCGCTGCAACGGGTATTGAACTGTTCGGGAAACGGCTCCTGGCTCCCGCGTTTCCAATTATTCTTATCCATGAGAAATGTCCGCCACTCTCCGAGATTGTCGACTTTCCACTTTCCACTTTCCACTTTCCACTTCTCGTAATCCGGCGTCAACGTCCGTATTCCCGCCTCCACGTGCACGGAGGCGAATCCCAAACAATACCCGGCGTTGCTGGCAGCCATCGCAGTCGTTGTATCGCCATGTACGTACGGGATGACGGTTTTGCCGCGTTCTTTCAATGCCGCCATCAGCGAACCAAGCCGTCCGATGATCTGACTCACGACTTCGTGCATCGAACCACGGACATTCAAATTAAAATCCGGCTCCACGCCGAATTCCTGCAACATGCCGCCGCTCAGATTTTCGTCGTAATGCTGCCCCGTGTGCCCCAGAATCACCTGATGCCCGCGTTTCCTCAGTTCCTTGAAGAGCGGAATTTGCTTGATAATATCGGGCTTGGTCGCGATGAGGATCAGATGAACATGTTGGTCTGCATGACTAGCAACGTCATCAAAAAATTTGGCTGATCGATAGCTGATTTTTTGCATGTGGAAGAAGTATACCTCTGCGAACCGCATTCTTACACCCTCCCCTCCTTCACGGTCGTCTCCGTCTGAGAAGCCCCTTTCGTGACGATACCGGGAACCTCAATCGTTTCTTTCCGGACCATCTTCTTCCCCTCGTAGTGGTACACGTACGGCATGCAGAGACCGACGTCCATACTCGCGGTTGTATCGTCATCTAAGCCATCGAGAAACTGGAGGATCGGCCGGAGGCTGTTGCCTGATGCACAAACGATGACGTTCTTACCGCTCTGCACTTCAGGGAGAATCGTCCACTTAAAAAGCGGCAAGACGCGCAAAGCTACCTGTGCGATGCTCTCCCCATTCGGTGGCGGCGTACTGTAACTTCTGCGCCAAATCATCACCTGCTCTTGGCCATACTTCTTCGCAGTCTCAGCTTTATTGAGCCCCTGCAAATCTCCGTAATGACGTTCATTCAAAGCGGAATCAACCGTGATCGGAATTTTCTGCTTAAGAGTTTCAAGAATGATAGCAAGCGTTTCGGCTGCGCGCTGCAATCGCGATGTAAAACCCAGATCGAATGAAAAATTTTTAAGTGCCTCCGCAGTCTTCTTGGCATCGCTGCGACCTCGATCCGTGAGCAACACATCAGTCCAGCCCGTGAACCTGTTTTCCAGATTCCACTGAGACTGCCCGTGGCGGATGAGGATGAGCGTACTCATAGACGGATCGTACCATGAGCTCAAACATCCGACTATATGTGCTGTAAAAAATGGACGAAATCCTGTACAATATATGGAAATGGACATCGAAAATCTCACCCACTCCGGTTACAAACTGTCCGTCTTGATAGCCATCATCCTCTCGATGATGGTGGTGACGCTGGCTGCTATGCTCGGCCGCGGCACACTGAATCTCAAGAGTGCGCTTCTGCTAGACAAACCTTCCTACATTACGGTCATCGCAGCGCTAGAGCCGAAACTCCCCGAACATGTCAGCATCAGTGCCATAGATTTCCTGCGAATGGAAAAACGCGGTGAAAAAGATAAGCCGTACTATGCCTATCAAGTGAAAACTTCGGACAACGAATATCACCTCGTAAAAATCGGCTACGACGAAGACCTGAAACAATGGACACTCATGAACTACGAATTCCTCCACGTCGATCCTGTGAACCCGGTCCAACCTGCGGGTGAATAAGTACGAGGTACGGAAAGACGATCACCGCGGTGATGATTCTCTTGATGCGCAGGGGCTCTTTTATGAGCCTCCAGAGCCATTCGATGCCAAGTAACTGAAAGATATTAGGCGCGCGCTTCCGAACACCGGCAAGCAAATCAAAGGCTCCTCCCACTCCCATCGCAGAGCGAACCGACGGCATTTTTTTGAGGTTTCGCTGAATCCAAAAATCCTGTGCAGGAGAACCAAAAGCCACGAAAAGCATTTCCGCCCCCGATGCGTTGATTCGAGAAACAATCGCCGCCTCTTCTGCCACGCGGGGCGAACCGGAAAACGTTCCTGCAACACTCAACGATGGATTTTTTTTTCTGAGTACATTCGCCGCTTTTTCTGCTACTCCCGGCGCAGCACCGAGTAAAAATACAGCCGGAACCTCGGGCAAAACCAAAAGCGCAGCCAGCAGATCAATGCCAGTCACGCGCTGCGGAATAAACTCGCCTTTCCTCCTCGCAGCCCACAGTAATCCAACGCCATCCGGAACGTTCAGTGCTGAGGCATTCAAAAGATCTTTAAATACTGGATTGCGATTGGCTTCGACGAGCATTTCGGGATTTGGCGTCATGATGTGAGATTGGGATCCGGACTTCAGGAACCCAAAAATTCGGTCACGCGCTTCGCCTAGCGTCACAACATCAATCCGCACGCCGAGAATAAAAACCGAGGGATTCATCTTGTACAGTATAATGGAAGTGAACCATGCGAATATCTCCGTTTCTGATCGGCGTGACACTGACCATCTTTGCGGCCTGCCAACGGCAGAATCCATCTGAAAATTTTCAGCAACCTGTGGCTTTGTCCGGAGCATTATCCACCGGCGACATTATCGATTCACCGAATGAAATCTCGCCCAAAACCGCGGACAGTCTGGAAGTGAGTAAAATCACTGCGCCGATCGAGATTCATGCCACCAGCGGATCCATCATTATGGGCGATCTCAATGCTCCGGTTACCCTCACGATTTTTGATGATTACGATTGTTTCTACTGCCGCGAGTTCGGAACCACTGATCTATCGTGGGTAAGCAAGACGTATGTCGCACAAAAGAAACTGAATATCGAACGTGTCTTAGCCCCAAAATCGCTGGCCGGCACTCTCATGGCTAAAGTCGCCCTGTGCAGCGCACAGCAGCATCAGTTCGAAGCCACCGATAAAGCCCTCCACTCTTTCCCGCTTTCGACGGACGCACAGGTGGCTGCACTTGCAAAGACTCTGAAGCTGAACCTGAAAACACTCCAGTCCTGCATTGCGTCTCCATCGATACAAACTACACTGCAAACTGCGGTTGATCGTGCAAAAGTGGCAGACGTGTCCCGCTTTCCGTCTTTTATACTTAAAAATGATCACTGGATCGGAGTGCTGACGCGAGATGAACTACAAAAGAAGATCGAAAACGCCCGCTAAAACGTCTATATATGCCCGAATTACCCGAAGTCGAAACCACGCTCCGCTCAGTCGCACCGGTGCTCACCGGTCGTACGATCGAATTTGTGGAAGTACTTCGGCCAAATATGATCAGCCATCATCCGACGTTTGCAGAAGATCTTCGCGGCAAAACGATTCTTACGGTGAAGCGGCACGGCAAATACCTCTGGCTGGAACTCACTGGTGGCCTAAGTCTCATGCTACACCTCAGAATGAGCGGCCGACTGGGGCTCCGGAAGCTGAAAGACGCTCCCCTGTCACACGAGCGTATCCGCTTTACAATCGGCGATGATTTGGTACTCATTTTCAATGATCCGCGGACTCTTGGCAGACTCTGGATAATCGAAGGCAACGATGTGTACAAGGATCCCAGTTTGCAGTCCCTCGGTCCCGACGCACTGACTCTTTCCGAAAAAATCTTCCTGGAACGTCTGGAAAAGAAAAAAGGAGTACTGAAAGCCGTACTGCTCAAGCAGTCGTTCATTGCCGGGATCGGCAACATTTACGCCGACGAAGCGTGTTTTCTGGCTAAAATTGATCCGCGAAGAAAAATATCTAACCTGTCCTTACCAGCGAAAAAACGGCTTTACAAAGCCATAATTACGACCATCAAACAAGGTATCCGCAACCAGGGAACCAGTTTTTCGGATTTCGCAGACCTCTTCGGAAAACCCGGTAAGAATCAGCACAGTCTCATGGTATATGGGCGGGCGAAAGAGAAATGTAGAAAATGCCGAACTATTCTTAAGTCCTGCAAACTTGCGCAAAGAACGACTGTCCGGTGTCCGACCTGCCAGCGGTAAGTGATAGGAACCTCTGCGAAACTCCTTTTACTCGCAGCCGCGATTCGCAAATCGTGGTTCCGGAGCCACTGGCCAGCGGTTTGAGAACCGCTGCTGCGGAATTAAGGGGGATTTTTCAGAGGTTCCGATAGAATAAGTACCGTGCTCCTCAAAGACGCCATCTATGATTTTCTGACGCATGCCGAAGTGGGCAAATATCAGAGCAAGAAAACTGTGGAAAATTACCGACATTATCTGAAACGATTCGAAAAGTTCGCAAAGCCAACGACGGATGTCGGAAGACTAAGCTCAGAAACAATCCGTGACTACCGACTCCACCTTCATCGGACGAATATCCGCGGACAGGGCATCACACTCGATATCAGAACCCAACAATATCATCTGATTGCGCTGCGGGCACTCCTAAAGCACTTGAACAAGAACGATGTGAAGACGATTTCGCCCGAGAAGATCGAACTGCCCAAGGTCCCGGGCCGCACCGTGGAAGTACTTGCGCGTGAGGAGCTGGAGGCGATGTTTGCGAGCATCGACGTGACGAAAAAAAACGGTCTCCGTGATCTTGCAATCCTCCATCTGCTATACTCCACCGGACTGCGCGTCAGCGAACTAAGTAATTTAAATCGCAAGGACGTGAATCTTTCATCGCGGGAGTTTCGGGTTGTAGGGAAGGGACGCAAGGCACGCATCGTCTTCATTTCAGACAGTGCCGCCGAGCACGTGAAAGCCTATCTCGATAATCGCCAGGATAACTGGGGGCCGCTCTTCATCAGTAACAGCAACCGTTCCCAAAACCCGAGCCTGCTCGGTGAAGAACGCCGACTGGAACCCCAGGCGATTGAACGGATCGTCCGCACGATGTCCGCGCAGGCAGGACTGGTAAAGAAGGTAACGCCGCACACGCTCAGGCACACCTTCGCAACCGAACTCCTAAAAAACGGCGCCGATATCCGCTCAGTGCAGGAGATGCTGGGGCACGCCAGCATCACCACGACGCAGATCTACACCCATTTGACGAATAAGCGGCTGAAAGAGATTCATCAGCAGTTTCACCGGTAGAGTGAGTAGGTTGTAGTGAGTAGGTTGTAGTGAGTAGGTTGTAGTGAGTAGGTTGTAGTGAG
Organism: uncultured Candidatus Peribacteria bacterium; assembly: GCA_964562735.1. Lineage (GTDB taxonomy): Bacteria > Patescibacteriota > Gracilibacteria > Peribacterales > Peribacteraceae > JAGORY01. Next base: position 18,003 of record CAZLUK010000015.1, read on the forward strand.
TAGGTTGTAGTGAGTAGGTTGTAGTGAGTAGGTTGTAGTGAGTAGTGAGTAGCATTCTACAAACTACTACCTACTCACTACTCACTACTCAGACGAATGATCTTCACCCTCCCCGTCTCCCCCGTCACGATCTCGACCGACGATTTCGACACTTCGAACGTCTCCGCTAAAAACCGTACCAATTCCTCATTCGCCTTCCCGTTTTCCGGTATAGCCGCGATGTCGAGCTTAAATGTGTCCTCGCCGAGCGGGCCCCGAAAACGACTTACGGAAGCCTGCGAACGGACCTTCACGCGGAACGTGATCTCGCCTTCCGTCCTCAGCCGCTCACGAAGTGAATCAATCATGCCGGTTTAGAAGAGATTTTCCCTCCGCCACTTCACAATATTTTCATGATGCCCCGAGAGGAGAATATCTGGAACACGCATTTCACGAAATTCCTCCGGTCGGGTGTAGTGCGGGTATTCACGTTTGCCGTCAAACGCAGCAGAAAAACTATCTAAGTCAGCTGAAGCTTCTTTACCGAGCACACCCGGAATCTTGCGGGCAACGGCATCGATCAAAACCATCGCCGGAATCTCGCCGCCCGTCAGTACATAGTCGCCAATACTGATCTCTTCATCGATCCAGCCTCCATCGATGACCCGTTGATCAATGCCTTCATAGTGTCCACAAACCAAAATAAGCCATTCATACAAAGCCGTCTGCTCAACTTTCTCCTGCGTCAATCGCTCTCCGCCAGCCGATAAATATATCCTGTGTGGCAACATTCCTTTGTTTCCTTTCGCTCCTTTTATTCCTTTCTCTCCTTTGTTTCTTTTTACTCCTTTTACTCCTTTCATTCCTTTCGCAATAACCGCCTCCATACATGCCACAATCGGCCCGGCCATCATCACCATCCCCGCTCCGCCGCCATACGGCTTGTCATCAACTTGATGATGCTTGTCGGTCGCAAAGGCCCGAATATCATGAATTTTGATCTTGAGAAGTTCATCCTCCACCGCACGTTTCAGGATGCTCTCGGTGAGCGGGCCCGTGAACATCGCCGGAAAGAGGGTGAGGATATCGATGCGCATACGTGAAGAGTAAGGCGGAAAGCGAAAGGCGGAAAGTGAATCAGAAGAAAGCCTACAATGATGTATGCTTTCCGCTCTCCCCTTTCCGCTTTCCACTCGCTATTCTCTCTTCATATGACAAGCGAGCGCCTTATTGACGTCCTCATCCCGACCTACAACCCAAAGCAAGAACATCTCACCGTGGCGCTTGCGAGCTTACAGGCGCAAACATTCCAAGGCTGGCAGGCCTTTATCCACGACGACTGTTCACCGAACGGAGAAACCGAAGCGATCGTGCGGCCGTTTCTCACCGATAGCAGAATCACATTCAAACGCAGCCCGGATCGGCTGGGGATCGGCGGCAATTGGAACGCCTGCCTGAGGAGTACATCAGCGCCCATCGTTGCGTACTTGTTTCAAGACGACCTTTGGCACCCGAACTATCTCGCAGCCGCCTATAAAGCGCTCAATGATCATTCATCGGTAGGATTCGTTTCACTTAAACATGAGTATCGCGGCGAAGGCGGTATGACAAACCTGCCACTCTATGAATCCATTCAAGAATATCGCAGAACAAAAGTCACACCGGGACTACACTCCGGGCGCGAATTTCTCCGGTACTGGATCCAGGCAGAGCTGCACCCGAACATCGTCGGTGAGCCGGACTTCGTCGTGATGAAGCGCGAAGTTATGGTGAAAGCCGGTCCATTTCTGGAGGACATGCCGCAGTTTCTGGATACCGAATACTGGCTCCGGCTTCTCACATTCACCGATTGGTACAACCTGACGGCAGCCGAATACGGCGTCTTCCGCGTGCATCCAAGTGCAGCCAGTGCCGTGAATCAGGTCACCGGCCAGGGCATCTTCGATCGGCTGCAGTGCTTTGAAGTATTGACACAAACACTGAAAGGTGACGATCGAAAGATCGCCATCGCTGCGCGCAATCGAGCATTGCAAAACATGATCGCAAAGTTTTTCATGAGGATACGATCGGGGAATAAGGTGTCAGGAAAAGGAAGTAGCGGACTCAAATCGTTCATCCTGCGACATCCCTGGGTCATCATTCACTCTGTCATAGAATATTTCCTCAAAAAAGCTTGAATTGGAAAGGCGACTTGTGTATACTGAACTTAGTCTCAAGCTTGGTGTTACCGAACCTGTTCGGAATCGAGCCCCTCATCAGGGGCTTTTTTGTGCCGCGGGTGGTGGAGCCCGGGGGAGTTGAATAACGATAGAGAACACGGTATGTTTCTTCCACTATGAAACTCCAGAAATTTTTTGAAACCGCAGTAGAGCTCGGAATACAGCACGATCCCCGCGAGAAAAAACAGATTGATAAAATCCTGAAGAAATATCAACAGAAAGAGAAAAAGCTTGAGGAAAAAGAAAAAGCATTTTTCGATGCAGAACGCACCTGGAACCCCTACAGCGATTGCCGGATAATCAATGGCAACGGTTCGGAGGAATTCACGCACCTGCTGGTTGGCATCGATATCGAAACCCCTGAACTGCTGCTTGTGGATCGTCTACGCGAAAAGGGAAAGAAGATCGATGGTGTTCTCATCCACCATCCGGAGGGCCGCGCACTCGCAGATTTGGAGAAAGTCATGCCGATGCAGATCGACCTGCTCGCGACTGTGGGCGTCCCGGTGAACCAGTCCGAAGCGCTGCTCCGGCCGCGCATGGACAAAATCTGGCGCTCCATCCACGCCGATAACCTCTTCCGGCACGAGCGTGCCGCAGAACTCTTGAACATTCCCGCTGTCTGCTGCCACACGATCACGGACAACCTGGCCTGGAGCTTCATGGAGAAGTATATCTGCAAGCACGAGTACGATGACTTAGGCGAGATTCTGAAAGCGATCACGGAGATCCCGGAATACACGCTGTACGCGAAGAAGGGCAATCCGCCGATCATCGCCAACGGCTCACGAAGTTCGCGTGTTGGCAAACTCGTCGCCACCGAATTCACGGGTGGCACCAACGGTCCGGAGGAATTCTTCGAGGCCAAAGCTAGGGCCGGAGTCGGCACCGTGCTCTCCATGCATGTGACCGAGAAATCGCTTGAAGAAGCTAAGAAGTATCACATCAACATCATCCAGTGCAGCCATATGGCCAGTGACTCGCTCGGCATAAATCTCATGCTGGATGTGATGAAGAAGCAAGATCCGAAGATGACGTTCATCGAAGTGTCCGGGTTTGTGAGGGTCGAACGAAAGAAGTGGTGATGAGTTTATTTCCCGACTCCCGCCTCCTTCAGCACCACGTCAAAGATTTCAGGGTAATTGATAGCAAGCTCAGATAGAGCCTTGCGATCGAGGGTAATATTAGCTTTCTTGAGGGCTGGAATGAATTGCGAATAACGGACCCCCTTAGCGCGAACAGCGGCGTTGATACGCACGGTCCAGAGCGAACGGAAGTTATGTTTCTTGCGCTTGCGATCGCGGTAGGCATTTTGTCCGGCCTTGATAACGGCTTCTTTGGCCTTCTTCACCGTCGTGCGCTTCATGCCACGGTACCCCTTCACTAGGGCATGCAAGGCCTTTACTCTCCTATGCCTGTGGATTCCGCGTTTGACTCTCATATATTTAGAAATGAAGGAGCTGAGTCACCCTAAGGCGTATCGAATGGGTGACTCTCATGAGAGAATGTTTAGAAGTTCGGGAGAAGCAGTGCGAGCGCCCGCTCGTTGGTCGGATGCATGAGCTTGGTGCGATTGAGACGCTTCTGACGCTTACTCTTCTGCATGAGCAGGTGATTGCGACTGTGGCGATTGAACGCCAGCTTGCCGCTTCCGGTGCGTCGGATGCGCTTTTTTGCGCCACTGTGGGACTTGAGCTTGGGCATATGGTCACGAAAGTGTAGACAGGAATATATGTTAATGCAAAGAGAAATTGAGAAGTCATAAGTCACAAGTCATAAGTAAAAAACACTTGTGACTTATAGACTTATGACTTGTGACTATTTTCTCGGCCTCAAAATCACCATGAAATGATTCCCCTGCCGCTTGATCGGTTGATCAATTTCCGCAACATCAGTGAGGCTCTGCACGAATTTATTGAGCTTCTGGATGCCGTACTCTTTATTGGTGAGCTCACGACCGCGCATGACAATCGTTACTTTGACCATGTGACGTTCGGCCAAGAATTCACGACTGCGGGCAGCCTGGCGATCCAAGTCTCCGGTATCCGTACGAAAGCCAAAGCGAATTGCCTTCACTTCGGTTTGCTTACTGTGGGCTTTCTGGAGTTTCTCTTTCTTCTTGAGTTTATAGAGATAGCTCCCGTATTCGCCAAGCTTCACGACCGGTGGCACCGCCTTCGGGGATACTTCAATCAAATCGAAACCCTGTTCTTTGGCACAAGCCAAGGCATCAGCAATTGTCATACGCTCCGCTGCTCCGTCCTCGGCGACGAGGAGAACTTCGGGGGCGCGAATTTGTTCATTAACTTTCGGACGAGCAAAATTGAACGAGCGCGAGGGAGTATATCGTTGTCTCACAGGAAGTCGGAGGCGGGGAAAGTGTTTTCAGTATCGGCAAAAGTCACCGTGAGGTCAAGACAGAGCTCTTTCTTTCTAGCGGCTGAATACAGCAAATTCTACGATCCAACGATCGCCCGTACGCTGAAGATTTCTCACTTTCATGAGTGGCATCGGCCATAATCTCTGCTCAAAAATGCCGGAGGCTATGCCGACGAAGGCCGATCTGACACTCGCGAGTCCCGCATTCAGAAGAGTCGCACGGATATCGGAGACTGTAGAACTTGGAACATCCTCAAGCATGCGCTGCTCACTCTTGTCCGGGTTCGCGGCGTACAGCATGAGGTCGAGGTAGAGGAAATCCTCGGCGTGATTGAGCGAGAGCGGCGCACTGGCCTCGATCTGGCGGAGAAACGCATCCTGTACCGCAGGACTGAGCGTATCACGCACCATAATGTCGCCGCCGAATCCGAGGACTGCGAGCATTCTGGCCGTTTTCTGGAACGATCCTCGAAAAACAGCATGCGCAGTCAATGTCTTGAAACTTCCAAAGTCTTTGGGAGCAGAATCAAATGTCAGTTTTTCGAGAACAAAATCACCATCGATCCCAAACAAGCGCGAAATTCCCTGGAGCGTCTTCACGGTACGCGGCGCCGGAGAACCGTCGGTGAGTATGTAAACCGATGCCTGCTCCTCGCGAGCAGAAAGCACCTGCTCTGCAAATATCCGCTCGGCTTCCACATTGGCGGAAAGCAGAGAAACTGTGCTCTTCAGCTCCGGGAGCTGTGTTCCGATCATCACCGCCGTGTCGCGCTTCCGGGAAAAAAGACTGGCATGCGAGGCGAGCATGCCGCACGCGCCAATGGCAAGCAGCATACCTGCGATGAAACAAAGAACCCCGCCGCTCTGCCGATGTGCGGCGAAGAATTTATTCATGGAAAAAACGAAGTGTGATTGAGAACCGCGAGACCGTTCCTCCACCCGCCAGTAATTCGGAAACGTATTCGGGTTCGGACACTGACTCAAAGGCTGCAATCACCCGCAGCTCGTCGACTAATGACGCCAGAATCTGCATGGATCTTCCGCCCGCGTCACGGACTTCACCGACTAACGTCAGCGTATTTGCGGTAGCGTCAAACATAACTCCCGGAAACGAAATCGGATCACTTGTACCGGCACGGAAACTACGACGTACGTCTTCGATGGAGAGCATCGCTGAACCCACCGGCAGGATACTGCTGCGGAGCTTTTCTACTTGATGCAGGACGGGCGCTTCGGAATCGGCCAGAATTTTCTGGCGCTCCTCTAAAAGATCAGCCTGTTTCGCTTTGAGACTTTTTTCCTCGGTTTCCAAATCATAGAGACGCACCGTCTTGTCCCCCACTCGCACCGGAAAACGGTCCGGTGATAAAAGTAGTGTGAGCAGCACCGTGATTACAAAAAATGATAAACCGAACACACCCACCGGAACCCCGAGCCGCGCGATTGCAGGCATGAGCACCGAACCGCTTTTTGTTTGAGCGAACTCTTCGGCCTGTTTTGGCTCATTGAAGCGATTAAAAGCCATCAGAACATTGTAGCAGAAAAGCCTTCCGGCTGCTAGAGTGCTATCTGGAACGTTTTCCCCCTTTCCCATGGACGAGCTCCTGCGCAAACTCACCGAACTCCTGAGCGCTGTGAACATGGGCAAGGACTCTCTTTGAGCGCCGCGGCCTCCCCGCTCAAATCGCAGAACTCGAAAAACTTACCTCCGCCCCAGACATCTGGAATGATCACCGCCGGGCGGAAGGCCTTTTCCAGCAGCTGAAGGGATTCAAAAAACAGTGGGAACCGGTCGCGGAACTCACCCAGAACGCCGCCGATATTCTAGAAATCACCAAGCGCAGTTCCGCCACCGACCTGCCGGCACTCGAAAAAGAATACGCAACCCTCGCTGAGCGTTGGAATATCGCTGAACGTGTGCTGTACCTGGGCGGCAAGTACGATCTCGGTAACGCATATGTGAGTATTTCCGGTGGCGCCGGCGGTACGGAAGCCCAAGATTGGGCCGGAATGCTAGCCCGCATGTACCTTAGGTACGCCGAGCGCAAAGGCTGGCAGACTGAAACAGTGGAACGGACGGACGGACAAGAAGCAGGAATCAAGTCCATGACAATTCATATCGCGGGTGATGCCGCCTACGGTCACTTGAAATGTGAACGCGGGACACATCGACTCGTACGGCTCTCTCCATTCAACGCCAAAAATCTTCGACAAACTTCGTTTGCGCTCGTGGAAGTGCTACCCGATATGAGCGGAATAACCGAGCTGGAAGTAAGACCAGAAGACCTGCGAATCGATACATATCGTTCAGGAGGTGCGGGCGGTCAACACGTGAACAAGACCGACAGCGCCGTGCGCATCACCCACCTCCCAAGCGGCATCGTGGTGGCCTGCCAAAACGAGAGATCACAACTCCAAAATCGCGAACACGCCATGAACGTGCTCAAGGCCAAACTGCTGGAGCGCAAAGAAGCCGAGCAAGAGGCCGAGAAAAAACGGCTCCGCGGTTCGGCCGCCAGCGCCGACTTCGGTTCCCAAATCCGGAGCTATGTCCTGCACCCCTATCAAATGGTAAAAGATCTCCGAACTAACTATGAATCCAGCGATACCGCAGGCGTTCTGGACGGCGATTTGGATTTGCTCATCGAAGCGGAACTGAAGCGGGAGGCGAGAGAGGAATGATCACTCTGCATGCAGCACTATCATGAACAGGAAGGCACTTTCGTATGAACTCACGAATCGGCTGATGTAATTAAAGATTTCCCAAGCGGGAGGGCAGGAAGGTTGATGCGAGGGCAGGAAGGGCAGGAACGTTTTACCTTTCTGCCTTTCCTGCCTTTCCTCACCTTCCTGCCCCTTTCTGCCTTCTGTTTGCAGAAATGTAAAATGAGCATCAGCCGATTCGTGAGTTTATTCCCCACCGTTGGGTCAACGCAGTTACGAACACAACCCACCGTTGGGTCAACGCGGCGTTGACCCAACGGTGGGCAACCGAACGGGAGAAAGCTATACACATGCACCGGATGGAGCAGGCGTTTTCACGACGAACGCATCCGCGACGCATCTCAACGCTCTACGGCACTCGGTTACATACAAGACAATGCGATGAAACATGGACTCGTCGCCAATATTGCCGATTGGCCGTGGACGTCACTGCACTTTCCGCAGCTGCTCGATCCGATGGAGATGTGGTTGGATTAAACTCAGGAACGGAAACAAGGCATTTCAATTGCAATAGAAACTGTGAGCTCATGGAAAACGCAGCGACTGGTTCTTTCTGGCGGCTATGAGCGACATATTGCTATGATACAAACGTGGAGAGGTGGCCGAGTGGTCGAAGGCGCGCGACTCGAAATCGCGTAAACCCCACAAGGGTTTCGAGGGTTCAAATCCCTCCCTCTCCGCCATAAACCAAGCCGGCAATAAGTTTAAGAAGAATCCACGATTTCCATCGTTCTTTTTTAATATGGAGCCGGCTGGTTTATGGCGAGCCATGACACCCGAACGAGCCGCAGCGAGTGAGTGGTTCATGGCCGCCACTAAGGTACGAAAGGCAACCATCTGGTTCTTTATTCATGGGCAATCTTTTAAAAAAATCGAGCCGAAACCCGCTTGAAGATGCATTTAGCTCGCACTACGCCTTTCGATCTAATTTCCTTTTCTGTTTTGCCGAATGACCAATCTTGTCAATGGCCTTTTCAAGTCCCTGATAATCCTTCCAATCGCCTTCGGTACAAACATCACGAGCACGGGCTTTTAGTCCAACTGCAACTGTACCCACGGCTTGAGCCATGAGAGAATCCTGCATTCTCTCTGCTTTCGCAATCAATGCATTGGCCTGTTGATCGATCTCAGTCAGATAGTCATCAATATTCTTAGTCTTAGCTCCGGAGTCTGCCTGAGTTTCATCGGCTTCAAGGATTTCCATGATATCCATAGACATGCGATTGGGGAAAAGATTGCGCGCATTCTAAGCAATAAATTCCCCACGTCAATATTTTCTACAACCGTAAAACTACCAACGGCTTACTCAAGCCAATAAATCGTACTGTCGTACCAAACTCCACCCTCTCCTACGTCCCCTCCTGCCAGCTCGCCAAATACTTCTTCTGTTCCTCCGTGAGCTGATCGATAGAAAGATTCATGGTTGTGAGTTGCAGTCTGGAAATGTAATCATCGATCTCCGGCGGCAACGTGATGACTTCGTTTTTCATCTTTCCTTTGTTATCCACCAAGTATTTGCACGCGAGCGACTGACCGCAGAACGAAAGACTCATCACTTCGCTTGGGTGACCTTCAGCCGATGCCAGATTAACGAGGCGGCCTTCGCCGGCAACATATACGATGCGTCCGGACTTCAGGAGATATTCGTCCAAGTAGTGACGAACACGGCGCTTACGGCTGGCTTTCGTCTCGAGCGTCTTCAAATCGATCTCATTATCGAAGTGGCCGGAGTTAGCCATCACAATACCGTCCTTCATCTGCTCGATGTGTTCCATACGAATGACATTTAGGTTTCCGGTAACCGTAATGAAAAGATCACCGAGATGCGCTGCATCCATCATCTTCATAACACGATGGCCATCCATCGCGGCCTGTAAAGCCGAGAACGCATCCACCTCCGTCACGATGACTTGTGACCCTAAGCCCTTCGCGCGCATCGCGATGCCTTTGCCGCAACTGCCGTAACCAAGCACAACGACCGTGCGTCCGGCGATAAGCATATTCGTAGAACGAAGAATGCCATCGAATGTGCTCTGGCCCGTGCCGTAGTAGTTATCCATGAGGTGCTTGGTTTTGTTATCGTTCACCGCGATCATCGGGCACTTCAGAACTCCTTCACGCTCCATCGCCTTAAGCCGGATAATGCCGGTCGTGGTCTCCTCACACCCGCCGATCATAGAAGCAAGCAGATGCGGGTGCTTCGTGTGTATCTCCGTCACGAGGTCACATCCATCGTCGATCGTAATGTCCGGCCCGGTCTCGATCACCGCGCTGATGAATTTGTAGTAGTCCTCACGGCTCTCACCTTTATATGCCCAGACAAGCACGTCTTTCTCTTCCGCGAGCGCAGCAGCAATATCGTCCTGCGTCGAAAGCGGATTGCATCCGGTAATCGCAACCTTGGCGCCACCGGACACAAATGTGCGAACTAAGACGCCGGTCTCTTTGGTGACATGCAACGCCATGCCGATCGTGAGGCCGGAAAACGGCTTGGTCTTGGTCAGTTCCTTGCGCACCTCCATGAGCGCGCCCATGCGTTTTTCGGCGATCTCTAGATTAAGTCGGCCCTGATCTGCCAGTTTTGAATCTAGTACATAGGACATCATTGTGTGAAGAAGAAATTGAACGGCGAGTATCGTGACATCAGCCGAAGTCTACCAGACCGAAAGTACGGGGTCACTTCCTTGCTATTTTATGAGCGGCAGCTTCGCGCCGTAATTTTCTAACGCCCGTTCCTGCAGCACATCTTTGTCGAGCACATTAAGAAGCGTTCCCTCTTGTTCCACCAGCAAACAGCCGAGGATAGCCGCAAGCCTGCCGGTATCGGTCAGCGACCACTTGGATGAAAGTCCGATGAGGAGCCCCGCCCGAACGGCGTCACCAGCACCGGTAGGGTTGACGAGTTTGTCCGGTTTGCAGGCCGGAATCTCCACAGTTTCTTTTTCCGTGAGGATCCGCAGACCTTTTTCACCAAGTGTCACGACGAGCATGCCGCATTCCCGCACGATGTCCGTTTCACTCCAGTCAAGCTTAGCCGAAGCGAGGCCCCATTCGTATTCATTGACGACAAGCCCACGGCTGTTTTTCAGCGCATGCCTAAATTCATCCTGCAAAAATGCGTGTACCACCTGGCCGGGATCGAAGAGGTATGGAATCTTGAGCTTCGCGCACGCGGAGGAACCCTTGAGCATAAGAATGGGATTCCTCGGACTCATGATCGCAAACGCGATATTTTCTTCTTCTGAAAAATCGGGCAGACCCGCCAGCCCGTCGGCACCGGGATGGAAGAAACTGATTTGCCGCTCGGAGGTATCGGTTGCAATGACAGCGGTCGCCGTAATGGCATCTTCGCGCCATTCAACGAGATTTGTGAGGACTCCACGTTCACGAAGAAGAGCCAAATATGCCTGTCCGTCGAAACCAATGGCACTGAGCAGGAGCGGCTCATGGCCGAGCAGAGCTAGATTCCAACCGATATTCGCCGCCGTGCCGCCATGATGCCTTACAAACCCCTGCGCCAGATAATTAACGGAGAGATTCTCAAGATTCTTTATGTCGATACCACTCAGAAATGATCCGTCGTGGGACAAGAGCAAATCAAAAGCGATGGACCCGTTCACAAGAAACTTCATAGAGCTATGAGCGATGAGCTTTGAGCTTTGAGAAAAGAGAGTGAAGCATGCGACTGATTTCATCAAGTTCGTCCAAAATACCTTGGACTTTTCCTAAAGAAACATACTGCAAATCAATCGCCAACAATATCTGTGTCTCAAGTTCAGCAATCGATCCTCGTGCAATTAGTAAAAAATTGCCAAATTCTTTGTCAGAAATTCTCTGACTTCCTTCTGCAATGTTGGAAGGGATCGAAACAGCAGCTCTACGCATTTGAGAGGAAAGACCATAAATTTCTGATGGAGGGAACACAGCTGTCAGCTTATAAATTCTAGAAACGCATGCGAAACTTTTCTGCCAAACCTTGAGTTGACGATAAGACATTCGAAGCATGTAGCTATGGTAACGTCTCATCGCTCAAAGCTCAAAGCTTATACTCATCGCTCAAAGCTCATAGCTCAAAGCCTTTTCGATCAGTAGAATAAACTCATGCGCATCACGATTGTCGGAACAGGGTATGTCGGCCTCGTTTCTGCGGCATGTTTTGCAGAGCTGGGGCACGAAGTGATCGGCGTCGACATCGATGCCGCCAAAGTGAAGCTGCTGAAGGCCGGGAAAAGCCCGATCTACGAACCAGGACTCGAGGAGCTACTCAAATCCGGCTTGCAGAGCGGCAGACTAAGCTTCACGACCATACTCGCCCACGCGCTCCCGGGAACAGAAATTCTCTTCTGCGCGGTCGCCACTCCCCCGGGAAAAGGACATACGGCCGATCTCAGAGCGGTCTTCAGTGTGGCGGAAGCTGTCGCCAAACATACCGATCACGACCTCGTGTTTGTCAATAAATCGACGGTGCCGGTCGGAACCGGAGCGGAATGTGAGCAACGGATCTCAAAAATTTTGAAGAACCGCGGCGTAACGTTGCATGTGCCGGTCGTCAGCAATCCGGAGTTTCTCCGTGAAGGCATGGCGGTTCCCGACACGATGATGCCGGATCGGATCATTGTGGGAATCAACGCAACCGATGGTGCTCAAAGCTCAAAGCTCAAAGCTCAAAGCTCGCTCGAAGAGCTCTACCGCCCGATCACCCGTGTCGGCAAGCCACTCATCTTCATGTCGCGCGAAAGTGCTGAGATCATGAAATACGCGAGCAATGCGTTCCTCGCGACCAAGATCAGCTTCATCAACATGCTCACCGAACTCTGCGAGAAAACAGGGGCAAATGTCCGAAACATCGCACTGGGAATGGGGCTCGATAACCGGATCGGACCGAAGTTTCTGCACGCCGGAATCGGCTATGGCGGAAGTTGTTTCCCGAAAGACGTGAAAGCACTACTGGCAACCGCGAACGAATACGGAGTGCCGATGTCGATCGTAGCAGCGACCGACCAAGTAAATCAGCACCAGCGCCTGCGTTTCATTGAACGCATACTCAAAACTCTACCGAAAAAAGCAAAAGTCGCCGTTTGGGGTTTATCATTCAAACCAAAAACCGACGACATGCGCGAAGCTCCCAGTATCGATGTGATCAAAGCACTAGTGAAGGCCAGCCATACGATCACTGCCTACGATCCGGTTGCGATGAAGAAAGCGAAGCCGCTCCTGCCAAAGAAAGTGACATTCGCAACCTCACCGCTGGAAGCGGTAAAGAGCGCGGATGCGCTCTTAGTTCTTACTGAGTGGGACGTGTTTCGGGGCGCGGATTTGAAGGAAGTAAAAAAAGTGATGAGGGGAAATGTGCTGTTTGACGGGAGGAATATGTATGAAAAAGAAGAGGTGGAAAGAGAGGGATTGCTTTATTTTGGGATAGGAATATAATACTGTTGTTTATCGCCCGCATTTCCCCAATGAAAAAAAAGGAAATACCCTATGCAGGTATTGAAAGTATGACTCGTACTATGTTCGAGGCTGATTTAGAAAGCAGAGGATTGCTGAACGCTGCTACAAAAGCAAAGATTGCCAAAAAGATTGGTTCTGAGTCAAAGATTACAGCGATACAAGCGCGTCAAATACTTAAGACTGCTGAACAAAGAGATTTGAGTCGTGGGAGCTACAGATTCTAGGAAGACTTTCATAAATCACTGGATCATCGG
>CAZLUK010000016.1:0-21186 GCA_964562735.1 uncultured Candidatus Peribacteria bacterium
CCGAGCCAACGCCAGCGGCCTTTGAGTGACGGAGTGATTGTCACTGGCCAGCCGGAGAGGCGCTTATCTGCGGCGGAACCTTGTACTTGTGTCAGCGGGACTATGGGGCGGTCAAAGACCAGCGTGATATCGGCGTCCGAGGGAACATGGGCTGAATTGGCTGGTGGAATCTGAGCGGCCACTACCGGTGCCCCGGTAACAATGAAGATAAATTCCAGGTCGGTGCCAAGCGGTGCCCCTGCCTTGGTGACCGCCCGTCCGTCAATGCGTACCACATAGGTTGTGTCAGTTTCCAGCTTCTGAAGCGGCTGAAGAACGAGTATTTCGTCCTGCCATTCTTTCGTGACTTCCAGCTTTGACGGGAGTGTCAGATATTGCTCCACCGATGCATGGTCCATCTCTGCGGCAAATGCCAGACGGAGCGGCGAAGAAGCTGAAATTTTCTGATTCTGTGAAAACTCGTAGGCCTGCGGTTGCACCGCCAGATATCCGCTGATTGCGGCCGCGATGACAAGTGCGAACAAAAAGCCTCCGGTCGCGATCCGAATCGGTGAGTTGAACCATCGGACAAATCCGAGAACTGACATAAGAATTAGGGGAGCTCTAAACCCGCGCAGCATAGCACAGAAGGTATCCGATGTTTATTGCACACAGTTCGGAGAAAGATGCATTCACATTTCGGCTGCATCTTCTATACTATACCCCCGTTTTAATAATTTTCCCGATTCGTATGCACCCCAAAGACTCCCCTGCCCAAAATAACGTCTGGTTCGGTGTCGCTATGTTTTTGATCGGTCTAATTGCAGGCAGCGTTCTTACGTTTGCATCTGGCAATCTGCCAGTCCGCACCGACAAGACGGGCGGTAGTGCTCCAAGTCAGGCTCCTCAGATTCCTCAAGCTCCTCAGGCACCTCAGGCACCTAAGGCCGAAACGCTGGTTCGCATGGTCGGCTATGCTAAAGATCTTGGAATAAACGAATCCGATTTCAAAACTTGCGTCAGCAACAACAAGTACGTCACCAAAATCAATCAGCAGACTACCGAGGGTAAGGCCGCCGGCGTCAACGGTACCCCCGGAAACATCATCTATGACATCAAGTCCAACAAGGGCATCCTGGTTTCCGGAGCGCAGCCGGTTTCTAATTTCCAGACAGTGATCGATGCGATGCTCAAGGATCCGGCGACTGCAATCGCCCAGCCGGGAATCGAGCTTGCGAAGAGCGTCACTCCAGTGGATCTCCGCAGTGACCACATTCGCGGTCAAAAAAGCGCCACAATCGCAATCATCGAGTACTCGGACTACCAGTGTCCGTACTGTCACTCGGTGCATCCCACTTACCAGCAACTAATGAAGCAATACGACGGCAAAATTATGTGGGTCTTCCGGCACTACCCGTTAGCCTTCCACCCGGAGGCCATGCCGCTCGCCACCGGCGCGGAATGCGCGAACGAACTGGGCGGAGCCGATGCCTTCTGGAAGTTTACGGACAAGGTCATGACGGAGTAAGACTTACAACGTGAACTGGCCATCCTTAAAGATTACTTTCCTTCCGCCGCCCGGCAAGGTTGCAGTTACAACCCGGTCTTCCGTAGAGATTATGTCGGTGTGCTCAGGGGAATCGTTGTAGCCCCAGTCATCCCAGTCCTGAAAAGCTACCTTGCCCATGTCTCCGGGAAAGCTTTCCTTGTACGCGCGGCCGAGCGCCAGGTGGGTGTTGCCAAATTCGCCACCGATATTTTCATCGAAGAGTGTGTTGGCCATAAACTTTGTAATGCGCGAGAAGCGCTTGTCAGTGAGTGAATATTCACCGATCTTGTCGGCATTCTTCCGGCTAATCATGCTATCTAACACGTTTTGGCCCGCTTTGGCCTCAGCGCGGACCACGATGCCTTTTTTGAACTCAAGCGTTATGTCCCGGAGAATGTTTCCGTAGCGGTAGAGCGGCTGGTTGAAAAAAATCATGCCTTCGGTTCCGCGCCAGTCCGGCGATACAAAGAGCTCGAAACTGGGGATGTTGCGGCAGCTTCCTCCCAGCCAACATCGGTTTTTCCCGAGCTGCACTCGGAGATCAATCCGTTGGCCTTCGACGTGCAGCCACTCGATCTCAAGCGCATCGAGTGCTTGCTTCACACGATTCTGTTCGACCTGGATCTGCTTCCACTCAGCAATTGGATCATCAGAGTCCAGGTAACAGGCTTGGGTGATCTGATCCCAATATTCACTAAGCGACATGTTTGCCTCCCTGGCCATAGCCTCGGTGCCGTAGAGCGCGAGCGTCCATGAGAATTTTTTATTTTGTTCCTTGACAAACAACCAGTCGCGAAATTTACGTCGGGCGTCCATTGCCCTAAAGAGCTGCTGTGGATCGACACTCTGCAGCTCAGTCGGGTCGGCATCGGCGATAATGGAAACCTGGTGATCAATGAGGTCGGCTTCGGCCCGCTTATACGCTGCGGGGAAGAACACCAGCTGATCATCGGATGCATACTTAAAGAAAATTTTATCCGTCTCGGTCGGGAGGAGATTGGTCTTGGGATATGCGCCGCACTGCAGGACCGCGCGGAGGATCTCTTTATAGAGCGGCTTAGCGATATCCGGAACGTTGATCTGCACCACCTCACCCTGTTTGGCACCCGTACCGCCATTTAAAGCGAACTTAACTAGAAGATCCGCATACTTGCCGAGAACCGCTGCATCGGGCTGAAACATGGTAGGCAGTGTACACTTTCCTCTTTTAACTTTACACTTCAGTCATGTCTTCATCCCCCAAACCCGTAATGCGACTTCTGCTGCCCGCCATCTTATCGCTGACTATCGGCCTCGCTGCCTGCAATAACGGATCGATTCCGTCACCTGCTCCCAGTGCATCCTCCAGTTCCTCGTCCGAGGACGCAAATCTTGTAACCCACAATGTAAGTTTTGCAGGCACCATCGATGAACTTGGAGTTACTGCCTACCAGCAGGGTACGCACAAACTCATGCTGCCAGACGGACAGTTCCTCATTCTCGAGTCCACCGACGTTAACCTCAATCTAAGCACGTACCTCGGCAAGCGCGTCGAGATTCACGGCTCATTGCAGCCCACGGTAGAGGCAGGTGGCATGCTCCTAAAGGCCGAAGAAGTCATCGTTCTGGATACCGCCGCCTCATCGTCCGCTTCCTCAGCGGAAACTACGGATGGAAATAATAAAATAGTGGAAAGCTCTGCCGCCATGAGTTCGTCATCCGTTACGCAAACATCGTCATCTGTGAGTAGTAGTATGAAGGCTTCTGCCTCCTCCTCGTCCGTTTTGTCCGTTTTCTCCAGCCAGAGTTCTTTGCCCGCCATTTCGCTCACCATGGAGCAACAGATTGTCGCGCTCGCGAAACAGACGTACGTCCAGGATAATCTGTGGACGCAGAAATACTGCACCAGCCACATCGCCTTCTGCGTTCCGGTTCATAAGAATTGGTACTACAAGTCTTTCGGCGCTACAACTAGCAATCTCTGGCACGTGGAATTTGACATGATGGATATCAGCGAGCTCGGCGATGGCGCTATCATCCTGAATCTTGTTGCGGGTTCATCAGCCTCTGTGCAGGCGCAGGATAGCCAAATCAAATCACAGGGCTCCGATGTCATCGGCTTTAGAGACTGGCAGAACGGCACGCACTTCGAGATCATTGCCGATGCTCGCCTGAAGGCTGCCGTGGTGTACATGCTCTCGCACATCTCGCCTTACGTCAGCGCCCAGTAAGTCTTTCCCGCCTCCGTATGCCACTCTTCACGTACAGGGCGACGAACGACGACAATAAAGAAGTTCGTGGTTCCATCGACTCTCCGGATGAAGTGAATGCAAGAAAGACTTTGGAAGACATGAATCTCGATGTCATTACAATGACGGAAGCCTCCCGAAGCCACATAGCTCCGGCAGTAACAGCAGCTCCTCCGGAGCAAAAGTCAGTCTTTGCGTTTGAAGGACGGGACAATTCCGGTGCCGTGCGCCGAGGAACGATGCAAGCTCAGAACAAATATGAGGCATTCAAACAGCTGCGGAACGATCAGAAGCTGCTGCTTACGATGCTTTCACCGGTCGGTATTCTTCCGCAGTACAAAGACCCCGAATTGGACCAGTGGCAGCGCGGGGTAAAAACGTCCGCACCTGCTCCTATCCCAACCGCTACCGCTCCGAAGCCCGCTTCACGACCAACAATCGGATTCACTAACATTTCAGACATGACGAAGACGAGCGTGCCGACACCTGTCACGCAAGCAGCATCCGGAGGGTACCATCCACTTTTAGCGACACTGCGGCTGTACGCCGGATGGCTGCTGGCATGGTATGGCCTCTTCATCGCTGTCGGATATTACTCGGTCTTTAGGGTGCTGCCGTGGGATATTCCGTTCGTACAGGCATTCGCGCTATCGCCTTTGATCTTCAGCTTCATAGTTGCGATTTTTATTTTTATGATGCTGTCGGCGATCCACAAAATCATGAAATGCGGACTCCTGACAGGGATCGCGCTCACGATTGCCGGCATTGGCTTATTCGTTGGAGTGAAGACGCTGGTTTGATTACAGCCCCAGCTGCTTCCGGATGTCATCCGCTTGGGACTGCTCCCTATGCTTGGCCTTATCTTGGACGTAAAGCGCCTGGAGGTCTTTCCAGTCATCGGAATGCTTTTTCTCAAGCTGCATGAGGTGCTTTAGATGCTTGGGTGAAAGCTGGCTGAATTTGAATTTCTCTTCCTCCAAGATTTTCTGCAGCTCGTCGATTTGGAACTGGCTGAGTTTCGGCACGGCCTGAATGATGCGCCACTTTTCATCCCGAGTGAGCGAGATGGAACCGCGTAAGAGCGAGAGGAAATTCTGCTCATCAAATTTTGTCTCCGGATGCTCCGGAATGATCACATTGTCGTTACTGAGACTCCTAGAAATACTTCCAAAGCGGTAACTGCCTACTTCGGCGAGAATCTTGATGTCCTCATCATCGTAACCGCCGTCCTTGGTTGCGGCTGTCCCTGGCGGTGGCGGAGGAGGGCTCGTGTCCTGAACCGGTGGTTTGCCATCATCCTGCTGAGTACCAGAACTCTGCTGGCCCGGAGGCGGAGGAGGTGAACCAAAAACCTGAGTGGGATCCAGCCCATCGTTCGGTACCGGATCTCCTGGCCTGGGAGGGTTTGCGCCTTGCTGTGAATCAGCCATTATTAAGGGGGGAACTCAGGGAGTCTATCATAATGCGGCTCTGCATCAACCCCAATGCGAGAATGAACTCAGGAATCGGTTGATGCTCATTTTACATTTCTGCAAACAGAAGGCAGAAAGGTGAGGAAAGGCAGAAAAGGCAGAAAGGTAAAACGTTCCTGCCCTTCCTGCCCTCTCATCAACCTTCCTGCCCTCCCGCTTGGGAAACCTTTAAAAACATCAGCCGATTCGTGAGTAACTACGGGTGAATCCCTCTTTAGCGACTACCCACGGTCTGATAATCTCCAGCATCTAATGCTCCATTGTTGTTCACATCCAAATACGGTGGACCGCCTCGGGCAGGGTCGAGCAGGTGCGGACCGTTACTATTCAGCTCATTCACGATTACGCGAACATCTGTGGGGGTCCCCGCAAAACCATCGCCGTTCACATCTTTGGGTTGCGCTGCATTGTGCCAGCGGTTTCCTTTCCTCTCCCCTTCCCCTTCCCCCTTGGTGACGCAATTATTGACATAGTTGATCACCAGTATTGCATCGTTCGTCGTCAGATTCTGATCACCGTTGACATCGATGAACGGAGGAGGCACGAATCCTGGTCTCCACTTTAAAATTTTACCGGACCCTTTTTGTTTGAGCATGTCCAAAACGATTTGCGCGTCTTTCTGATTCACCTTGCCGTTATTATCCACATCGTATCGGTCCAAGTTATTATCGTTCTGGAACCAACTGCCGGTGTACTGCGGTCGAGAGTTACAGTTAAATCCGCCGACTTGTCCCTGCAGGTTTACAAAGGTTGCGCTGCCAACTGCGAGCGAGACGACGGCAATGATAATCCCCAGAAGAAGTTTCTGATTAGTATTTTTTTTCTTGCTGATCATGTGGATTTGGGTATTGGTTAATATCTATATTGTATCATATTTTATAATTATTAGCAAATACATGAGTTTGCAGGAATGTTTGATTTTCGTTGCGTAGCACGTGGCTTCCAGCCCGTGTGCATTCAACACGGCCACGATGGCCGTGCTACTTACCTCTCTCGCAGGGACATGATTACCTACCATTCATACCTCAATACACCTGAAATGATACATCGCAATTCCAGCCGCCACAGAGACATTCAGCGAGTGCTTGGCTCCCAGCATCGGGATATGCACAATATGATCTGACAGTGCCAAAATCTCCCGGGGTACGCCGAGAATTTCGTGACCCAGAATCAGACAAACCGGCTGCCCGGGCTTAAAGTCCATGAGCGGAATACTCCCCTCCCCGAGCTCAAGCGCTACGACGACGAAGCCTGCTCTCCTGCGCCGCATTATTACTTCGACCGGATCATTCTCCTGCGACCACGGAACAGTGTCCTCGGCACCGAGCGCGGTTTTGCTGATCTCTTTCCGGGGCGGAGCAGCAGTGTAACCCGTGAGGTGAATATGGGAAATCCTAAAAGCATCGGCTGACCGGAATAAAGCCCCGATGTTCCAGAGTGAGCGGATATTGTGCGCGATGACGACGATGTCCCTACTCACACTTTGAGGCGTTCTAAAGTCGACGAATGCGGATTGCAAAATACCTCGCAGATGTCTGTTTTTAGTACACTTGTCTCCCCCACCTCACGGCAGTCATAACACACACCGGTTTCACTGCCACTGCCGAGCGCAGATGCTCCGGTATCGGGCTCATCACGACGCAAGAGAGAAACACCTTTCAAAACCGGCTGCGTGCATTTATCGAGTGTGTGCAAATCGGGATTCCACTTGTGGAAAACGCCACGGGTCCGAACGTAGGCTACTT
The DNA here is from genome assembly GCA_964562735.1 of uncultured Candidatus Peribacteria bacterium. Taxonomy (GTDB): domain Bacteria; phylum Patescibacteriota; class Gracilibacteria; order Peribacterales; family Peribacteraceae; genus JAGORY01. The sequence continues at coordinate 6,974 of CAZLUK010000016.1, forward strand.
CTTTATTTGGATTGAAAAATGACAGCGATGAGAGAAGCGCCTGGGTGCGATCGTCACTAAGTCCGACAAAACGGTACTGCTTGAGACGAAGCTTTGGCTCGATCCTGCGCGCTGCCTGCTCCACGGTGCGCTCTTCATTATTGGTGATGATCGTATCGATATAGAGTTCAGTGGGCATGCAGTGACGAGCGGGTAGCTGGCAGCTGGTGGCTGGTAGCTTTTTTAATGTTTCTTTACCCGCTTTCCGTTTTCCGTTTGCTGTTTTCCGCGTCTGTATCCATTTAAGCACGGACAAGAAGTAAGGATCACCGTTCGTTGTCCGTTCCGGATGCGGCATGATAGCAACCACGTTTCCTTCCTGATTACAAATACCGGCTATACCACCCGTTGAGCCATTCGGCGTAAACGGTACCTGGGCTGAGGGAACCGCATCAGAAGTGCAGTATCGAAACGCGATCTGATCGTTCTTGTCCAGTTCGGTAATCAGCTCGGGGTCGCGCGTTACAAATCGCCCTTCCCCGTGCGCGATTGGAACGTGCATGGTTCGAGGTGACTCACCACCAGCTGCTCCCGTCCAGTTAGACGTGGCACAGCGCTCCGGCTTGCAGACGGGAGTGATCCACACCCATTCGTTCAGGAACCCTGGTGATTTCCAGTCGCCGTTGGCCTCGCGGATCGCATTGCGAGCCAAACACATCCGAAGTTTGTCGCCGAGCGGGATGAGGCCGCTTTCGATTAGCACCTGAGCGCCGTTGCAGTTTCCGATGATGACTTTGCCCAAGCCAGCCTCCGTGCGTAGAAAATCAAAGAGCGGATCGCGGGCGGCCACCATTCCGGACCTGCCGCGGTCTTCGTAGCTGAATCCGGCGCCAAAGAAGTACCCGTCGACGTCCCTCAGTTTCTCCGTCGATTCGTTCCAACGGAAGGTGAACGCATCGAAACCGCACCGTTTCAGTGCCCGCAGATTGTCCACTTCACCATTGGAACCGGGAAAGCTGGGGATGGCGAAAAGCGGCTTTTTCATCGAACGGAGTATAGCACCGGTAAAAGATGGTAGACAGGTCGTTACTCGTTTATCTGTTCGCTTGTTACTCGTTCAAAAGAAAACTAGAAACGAGAAACGAGCAAACCGTTTTCATACCGTCATCACCTCCTGTTCCTTTTTCTTTGCGCTGTCTTCAACACTTTTATTGGCATCATCGACCATTTTCTGGAGCTCTTTTTGAACCCGTTCTTTCTCATTCTCGTCAGCGATTTCCTTGGCGACGTCGTTCGTCTTCTGCCGTTCCTGACGAATGGAAATTTTGGCGGCTTCGGCCAGCTGACCCACGGCCTTTTTGATTTGCACGCGGCGATCCTCGGTCATCGGAGGGAAGTTGAGACGCACGACGATGCCATCGTTTACCGGATTCACCCCGATATTTGCGGTCTGGATTGCCTTTTCCACTGCTCCTAGAACCGACTTATCCCAAGGCTGCAGCACGATTGACCTGGCATCCTGCACGGAAATACTTGCGACTGCTTTGAGCTCCATACGCTGTCCGTAGGCTTCCACGAAAATGTGCTCGATTAAGGACGCATTGGCGCGGCCGGTCTGGAGTTTGCTGAATTCCTGATGCAGATGTTCGAGCGCCTTTTTGACGCCCTGTTCAAATTGTGCGAGAAGCGGATGGTGCATAGGAGGCGATAGTATCACACATCATCATCCGCAGCAGCGACCTCGGGTCGCTGATCGGGACGCGACGTCCCGACTGCGGGGTCATGGTTAGTCCTTCACGAGCGTCCCCACTTTCCTGCCCATCGCAGCATCCAGAAACGCTCCCTTGCGGCCATAATCAAAGACTATAATCGGCAGATTCTGCTCGCGACACAGGCTAAAGGCCGACTGGTCAAAGACCTTGAGGTTTTTTTCGATTGCCTCTTGAAACGTCAGTGCCGCGTATTTTTTGGCATTCTTAAATTTCTTCGGATCCTTGTCATACACACCGTCCACAGTAGATGCCTTCAAAATAACTCCACAGTTCAGCTCGAGCGCACGAAGTGCGGCGGCTGAATCGGTCGTGAAGTACGGGTTACCGGTACCTCCGGCGCAGATCACGATGCGATTTTTTTCCAGATGCCGCTCGGCGCGGCGGCGAAGATACGGTTCCGCAAGCTGCGGCACATTGATGGCTGAGCAGACCCGGGTCGCAACTCCCAGATTCTCAATCGCCGACTGCAGGGCAACCGCGTTCATGATCGTCGCGAGCATGCCCATGGCATCGCTGACCGTACGCTCGATCCCGCTTTCGGTCGTATCACGGAATCTCCAGATGTTGCCGGCGCCGACGACAATGACGACCTGAATACCGGCTTTGCGTACCGCGACGACCTGCGCCGCAATATCGTGCAATTTTCCGTAATCGAAACCGAAACCACTGGCGAGGGCTTCACCGGAGATCTTGAGGAGGACTCGTTTGTACTTCATATGTCACCCCTACAATACCGGAGTCGTAGGTGGAGTGTCCACTGGCGAATCAGACGCGCCCGGCGACGAGGGCGGCGGTTCCTGCGGTTTTTGATTAACGGCCGGCTTTGTGAACATGCGCTTCAGGAGGTCTGCAAGACTTTCGAGGAGCTTCGAGGCAGCATGTACCAAATCTTTTACCTTCAAATTCCCTTTCGCAAGATCACCCGCCAGCGGCACTGCTTCATACTTGCCATGCGCGGCGTGTATGAAACCCATAATCATGCCTCCTACGATGATTAGAACTAAAAGCCTTCCGATCACCGGAATCATCGCAGCCGGGATCGTGAGCAGGAAGAGAACGATCCCCTGTTTGCTGTGATACTGGACAAAGCGGGAATCCTTCCGCGAGAAATAGATGATTACGGACATAATCCAGACGTAACTAAACGCCGCGATATCTTTGTTCATACGGATGTCGCGCTGGTCAGCGGTCTCGCCGGGGATGATGGTTTTTGGATTTTCCATGAAATCATTATAGCTTATGGCTGCGTGCCGTAACTTATTTGATTTTGTTTGGTGCCCCCGGCAGGACTCGAACCTGCGACCAACAGGTTAGAAACCTGCTGCTCTATCCACCTGAGCTACGAGGGCGAATTTGAATGAGCCAAACGTAGATTAGAGGAAGTGCTATTTTCGGTCTAGAAATCTTCTGCGTATGAGCCCCACGCCCGCAGCGGCACCGGAGGCCAGGAAGATCACGAGACCGGGGCCCGTCGGCGTGCGAGCCGGAGTCGGGATCGTTTGTGGAGAGTAGGCCGGATCGGACGTCGGGGACATCAGGACTCCTGCGATATCAGTTGCCCACGGAGCAGTGCCTTCCGGAACCGTGCAAACAGCGGAACATCCGTCGTTATTGATATTGTTACCGTCGTCACATTCTTCGATAAAACTGTCGAAGATTCCATCTCCGCAGCGCTCTGGCATGCAGTTGATACGACACTCGGCATTCGGATGATTGGAATTCCGGTGGCCTGCATCACAGAGTTCGAATGCAGATTGGACGATGCCATCACCGCATTCCGGCAGGGCAATCCACTTGCAGATATTGTCGCAGTCATCGTCGTTCACACGGTTACCGTCGTCGCACTCCTCATTCAGCGCCGACTGCACGATACCGTCGCCACAGTAAGCAACCGTACATGCTTTGCCGCTGGCGCACTTGCCGTTGCCGCACAACGTGCCATCCTTGCAATACTGCTGCTCTGTTTTGCACAGGCTGGTGCAACCGTCGTTGTCACGAACGTTGCCGTCGTCACATTCTTCGCCGATCTGGATACGGCCGTCGCCGCAGGATGGGAAACTGGTGATTTGGCAGGTGACGCTGCAGTTTGGATTCACTAATTTTCCACTTCGATCCACACGTTCACACTGTTCGCGAGCCTGTAGTTCACCATCACCGCAGTACGAATAGGATATGGACGATGTGTATCCATAGCGAGATACAGAAGAGGAGGAGAAACGGGTAGAAACACTGGAGAACGACGATCTTGAAGAACTCGATGATCGCTGTGATGAATTGAAAGAACTCGATGAAGATTGTGTGCACTGGGCATTATCGGTACAGAGACTGGTACCCGGGCCAATGATAATCGTACAGGCTCTATTCCGGCACTCGGTGTGAGTCGGCTGCGGCGATGATGAAGACGAACTAGATGATGGGGGCGGAGGCGGCGTGCATGAAAAACTCGTGCACTGGCTCTTACCCGCACCACTGATGATGACACATGCGTTATTGCGACACTCGGTATGGCTGGCTGGCTGTGAAGAACTAATGGAACTGGATTTGGAAGAACTCTTCGAGGAACTCAAGGAAGAAGATGGCTTCGACGAGCTTATTAAGCTTGAGCTGGAAGAGGACTTGGATGAGCTGCTACTGCTGGAACTACTCGATTTTGAGCTGGAAGAACTCTTCGAGGAACTCGATGAAGATTGTGTGCACTGGGCATTATCGGTACAGAGACTGGTACCCGGGCCAATGATAATCGTACAGGCTTTATTCCGGCACTCGGTGTGGCTGGCCGGCTGCGAAGAACTAATGGAACTGGATTTGGAAGAACTCTTCGAGGAACTCAAGGAAGAAGACTTCGAGCTTGAGCTGAAGAGGCTCGATGAAGATGATATGCATTGGGAATTGCTCCTACATTGGCTCGTTCCGGCACCATCGATAATGACACACGCATTCCCTCGGCACTCGGTGTGACTAGCCGGCTGGGATGAGAAGATCGTGCTCGAAGCCACTGAAGGTTTAGCCGAGCTTACGCTGGAACTGGACATCGACGACTTCGACGCAGAACTGCTCAAACTCGACGGCACCGAGGACTGCGAGGTTGAATTGCTCCTAGAACTACTCTGACTCGAGGTACTGCTCTTTGAAGAGCTGGATGGAGGAAAGTCGCAAGGGGAACCGGTACACTGGTTCTCACCCGCGCTATAAACCGTTAAACAGGCATGATTGAAACAGACATTATGGTAAAATTGTGGGAAACTGGAAGCGCTCGAAGTGGAACTGCTGGAGGCCGAAGGCGGCATCGAAGACCGTGACGCAGAACTGCTGGCGCTCGATGACACCGAAGACCGCGAAGACTGCGAAGCAGAGCTGCTGGATGATGAAGGGCAAGCAGTTCCGGGCGGGCAGGAAGCGCTGGACGATACCGAAGACTGCGAAGTTGAAGGGTTACTAAAACTATTCTGACTAGAGGTACTGCCCGGATTGCTACTCGGATTGTTTTGTGAAGAGCTGGGAGGAGCGGAGGAGCCGCCACCGGATGTGCCGCCGGTAGTGCCGGAGGTTCCGCCTGATGTGCCGCCGGTAGTGCCGGAAGTACCACCTGATGTTCCGGATGTGCCGCCGGTAGTGCCGGAAGTACCACCTGATGTTCCGCCGGTAGTGCCGGAAGTACCACCACCCGGTCCGCCGCCTGGACCACCGCCGGAGGTGCCGCCAGGGCAGGCGTTCGGGCAGCTGGCACAGCCAGCGGCGGATGATGACACCGGTGTTCCACAACCGACCGACGTGCAGATCTGAGTGGCCGAACAGCAGAACATTCCGTTGCACGGAGTTTCTCCAGCTGCACAATGTAGCTCACAGCCAGTTTCATAGCATGCCTGATCACCCATACAACATTCTGATACTCCAGAGACAGTATCCATGCAGGGGCTTGTGCAGACAGGCGGCGTCAACTGCCCGCCAAGCGGTATGTTGGTCATTAGGTTTTGTGATTGCAAAAAGACTACCGCAAGCACCAGCCCCATGAGAGTTCCGAGGCCAATACGAATCAGGGAGGAACGGGCGGTCATGGCTTAAATAGGTTGGCAGGAGTTGGTAGTCGTATTGCAGCAAAGGCTCCTGGAAGAAGATGAGTTTGAGGAGCGGGAGGAGGAAGATGATCTAGATGTGGTAGAAATCGGATCACACCCACAAGTATCGACGGCATCAGAACCGCGTCTTCTGAATATACATTCCTGCCTTTCTGGACATATGTCTCCGCAAACCGCATCCGCATCTCCGTCGTTACATGCCTTGTGTATAGTAGGACAAGTTAAAGGAAAATCCCTGCAACAGTACGTTGGACTTTTTCCGTTCCGTATGCAACATTCGTAATCATGTGGCAGGCCATCTGCCGGACTATTGCATGAGGGTATGACTGGTGAAGCTAGTTGGCCGCTAAGGACATTGTTGTTGATGCCTCCGGAGCCTATTCCGGTAACCTGGTAGAGAACGAGTCCCAAGATAAAACCGAATACAATTCCCATAAAGACCCGGCTCACGGTAGTACGAATATCCATAGTTGACGGAAAGTTTACCAGATGCAGAAACGCATAAATCAGGGTTGGATTGTCAGTGGTTTTATCTGTGGCTTAATGATACACACAGTTCGAGACGCCCCGAGGGCTCCTCACTGTGACAGTGAAGCTAACGCATTGTGAAAACGCAGTGATTCCAGTATCATAGAAGCATGAAGAAACGATCATCGAAATCACTGGCGCCCAAACCCGAGCACTCTACGCTGCCACTCTTCATTGAGAAAGATGAGGATGGATTTTACATCGTTGAGTGCCCTGTACTTCAGGGATGTTACACCCAAGGCAGAACGTTAGACGAAGCATTGTCCAATATTCGCGAAGTGATCGATCTGCTCTGTGAAGAAGAAGATGTTTGTAGGACACTCAGAACCTACAGGCCGCAGCAAATTAGTTTCCATACTATCACGCTGTAATAGCGAACATGCCGAAACTTCCGATCATTTCGGGAAAAGAGGCTTGCAGAAAGTTTGCGTGCATTGGTTATCGAATAGTCCGCCAGCGCGGAAGTCACATGCGGCTGGTTCATTCGACGGATCCTTCACGTACACCGTTGACCATTCCCGATCATCCTGAACTTGGCAAAGGGCTCTTACGAAAATTGATTCGCGATGCAGACATCTCGGTCGAAAAATTCTTGGAGTTGTGATAATTCAAGACCCTTCCCAATCTGCATCCCCATCCCTAGACTGCGCACCATGCATCGCAAAGCTGCAACGATCGAGAAGAAGGCGACGCGCGCGAGTGTTTGGATGTACGCGGGCTTCGTGATCCTTACATCGTTTTTCACCTACTTTTACCGGTACAACTATCCGCAGGCCGTGTACTGGGATGAGCCGTACCACATCGCGGCGGCGGAAAAATACTTGAGCGGCATCTTCTTCATGGAGCAGCACCCGCCGCTTGGTAAATTGCTGCTGGCCGCCGGCGAAGAGATCGTGAATGCTAACCCGAAGGACGATGCGTTCATCGGAACCGATTACGCCACCAATATTGAACCGTCGTTCTCGTATGCCGGTTATCGCCTCTTACCGAGCCTGCTTGCGTGGCTGACGGCTCCGATTCTATTTCTTATTTTCCTTTTCTTCACCAAAAATCCGGCGCTCTCGGCTCTGCTTGCCTTTGTTTATATTTTCGATAATGCCGAAATCGTGCATAACCGCGGTGCAATGATAGATTCCCCACTCACGTTCTTCGGGATGCTCCTGATCCTATTGTTTTTGTACGTGCAGAATCCAAAGCAGAAGAAGCTCTCTCGCCACCTCGTTCTATCGCTGCTCTTCGGAGTGACATTTGGGCTCGTGATGTGTACGAAGGTCGTCGGACTTATTTTTATTCTTCTCTTTCCGGCCGCCATTATCCGCATGTTCCCCCAGTGGCGAAAAATTTTCCTGTTCTGCGGCGTATCGTTCATCGGTTTCCTAATTGCATTCATCACAGTCTGGCAGATTCACTTTTCGCTCGGCAGCCGCATCGTGCCAGAGCTTAATAACGATGGCTACTATCAGGCTTCCGATCAGTACAAAGACATTCTGAAGCAGAAAATGAACGGATCTCTTCGATCGTTTCCGGTCATGATCCGTGATTCAATCAACTTTGTTGCGTTCTATAACAAAGGCGTCCCGCGGCTGGATCTCTGCAAACCCGACGAGAACGGAAGCCCGGCATACTTCTGGCCGCTGGGTGCACGGTCGATCAATTACCGCTGGGAAAAACTGGCTGACGGTTCGTTCAAGTATCTCTACCTGCAATCCAACCCGGTGGCGTGGCTGTGCGGGCTTCTAGGTGTCGTACTTACGGCGTTCTTCCTGCTCTCACGGATTCTTCTCCCATCGGGGAAGCCGCTGAAGCACGGTTACCTGATGCTGGTGTTTTTCGGGATGTACTGCAGTTACATGCTGGCGATCAGTCAGCTTGGCCGGGTGATGTATCTGTACCACTACTTTATTCCGTTGCTTTTCAGCTTCATTTTGTTCGGGCTGGTAGTCGACAGTGTCGAGTCATTCGGCCGCTGGAAGCTCTACGAGCACCGCAAGATCGTCGGCATGACTTTGCTCGGCCTCGCCATTTTCGGTGCATTCCAGTTCTACCGTCCACTGACATACTACGGGCCAATCCGCGATGCCGCATTCCGCAGACGCGCCATCCTTCCGCTCTGGGAACTGAGCTGCGTTGATTGCCAGAAGACGAGCGGTCTCGTCGTGCCCGTGCAAAAACAAGATTGACAAGCGTTGGGTCAACGCCGTGTTGGGCAACTCCCGTTGGGTCAACGCGGCGTTGACCCAACGGGAGGCAATCCGGCTGTCCTCTGCTTACGCCGCGATGTACACTGAGATAAACTTCTTCACTCTTCCGTCATGCGCTTCACCAAAATCATTGCCACCCTCGGACCCGCCACCAATTCCGCCCGGAAAATCGAAGAGCTTGCGAAGCTCGGCATCAACGTCTGCCGCATGAATTTCTCGCACGGTGATCACAAATTCCACGGTAAAACAATCCAGAACGTCCGTTCTGTAAACAAAAAAGGCCACTCACTCGCGCTCATGCTTGACTCCAAAGGCCCCGAGGTTCGCACTGGTGATGTAAAAGAGCCGCTTGTCATTATGAAAGGCGACCTCGTGACTTTCACTCCGCGTAAACTTACAGGCAAGGAGAAGGGTAAGACCGTTCAAGTGGACTACGACTTCTTAGCGCGCGATGTCTTGAACGCCCGCTGCATCGTCATCGATAACGGAGCGATCGAAATGAAGCTCGTGAAGATCGACAAAGACATGGTGACGGCCAAGGCGCTGGAAGACGGCAAAATCTCTTCCCGCCGCCACGTGAACCTGCCAGGTGCTTACATCAGTCTTCCGTCATTTACAGATAAGGACTGGAAGGACATTAAGTTTGGCATCGAGCAGGGCGTCGACTTCTTTGCTCCGTCATTCGTCCGCACCGGTGACGATATTCTGGAACTGAAAGCATTTCTAAAAAAGCACAAAAGCTCGGCGCACATTATCGCTAAAATCGAATCGCCGCAGGCCGTCCTGAATATTGACGAAATAATCGCCTGCTCCGATGGCATCATGGTGGCCAGAGGCGACCTCGGTTCCGAAGTGCCGTTTGAAGATGTCCCTGGAATCCAAGACCAGATCGTGAAGAAGTGCCGCAAAGCCGGAAAACCGGTCATCGTCGCAACGCACATGCTGGAAAGCATGATCACAAACCCGACACCGACCCGGGCAGAAGTAACCGACATCGCTTACGCCGCACACCTGCAGACCGACAGCACGATGCTTTCCGGCGAGACCGCCAGCGGCATATATCCCATGAAAGCTGTCGCCACTATGGATAAGGTTCTGAGGAAGTGCGAGCGCATCGAACCGTTATACGACCTGCTGATCGACACAACAGCTGACGGGAAAGCGGCCATCGATTTACCGCGCAGGGAACAGGCACTTGCGGCCTGTGTTCTCGCCACCAAACTGCATGCCGATGCGTTAATCGTCATCAGCAAGCACGGACGCACGGCCATGGCCGTAAGCAACTGTCGACCACTCGTAGCGATCCATGCTTTTACCGAACACAAGGATTGTCAGCGCCGTCTCATGCTCGTGTGGGGTATCACGCCGCACTGCATCAAATTTTCGGATAACCCGGACCAGACGATCGGCACGGCTATCGCACTCGGAAAAAAAGAAGGATTTCTCAAGCAAGGCCAGCAGGTCGTGGCTGTTTCCGATATGCGCTCGGTAGATGAAAGCGTCATGACGATTCAGATCAGGACAATCGCTTAACCTTAACTCCTGCGGTAGTTACTCACGAATTGGCTGAGGCTCATTTGATATTTCTACAGACAGAAGGCAGAAAGGGGCAGGAAGGTGAGGAAAGGCAGGAAAGGCAGAAAGGTAAAACGTTCCTGCCCTTCCTGCCCTCTCATCAACCTTCCTGCCATCCCGCTTGGGGAACTTTTAATGACATCAGCCGATTCGTGAGTTCATTCCTCCTGCGCTATCTTCGCTCCCAGTGAATCCTCGCTCTGGATGTACCGGGAACTCTTCGGTTTCAGCATCGCTTGCACCTGCGGATCATTCCGGAGATTCTCAAGCGACTGCGACTTGGCAATCTGCATATTGAGCACTTCCTGCTCCAGCAAAAGCTCGCCTCTGGCGCGCTCGAGCGAGCGGAGTCGGTACCCCTTGGTAGCGTTTAAGTTGTGATGAAAAAGAATCAGGAGCGCCAACACTATGATAAGCGTACCGATGACAATCAGCAGCAGAACCGTGCTGCTGCTCATCATACGTCCAAGCGACCTGCGTCGGGGAGCGGCGAACGAGGCGAACGATGACGAAGGCACTGTAATAGACATTACGGTTGTGGAGTATAAAGGATGCGCGAGCGGATTGCACGTAGTTTGGCGGAGCGTGAGCGAGGATTGTCCCGTACTTCCTGCCCGGTTGGTACAACTGGCTTTGGAGTCAGTATTCCAAAATCTGCCTTCCTGGAAACGGCGCCAGTGATGGGATCCTTTGTGTCAGTTGTCAGCGTCTTCATGGCATGTTTCGTCATTCTGTCTTCGAGCGAGTGGTAACTGATGACCGCAAACCTGCCCCCGGGCTTCAGAAGCTTCGGTGCTTCACGGAGCAGCGTCTCGAGTGATGTTATTTCGTCGTTAACGGCGATCCGCAGCGCCTGAAAAATCTGCGGCAGATAATCGTGGGCTGTGTGTCCGTAGATGCGCTTTGCAACGTCGACAAGGTCTTTGCTTCGTCGAATAGGATTTGTCTTTCGGCGCTCGATGAGTGCATCAGTCAGTCGGTGAGCTAACGGGATTTCGCCATAGGTATTGAAGGTATCCCGAAGCATCGTGCGATCTGTTGATGCTATGAACATTGCAGCAGTCATGCCACGGGTTTGATCGAAGCGCATGTCGAGATCGCTGTCGGTGCGGAACGAAAATCCCCGCTCGGGCGAATCGATGTGCGGGGAACTGAGGCCAAGATCGGCAAGGATCAAGTCAAATTGCCTGAATTCCTCGGGTAGGCACTGCGGAAGGTCGCGGAAATTGGCGTGGATGATGTGCACCCGATTTTCGAACGGTTCCAAGTGTCGGCTTGCCGATGCCAAATTCTCTGCGTCGGTATCGAGACCGATTAAATGACCGTCAACAGCAATGAGTTTCAGGATGGCCTCACTATGACCGCCGAGTCCCAGCGTACAATCCAGCACAATGTCTCCGGGTTGGGGAGCGAGGAGATCAAGCGTTTCAGGGATGAGCACTGGGATGTGTGCGGGCACCGGGTCACTGTAGCACTCGCACATATACATCTCTTACATCGCTCGTACGATGTTCGATTCCGAAACGATTCGGCGCCTGCAGAAGGGCTTCTTGCTCAAGCCGACTTCTCAATTGTGAGTCTGACAAGACACGCTTCAATGCCTCTGCACAAGCTCTGGAACTGCTGGCAGGAAACAATACTCCGGTCTTTCCATTCGAAATAATTGAGCGCAGCCCGGGAGCATCGCTCGCCACAACGCACGTGCCAAGCATCATCGCCTCAGCAGCCACCAGGCCAAAACCTTCCAGTAAAGACGGCACAACCAGAACCGTCGCCTGCGCCATCTCCCGAAAACGAAGTGAATCCTGGACGTATCCAAGCATCTCGATCGAATCACTCAGACCGCTAGATTGAATAATCGATGTGAGATGATGTCCCATCAGATTACGTCCAATGAGCCGAAGTCGTACCGTCGGCATTTCGCTCTTCAGTATCTCAAACGCCTTCAAAAGCAGCCGAATACCCTTGCGCTCCTCAAGCCTGCCGACGAACAAAATAGTATCCGGGTTCTTTGGAAGATTTTGGAGAGAGCCTGAGACTCCGACCCGCACCGGATTTTCTATGACGCACACGCGACTTGCGGGAACTCCGTACCGGGTAATGATCTCGTCGGCCGTATCGCGTGAAACACAAATAACCGTATCGGCCAGGTGATACGTGCGGGATTCCAGCATGGCCATGAACCGTTTCCAGATTCGCTTAATTGGCGCTCGTGCGAAGACAAGTTCGGCTTCCTGACGGTAGGTGTGATGGGCGGTCACGACGAGTTTGCACGGAGGCCGCCGGAGCAGGAACACGCCGCCGGAGCCGGAGTGCACGTGAATGAGATCAAGCTTGTGCTTACGGATGATCCTGGAAAGCGTGAAGCAGAGTGCGAGTGAGAATAGCGGGCAGCCGCCGGCCTTGCGGAATCTCGCACGTCCGAGCCTCGAACCGGATTCATCGACGTTGGCTGAGGGTGAAATGACGATGTACGTGTCGCCAGGGAACAGCTTTCTAAGCTCATCAACGTACGTCCGGACAAGCACACCAAGGCCTCCGATCGGCGGGTCAAAGTCGTACGTGACGACACCGATGCGGCGTCCTGTATGGGGATGTGCGCCTTGATTCATAGAACTATAGCCAATTCTAGCAATACGGCTTGAAATAGGCCGCCTGCCTTTCCTTGACATGCTTAAATTTACTGTTAGAATATCCGACTTTGATAACCAGAACTCCCCCGCTCCGGCTAACGACTTTCCTAATACTTGCCCTCCTGCTGCCTTCCCCAGCGCAGGCCTTCAGCCTCATGCCATCGGAAATCCCCCCGACGGAATTTTCTAAGTGGCAAACAATGACCGGCGATGCGATGATCATCGATACGGATTCCAACATCGGTTACCTGATTCATAAGGAAGGAGGATATGCATCATTCCCGGTAGTGACCGGACAAAAGCGCGTCGTGCGGTACATCGGCCGGACCTACGATGCGCGCACACCAAACAAGCCGTGGTCAATGCTGAGCAAAGAAGTAAAAGGCGACCGTACGACATTCGGCAAGCAGGGACTCTTTTTGCGGTTGTACAACGCAGACGGCGAGACCGCCTACGGCATTCACACGCACCGATCGGCAGATATGATGCTGGCCGCTCAAGAGAGGTACCGCAGCATGGGATGCATTCTCGTTTCGCAGATCGTGCTCGACAATATCGAAGCCACGTTTGAGGGAAACGGCAGCCGGCTGGATGTTCTGACGACTGCAGGATTGGGTGATGAAACGGTGACCTTTGAGACACTTCGGGAAAAGATGGCTGCTAAATAAAGGAGCTACAGCAAAACTGATGAATTGAGTAGAGACGCCCCGTGTTTTTATTGGCATTGCAATCGGCTCGTTCATCGTGACAGTGACATCCAGGCGGGGCGTCTCTACTCTCAGATCGGATGATGTGATCAAAGAAGCGTGGAGCTACAAGATTTCATGCGCTATACTCGCCCGCATGGAGAGGTGGCCGAGTGGCCTGCCACGAACCGGAGCCCTTCGAGTGCGCTCAGGGTAAACACAGCGACTGGTTCATCTTCGAAAATAGAATTACGTATGATAGCCTATATTTCACGGAGAGGTGGCCGAGTGGCTGAAGGCACCACACTGCTAACGTGGCAGACCGCAAGGTCTCGAGGGTTCGAATCCCTCCCTCTCCGCCATGATGTTTTGGGCCTAATGGACCCACATGCATAGGCGAAGCTGCGGTTCTGGGTTGACCCACTTACCTTAGGTTCGCTTTCTACCCAAGTTAACAAAGCATTCCAAGAAAATATAGATAAAAAGGATGAGTGAAACACACGAGCATTGCTCCTGGTGAGGAGAATTGCTATCAGGTTCACTTGCAATGTGAACTTCATTGTACTAGTGTTTGCCCCTTCCTCATCTTTTTCCTTGTCGCCTATGAACACTCCAAACTCTTCACCATCGGATTCAAATGATGGGTCTGATCTGGAAATCGTCCAACTCACGCAGACAGTTTTAGGCGTTGTTCCCGGTGCGCTGTCTGCCGATGTGAGAACCTTCTTGGAGAAAGTATTGAATCTCGGATTAATGGGAAATT
>CAZLUK010000017.1:0-7481 GCA_964562735.1 uncultured Candidatus Peribacteria bacterium
TGGTTTGCCCGTAAGGACAAATTCCGCGACATGTTCCTTATGGATGTCCGGATCCGTCGCTATATTGATAAAAAGTATAAGGATGCGGGACTAAGCCTCATCGAGATCGACCGCGGCAAGAAGATCTCCGTCATTCTTAACACCAGCAAGCCCGGAGTCATCATCGGTAAGCAGGGCGCAGCCATTGAAGATCTCCGCAAGGAACTCGAGCAGAAATTCGGAAAATCGTTCGAGATCAACGTTCACGAAATCCGCACGCCCGAAGCCGATGCCGTCTGTATCGCCGAGAGTATCCAGGGACAGATCGAGCGTCGCATGCCCTATCGCCGCGCCTGCAAAATGGCGATCGAAAAGGCGATCCAGGCCGGTGCCATCGGTTGCAAAGTTTCTATTTCCGGACGCTTAAACGGCGCCGAAATAGCTCGCACCGACGGATTTAAGCAGGGTAACGTTCCTCTCCAGACCCTGCGTGCCAACATCCAGTTTGCCACCCGCCATGCCATCACGGCGTACGGCACCATCGGCATCCAAGTGTGGGTCTACAAGGGAATGGTGTTCAAAAAAATCAGAGAAGCCACCTCGGCCGCTCTTACTTCACTTTCCCAATGATCCGTTACACGTTTCCGCGTTGGCTCGTTGCTCGTTATAGCACTTCTGCCTTTTACCGGAACGCGCAAACGAGATAACGCGTAACGTTCTCCTCATTGTATGCTTCAGCCCCTCAAAACCAAGTACCGGAAAATGCACCGCGGCCGCGGCCAGTTTAAGGGCGTTGCCACGCGCGGCGCTACGATCGCATTTGGTTCCTACGGCCTCAAAGCTCAGGAGGCCGGAGAGATCACGTCCCGCCAGCTTGAATCCGCCCGCCGCGCCATCACTCACGAAGTAGGCCGCTCGGGCTCCATCTGGATCCGGATTTTCCCGCACAAGGCCATCACTCGTAAGTCCCCCGAGGTGCCGATGGGAGCCGGCAAGGGCGCGGTTGAGTTCTACTGCGCCGTGGTAAAGCCCGGTACGATCCTCTTCGAGCTCGATGGCATCAAAGAAGAGTTGGCTCGTGAGGCGTTCCGTCTGGCATCCCACAAACTCCCCGTTGCAACCAAGTTCGTCATGACCCTTCACAAGCACGCATCATGAAGCATAGAATTTCCGTCACCGAAATCAGGCGCATGACCCCGCCAGAACTCCGCAAGGATCTACAGGTAAAGCGTGCCGAGGCCGCCAAGCTGCGCATCGGTCTTGTGACGCAAAGCGAGAAGAATTCCGGGTTTTACCGAGCAAGCAAACGCGACATCGCCCGCATGTCGATGGTACTCTGCGAAATGGAAAAGAAGCCAGTCAAAGCGCAAGCCGAAGCAAAAATCTCTGCAAAGAAAACTCCGAAAAAGCCTTCACAAAGCGCAAAAAAATCTGTAAAAGATACCGGCTCCACTAATTCCCCGCGCCATGCGTACTAAAATCGGAATTGTCACATCGGCCAAGATGCAGCAGACGGTCGTTGTGACCGTTCACCGGTCCGTGATGCATGCGACCTACGACAAGCGCTTCCGCGTCAGTAAGAAATTTATGGCTGATTCCACGGGGTTCGATCTCGGCGTTGGTGACGAAGTGGTGATCTCGGAGTGTCGTCCGCTCAGCAAGAACAAGTGTTTCCGCGTCACGGAGCTCAAAAAAGCAGCCCCGAGATTGAGTGAGATGAAAGCTGAAGAGATCGAACTGCAAACCACCAAGCGCGACCATCGTGATGCCCTCGCGGAGAAGACGAAGAAGCCAGTTCTCGCTCAATCATGATCCAGCAACAGACCATCCTCGGTGTTGCCGATAACACGGGTGCCAAGACCTGCATGTGCATCAAGGTGCTTGGCGGCAGCAAGCGTCGTTATGCCGCAGTCGGGGACGTCATCGTCGTCGCCATCAAGACGGCCGCTCCGCGCGGTACCGTCCGTGAGCACGCAGTGGAACGAGCAGTCATCGTCCGCACTAAGTTCATCACCCGCCGGAAGGACGGTAGCGGCATCCGCTTCGATGACAACGCCTGTGTGATCATCGACGCCAACAAAGAACCCAAAGGCACCCGCATCTTCGGTCCCGTTGCCCGCGAGCTGCGCGCCGCTGGTTACCAGAAGATTATTTCTCAAGCACCTGATGTTCTCTGATATGGTTCCAAGTTTTTCCGTTTTCCGGCCAAGACATGAGACGCGAGAAGTGAGACATGAGTCCTCGGTTGCGTTCCAATCACGGGTCTCAAGTCTCATATCTCAAGTCTCATATCTCTCTTATGAAACTTTCCCACGGCGATTCAGTAATAGTTACTGCCGGCAAAGATAAAGGCAAAAAGGGCACCATCATGCGGGTGCTCGCCGACCAAAACCGTGTCATCGTGAGCGGTGTCAATATGGTGACGAAACATGTGAAAAAGACCACGCAAGAGGCCGGCAAGAAGATCAAGTACGAGGTTTCCCTCAGCGCCAGCAACGTCGCAATTCTTGACCCCAAGACCGGAAAAGCCACCCGGATTGGTTATAAGGTAGACCAGGCAACCGGCAAGAAGACCCGTTTCGCCAAAGCCAGTGGCTTTCCGCTGCAACGCACGAAGGTCGCAGCTGGAGGTGCTGATAAGGGCGCAGTAGCAGTCTCCGGAAAGCCGGACAAGAAGGCTCCGTTCTGGAAGAAAGTCGGATTCGGTTCCGATGCCATCCCGGGTACCGACGCTCCGAAGACTGAGACCGCAACTCCGGCAGTCGCCACTTCACACCGTTCCGCTGGTCGCGGCTCATAAATCTAATGGCCTACGTCCCTCTCCAAAAACGGCTCCGCACGGACATTGCAGTCGCTCTAAAAAAAGAGCTCGGTGAGAAAAACGTGCACGCCCTCCCGCGCATCACCAAGGTGATAGTCAACGTGGGGCTGAGCACCAAGAAGTACGGCAGCAAGGACATTCAGGCGTTTATTGCCGAGCAGCTTGCAATCATCACGGGTCAGAAACCAGCAATCCGCAAGTCCCGTCTCTCGATTAGCAACTTCAACATCCGCGAGAATATGATCGTCGGCATGATGGTCACGCTGCGCGGCAAGGCAATGCACAACTTCCTCGACCGTCTCATCAAGTATGTCCTGCCCCGCACCCGCGATTTCCGCGGACTGAAGCCACAGTTCGACGGCCGCGGTAACTATGCACTCGGCATTATCGACCAGTCGATTTTTCCGGAACTGCCCCCGCCGGAGGCTAGCAAGATCTTCGGTATGCAGATCCAGATCACGACGAATGCCGACACCGACGAACGCGGACTCGCTCTCCTGAAGCAGGTGGGCTTCCCGTTCCGTCGCCCGGTTAAAAAAGCTGACATTGAAAAAAGCGCATAATACTGCGATACTCCCTTGCCCTATGTCTACTCACTACTCACTACTCACTACTCGTAAATGGCCCGCGACGCAATCGTAATAAGCTGGCAGAAAAGGCAGGCCGAGCACAAGCAGGCTCGAGCCGCAGGCAAAAAGCCTAAATTTCCGACTAGAGCCTACAACCGCTGCATGCTCTGCGCCCGCAAGGGTGGTTACATGCGTTTTTTTGGCATCTGCCGCATCTGCTTTCGTGAGCTCGCCTGCAACGGTGACATTCCCGGTATCACCAAGTCCTCATGGTAATTTCAATTTTCCATTTTCAATTTTCCATTTTCAATTTTCCATTAGTCCATGCCACTCACTGATCCAATCGGCGATCTTCTCACTCGCATCCGCAATGCACAGCACGGACGTCGTACCGAGTGCCGCGCTCCGTGGTCCAAGCTGAAAGAGAGAATCTGCGGACTCCTGAAGACCCACGGTTTCGTGTCCGCATCCACTACGGAAGGGGAAGGAATCCTGAAAGAAGTCGTCGTCACATTCCGCACCGACCGTCTGCCGCTGGAACTGAAGCGTGTTTCCACGCCCGGCGGACGCAAGTATGTCGGAGCCGGAGACATCCGTGCGCTACTGCACGGCAACTCCATGGCCATTATCTCTACCAGTAATGGTCTCCTCACCGACAAAGAGGCTCGAGAGAAAAACCTCGGTGGCGAATTTCTCTGCACGATCTCCTAATTTTCCACTGCCCACTTCTCACTTCTAACTTTCCACTTTCCACTTCTCACTTTCCACTTCTCATGTCCCGCATTGGAGCCAAAGCCATCGTAATTCCCCAAGGAATCACCGTTGAGGTGAAGGGATCCGTCGTGCACGTGAAGGGCCCCAAGGGCGAGCTCACTTACACGCTGCTTCCGGAAATCGGAGTGGAGGTCACGGGTTCGGTGCTTCGCGTGAAGCGCGTTATAGAGAACAGCGATGCCAAGGCCCGTCACGGACTGGCACGCAGCCTGCTCGTCAACATGATCAAAGGTGTTGAGGCCGGCCACGAGCGCAAACTAGAGATTGTCGGCGTAGGTTACAAGGCAATATTCAAGGGCAATATCCTGAGCTTGAGTCTCGGATTCTCGCACCCGGTAGATTTCCCACTCCCTGCCGGTATCGAGGTTATCCAAGATGAGAAAAACAAGAACCTGCTTACGATCAAAGGTATCGACAAGCAGCTTGTCGGCCAAATCGCCGCTGACCTTCGCTCGCTTCGTCCCCCCGAGCCGTACAAAGGCAAAGGTATCCGTTACACCGACGAAATCGTCCGCCGCAAGCCAGGCAAGGCCGCCGCCGCCAAAGGCGCAGTCGCTGCCTAACCCCCCTAATCCCTAACCCCTAATCCCCGTCCCATGCGTCCCACCAAGACCCAACTCCGGCAAGCCCGCAAGCGCCGCATCCGCGCCAAAGTGAGCGGTACCGCCGAGCGTCCGCGGCTCACCGTCACCTGTTCCCTCATGCGCGTCTCCGTCCAGCTCATCGATGATACGGCTGGCAAGACACTTGCTCACGCAGTCTCCACCAAAGGCAAGAACATCGCTGCTGCCGCCAAAGTAGGTGCTGATATCGCAAAGAAAGCCAAGGACCTAAACATCTCCGCTATTGTGTTTGATCGTAACGGTCGCAAATATCACGGACGCATCAAGGCTCTTGCTGATGCCGCTCGTGAAGCAGGACTCACGTTCTAGTTTTCTACCCGCTACTCGCTCTCCGCTCACCGCTCTCATGACCGCTAAAACTTCCCGCCCAGATCGCAAGAAGAACGACCGTCGTGACGGCCGCCGAAAGGAGCCGAGCGAATACGAAGATGTGACGATCGCCGTGGACCGTGTGACGAGAGTCGTAAAAGGTGGCCGCCGCATGCGTTTTCGCGCCGTCGTGGTTCTGGGTAACCGCAAGGGCAAAGTCGGACTCGGCACCGGCAAGGCCGGTGAAGTGCAAATCGCCGTCCAGAAGGCTCAGCGTGACGCCAAGCGTGCCATGATCCAAATTCCAATGAAAGGCAACACCATCCCGCACGAGGTCAACGTGAAGCACAAGGCCGCACGCCTGCGCCTGATGCCCGCCAGCAAAGGTACCGGCAACATCGCCGGAGGGCCGCTCCGGGTTGTGCTCGATCTCGCTGGGATCAAAGACGTGCTGGCCAAGCGCTTCGGAACCGGCAATAAGCTCGTCAACGCCCAGGCTGCCATGAAGGCACTCATGAAGCTGCGCGGCACTCGTATTGCCAAGGGCCCCGCGAAGGCTCCGGCTGCAGTAGGGACAGTAGCAACCAAGACAGCCGCTGAGCTCGGTATTCACATCCCACAAGGTCCGATTCTTCCGATCAAGGAAGTGACGGCGACTCCCAAGGATATCAAGGAGATGGGGGAGGGACCGGGAGGGTGATCGTTGCGCGTTCACTCGTTAGATTGTTTGCTCGTTTCTCGTTTTCGGATCAGATGATTCTTGGCTGGAGAAATACAATTTCAATATTTGCCGCAGACGGGACGCCGCGTCCCGCAACAGTAACCGATTCGCCGCTTGTTTTGTTAACCAGCGATTGAAATCGCTGGTTAACAAAAAAGGGCAGGACCATGATAGAGAAAATGACATGCTTGTAGTGATAAATGTGCGAGCGAGGAAACTCATGCTTCTTCCTCGGGACGCGGCGTCCCGTCTGCGCCACGGGCGGTCACGACCGCCGTGGCTGCGGGAAACTTTGATGGCTCTTTTCTCCAGCCAAGAATCGTATGATCCTCGTTTTCTTTTTTTAACGCGTAACGATCATATTGCGAGCAAACGCGTAACGGAACTATCTGATATATTCAACCTATGAAAAAAGCATTAGTTGTCATTGCCCGCACCGGCTTCCAGGACATCGAGCTCAAGGGCACCCGTGACGGTTTACTGGCCGCCGGATTCGATGTAGAACTCGCGAGTACTGCCAGCGGCACCTGCACGGGAAAATTCGGATCCACCGAACAGGCACAGTATTCTTTTGAAGAGATTGATATCGGACAGTTTGACCGTGTCGGCTTTATCGGCGGGCCGGGGGCCCATGCCCTCGCTGAGGATGCACGCGCCCAGCATCTGGCACGTTCCGTGGTGCAGTCGGGCAAGCCGCTGGGAGCCATCTGCATCGCTCCGACGATTCTGGCCAAGGCGGGAGTACTGAAAGGCCGTAAAGCGACGGTCTGGGATGACGGAAACGGCACGCAGATCGATCTGTTGGAGCGCGGAGGAGCTGAATTTGTCGATGAACCGGTCGTAACTGACGGGCTAATCGTCACCGCCAACGGGCCGGACGCGGCGGAGGAGTTTGGGCGGATGTTTGCTGTAATCGTTCCGCGTTGACTCGTTTGATCGTTACTCGTTTTGGGCTTAATGGAAAATTTTGCAGGCTACTTTCATCGTAAAAGCTCCTGAATCAACTTCTGTTTTCGATCAATTCTGAGTCCTGGATGTACAGAGATTTTTGCCTTGAGGTTGGTGAACGTTCCTTCAAGAGAATTGGTCGTGTTCGGCATGCAAAGATGAACGTGATGTTCGAAGGTGAAAAGCCATGGGAGATTTGTTTCGATACTTCGATAAGCACTGCGTAATCGTTTGTGCGTGAAGTGCCATCGTTTTGAAAATTGATCGACGGTTTTCTCGGAAAGAAAATCTTTCCAATGGTCATGCCATTCGGTCAGCCAATGCCGGAAACTTGCTTCGTCCGTGCGCACCAGAAGCAAAACAAGTTCTCTCAAATCTTTTCCCGCTTCGAGTTTCGGTTTTCGTGTGATGTAGCGAAGAACGATCATCACTTGATGAAACTGACACATTTGAACCGGAATTGTAGGAAAGGCTTGCACAAGGCCTCTTCGGGCATCGCAAACAATGCCGGTGACATTCCACCCGCCTTGCTGCAGCTCTTGAATCCCCGCAATGTACTCGGCAATTGTTTCGTAGGGCAGAAACTTCCACAGCAGATTCTTGTGGCGATGCGGACAGCGGAACACCATCACACCGAATACCTTTCCAAAGTATGTCGTATCCATCACGACAACAACCCTGCCGACCTCCACCAATCGAGGCTGTATTTCTGCCCGATCCATCTGTTGTTGCACCCA
>CAZLUK010000018.1:0-6645 GCA_964562735.1 uncultured Candidatus Peribacteria bacterium
GAGACTACACGCTGGATGCGATCAAGGACTTTCTTATGACAAAGGGCTTCCGCAGTCGAACGAACAAGGTTATGGCAAAGGCCTCCGTCCAGACGCTGCTCAAAAATCCCATCTACTCCGGACTCATGCGAGTGAACGGCGAACTCCATGAAGGTTCGTTCAAGCCACTCATCAGTAAAAAGCTGTTCGACATGTGCCAACAGGTGATGAAGAACCGAGGCAAGATGAAGCACAGGAGAAATCAAGATTTTCCTTTCGTTGGCTGGCTCAAGTGTACGGAGTGTGATTGTTCCATTACCTGCCAGAGGCAGAAAGGGCATCACTACTACCACTGTACGAAAAAGAAAGGCCCCTGTCCCACGGCACACTACCTACGAGAAGAAAAAATACTTGAGCAAGCCAGGAAGATTGTCGAAGAGCTTAGTCTGCCCGATGACTGGGCGGATAACATGCTACGAGAACTCGACAAGCAAGAAGTCCAAAGCAAGTCAGATCATCGGGCAGCCGTTCAGCACTTGAAGAGTGAAAAGCAAGAATTGGAGAAGAAACTCGAAGATCTCCTCGACCTTCGACTGGAGGGCACAATCACCAATGATGAATACATCGGAAAGAAGAACAAGCTCGTTTCCAAGAAGGTCGATCTTGACCAGAAACTCGCCCGTGCTGAACGGAACCACTGTGAGTGGCTAGAACCGTGTCGGCAGATGATCCTACGCAGCAAGGAAGCCAAAAGTCTGCTTCACACAAAAAATCTTCGGGAAATCCCAATATTTCTCAAGCAAGCCGGCTTGAACTGGGCTTTGAAAGAGGATGCGGTGCAGTACGAAGCCAAAATAGGGTGGCGCGTTTTGCGCGCCAGCCCCGAAAGTCGTAATTGGTGGGCGCCAGAGGATTCGAACCTCTGACCCTCTCGGTGTAAGCGAGATGCTCTAACCAACTGAGCTAGGCGCCCGGATGTAAGAGAGTGTACCACCTTCTTCCGTAGTATGGGACGCGGCGTCCCGACTGCGGTCGTGGGGTGATTGGGCGATATTTGTGTAGTCGTTAGCGGATATTTAACCTGCTGTATTGATATTGCACCCCTGGGCTTGGATCGGTACACTTTGTCAGCTTTATGTTTGCAATCGTCGACATTGCCGGGTTTCAGGAAAAGGCCGAAAAGGGCATTAAGATGCGCGTTCCGACGCTGGATGGCAAAGTAGGAGATACCGTGACTTTCGAGAAAGTTTTGCTGCTATCGGAGGATGGCACGACTGCTACCGTTGGCAAGCCGTACGTCACCGGGATGACTGTCACCGCCAAAATCCTGTCGCACGGTAGGGGTGAGAAGATCGTCGTCCGTAAGTTCAAGCGCCGCAAGCGCTATAACAAAATCATTCGCGGTCATAGGCAGGGTTTTACGGAGATTGAGATCATGACGGTCGGAAAATAGGTTGGGTAGGTGATGTACAGAAGGTTGGGTAGGGCTGGAAGGTGTGGTAGGATTTTCCCCCCAAGCATCTTGGTTGTTGTATAAGCTTCAGAAAATGGGAGCAGGATTCCTTCCTGCATTTGTTCGTGAAGTGTCTTTCGCCTTGTCGATCATTTCGCGAATCACTTTCACCGTACCCAAAATCATCGCCATATTCTGCAAGCACGCGATCGTTTCGCCGTAGCGTTCGCCGATTTGCAGGAGATGTCGGAGGTAGGCCTTAGTGTGCTTGCGGCTCGTTAGAACTGAAGAGTCCGGGTCAATCGGGGTGTGATCAGTTGCGTACTCGGCGCGGCGAATTTTCAGCTTCGTTCCGTCACTGAGCCACACGTTACCGTGCCTGGCTTCCCGCATCGGTGAGACGCAATCGAACATATCGATGCCTTGGGCAATCGCAGCCTTCAGCTGATGCCGCTCGCCGACACCCATGAGGTATCTCGGCTTATCTGTCGGCAAAAGCGGGCACAGATAGTCTAGAACATCGTACATTTGTTTCTCAGTCTCGCCCACCGCCAGTCCGCCGATGGCGTAGCCGTCGAAGCCGATAGTAATCAATTCCTCAGCACACTTTTGGCGCAAGTCTTTCTCGAGCCCACCTTGGACAATGCCAAAAAGCAGCGGGTAGTTCCTTTGTTTCGTTTTATTCCTTTTACTCTTTTCGTTCTTTAGTCGGTCATGTTCTTGCTTACACACCCCCGCCCATTTCAATGTTCTATCAACAGCTTTGATCTGTTCAGCACGCGAGGAGGTGGACGGCAGGCATTCATCGAAGCACATAATTATGTCCGCTCCGAGGGTGTGCTGGATCTGCATGGCCTCCTTTGGTCCGATGAAATGCAGCGCGCCGCTGCGGTGATCCCGAAATTCCACGCCTTCATCGGATATTTTCCGGATGGCCTCAAGCGAGAAGACCTGAAAGCCGCCGGAATCGGTGATGATCGGCTTGTCCCAGCCGATAAAACGATGTAGCCCGCCGGCTTGCTTCACGATGTTTTCCCCCGGTGCCAGATGCAGGTGATACGTGTTACAGAGCAGTATGTCCGTCGAGAGAGTCATCATGTCCGCAAACATTATGCCCTTCATGGCGCCAGCGGTGGCTACCGGCATAAAGACGGGTGTCGGAACAGCTCCATGTGCGGTCATAATCAGACCACGGCGACCGGCTTTTGTCGTTTTTTCGAGTGTGAACATGCGTCCATTCTGCATCAGTTTTTCCTGCGATGAAAGCTGCCAGTTGTGCTTGCAGAGAGGCACTTTTGCTTTCCATTCTCTTTCCTCCGTGGCATAATTGGACCGTCTTTTACCTCTTAACCTTCTTTACCCATGAGTTGCTGTTTCTCAGGTTGCACCGGAAAATATTGTCCGTGCAAATACGTATCATGGTTCCCGCGCATCGCATTCGGTCTTATTTTTGTCGGTATCGGTGTGAATCACTACCGAAATCTGACTGGTTTCATTGAAGCGTCCAAGGGTGCCCTAACCCCTGTTCCTGAGCTGGCCACGGTTGCCGGAATACTTGCTTACATCGTTCCGGCTCTCATGATCATTGGAGGTGCTCTCTTTGCCTTCAAGCTGCTCAACTGCGTCAGCAAGACCTGCATCCTCGCAGCACTTTCCGGCATTATCGGCTGGGCTTCGCTCGCTATTCTTATCGGTGACGCTAATTCCACAGGTGCTCTGATGCCCGCTATCCAGAATGCCGCGATTCTCGTCATCCTGTACTCAGTGGTAAAGAAGATGTCGTGCTGTGGAAGTTGTCCAGCGCCTACAGTCAAATAATTCTTTTCTGCTTTTCCCATGAACTGGAAATCCGTCTCCGTTACTTCCAACATGGTTCTCCGTGTGCCGCTCGGACTCGCAATGCTGATGGTTGGTGCCTCAGCTTATCGCGATTTTGCGCCGTTCGTTGCCAATGTAACGGACGGACTGGGTTGGGCCAGCACCTTTGGTTATATATGGGCATTCCTCCTGCCGGCTCTCATGATTTTTGGGGGTGGTTTGCTCGTGATTGGGCGCTACTCGTATATCGCTGCGCTTGCCGGAGGCATTGCTCTTGGTTCTGTTCCGATAGGCCTGATTCTTAAGAATATCATCACTGGCGTGCCACTTCCGAGCATGTTGAGCGCATCGTACCCTACCATCGTCTGGATGATGGCGTTCTATTTGGCACTGAACACGCTGCCTGAGATGGAACCTAGAGTAGAGCAGCCGACTGAATAATTCAGATTTGCAAAAAAGAGGCATCCGCGGATCGGCGCCTTTTGTTAGGAAACTTAGGGATCATACGATTCTTGATTGGAGTAAATTTGGAACATACGATTCTTGGCTGGAAAAACACAATTTCAATAATTCCCGACGGGACGCGGCGTCCCGTCTGCGCCACGGAGGATGGGGTTCCGATCAAACCTTGACCTTGTTCTTATTATTGATAATGCCGTCGATTAAGCCGTACTCCAGCGCCTCGCTTGCGGACAGGAATTTATCGCGCTCGGTATCCTGTTTCACCTTCGGAAGCTTCTGATTGGTGTGCTTGGCGATCATCTCATTGAGAAGATCTTTGGTCTTGATGATGTGCTCGGCGTGGATAGCTATGTCGGTGGCCTGCCGCTGGGTGCCGCCGAGCGGCTGGTGGATCATGATCTCGGAATGCGGCAGCGCGAAGCGTTTACCCTTAGCTCCGGACATCAGGATGATGGCACCGCCGGAGGCTGCCATACCGAGACATACGGTAGACACATCCGGACTGATAAGTTCCATCGTGTCGTACATCGCGAGCGTTGAAGTCACTTGGCCGCCTGGTGAATTCACGTAGAGGAGGATGTCCTTCTTCGGGTCTTGTTTCTCCAGGAACAGAAGCTGCGCGATGATTGAGTTGGCAACGTCGTCGTTGATTTGGGTACCGAGGAATACGATGCGTTCCTCCAGCAGACGAGAATAGATGTCGTAGACTCGTTCGCCGAACTGGGTCTTTTCTATGACGGTGGGGATGAGGGTGTTCTGGGGCGTAATGCGGCCGAGAGAGATGCTCTGTGCGATGGATTGAATCATCGGATGCATATAATCGAGGTGGAAAGCGGAAAGTGAAAGGTGGAAAGTTATTTGTCTGTATTCTCCACTTACTACACAATTATAGCCTATAGCCATTGTCTACGGCAGTATTCAAGTCGATATAGCTGTGTTTCAATAGCGCAAAGATAAGAATGCTTGTCATGAATTCTTACACTGATATTCAACGGCAGATTCTGGAGGGGTTTTTTTACTCTGCTCCCACAAAGCCACTCATAGTCATTCTGGGCCCTACAGCGAGCGGGAAAACAAGTTTTTCGATGAGCCTGGCGCATGAACTCCGAGACGTTTTTGGAAAAACGGCTGAAATCGTCAATGCTGATTCCCGGCAGTTTTACCGCGGATTCGATATTGGTACCGCCAAGATTACGCCGGCAGAAAAGCAGGGGATAGCGCACCATTTGATCAACGTCCTGGGTCCGCAGGAAGATTGCACGATTGCGTGGTACAAACGTGAGGCCGAACGGGTGATTGCAGACATTCACGCTTACGGAAATATTCCGGTCATCGTTGGTGGTTCTATGCTCTACATCGCGGCTATTGTCGACGGCTTGGAGCCGCTGCCGCTGGCTAGTCCGGGTATTCGCGAACGTCTGGAACGTGAATACGATGCAGATAGCGGGAAAACACTTTTTGCGCGGCTTACGGAGATTGATCCAGAAACTGCTGCGTCGTTTCCGATGCAGAACAAAGTCTACGTGGTGCGGGCATTAGAGATTTTTGAGTCTACTGGCAAAACCAAGTCGGCGCAGAAAAAGAAGAGTCCGGGTGTATTTGATCTGCTTATGTTCGGTATGGACATCGACAAAGACGATCTCAGTAAAAAAATCGCCGCTCGCACAAAGCTCATGTTTGAGAACGGATGGATTGATGAAGTCCGGAAGCTGCGGGAGCAGGGGATCAGACTCACCGATCCGGCGATGAAGAGTGTTGGCTATCGCGAGATTTTGAAATTTGTAGAGACGTGCGAATCGCACGTCTCTACCACGGATGACCACGTCGCTTCAACAAATGATAATTTTAAAACATTGTCAGAAACGATTCAATCGCAAACACGCGCCTACGCCAAAAGACATATGACATGGTGGAAGCGTGATTCGCGAGTTTGTTGGATCAGGCCTTGACTATTTCATTTGCAAGCTTCTGTCGTTGTTTGATGATCTCCCGCTCGGCCTCGTACACATCGCGAGTGTTCCCTTTTTTCGTCATGGATTTCGCCATCAGTTCAACGTGTCCCATCTTGACCTCCAGAATCTGGGCGAGCATTGCTTTGGATGCGTCAGTGTCTGCATTCGCCGCCTCCAGAACTTTTGGATCAAGGTCTTTGGACAATTTACTGTTTTCCGGTGCTTGGGAGGAGAAGGCCATAGAGTTAGAATTTGAAAACGTCGGCATGGACCTCGATGCGCTGTTTCATTTGCCACAGCTCCTCGATCATCGTTCCGAGCTGCGGGCAGGCATCGGGCGTCTGCTTGGACTTGTAGAAATCGTAGATGTGGCTGAGAAGAGTCGCGATGTTCATGGTGGCGAGATCGGTCTTGGTTTTCCACACTGGCTCGAGTGAATCGTAGACGGATTGGTTCAAGAATGTCTCGGGTTTCGTGACGTCTATTGTGCCGCTCTCGAGCAGTTGTGAGATTGTCTCAGCAAATCGCTTGTGATCGTCGTCCATATCTCCGGTCATTGGCGCTCCAGCTTTTACCTGAGCGGCCTCGGAAAGATCGGTCGGATTGGCCATTGTTTGAGCGAAATCTGGCATATTCAGCATTATACCAGTTTTGGTGTGGGAAAGCGATGAAATAGTGAGAATCAACTCACGAATCGGCTGATGTTTTTAAAAGGTTTCCCAAGCGTGAGGGCAGGAAGGTTGATGAGAGGGCAGGAAGGGCAGGAACGTTTTACCTTTCTGCCTTTCCTGCCTTTCCTCACCTTCCGGCCCCTTTCTGCCTTCTGTTTGCAGAAATGTAAAATGGGCATCAGCCGATTCGTGAGTTAATTCAATAGTGAGTAGTGACTGGGTGTACAATCATCCCCTCATGAAGCTCACTGATGTCTTGACTCCGGCCATCCTCAAAACAACGCAGTCGTTCATCGATGCGCTGGAAGCG
>CAZLUK010000019.1:0-7154 GCA_964562735.1 uncultured Candidatus Peribacteria bacterium
CACGTTCAAACGCTCCATCAAGCGGCGGGAAAAGGGCGAAGTGTTCAGCTTTTATGACGGTCCGCCGTTCGCAACGGGGCTGCCGCACTACGGCCACATCCTCGCGGGCACGATCAAAGACGTCATCCCCCGCTACCAGACGATGCGTGGGAAATTCGTAAAACGCCGGTTCGGCTGGGATTGTCATGGCCTTCCGGTCGAGAACGAAATTGAGAAGGAACATGGACTAAAATCCAAGAAAGATATTGAAGCCTTGGGGGTCGCCAACTTCAACGCACTCTGCCGCGCGGCCGTCCAGCGCTACACGGACGATTGGCGCACGATTGTGGAACGCCTTGGCCGCTGGGTGGACATGGATCACGACTACCGCACGATGGACCCGGACTACATGGAGAGCATCTGGTGGGTATTCAAACAACTTCACTCCCAAGGCCTGATCTACGAAGGCCACAAGCCGATGCACGTCTGCCCACGCTGCCAGACTCCCCTCTCCAATTTTGAGGTGACGCAGGGATACAAAGATATTCAGGATTATTCGGTGACGGCGATGTTTGAATTAAAGGAAGAAAAGGAGGAAAAAGAAGAAAAGGATGAAAAGGAAGCAAAGGAAGGAAAAGAAACAAAAGAGAAAACGTATGTACTCGCTTGGACGACGACTGGCTGGACCCTACCCGGTAATCTGTTTCTGGCAGTCCATCCCGATACTGATTATGTAAAGGTGCGGGCGGATAATAAAATTTACGTTGTCGCCAAGGATCTAGTGGAGACGGTTTTTAAGGGACAGAAATTCGAGATAAGAGACGAGATGAAAGGTAAAACGCTCATCGGAACAACATACAAACCGCTCTTCCCCTACTACGCTGAACAGTACAAAGATTCTGCCTTCCGGATCGTTGAGGGTGAATTCGTCACCGTCACGGACGGCACCGGCATCGTGCACATTGCGCCTGGATACGGCGAGGATGACTTCCAAGTCGGGCAGCGTGAGAAGATTGCAATACTCCAACACGTCGGCATCGATGGACTATTCAAGAAAGAAGTCACGGACTTCGCCGGGGAGCATGCCAAGCCAAAAGATGACCATCAGAGCGGCGACAAGCTGATCGCACAATGGTTGAAAAAGCACGGAAAATTATTCAGGGCCAAAAGTTTCTCGCACAGCTACCCGCACTGCTGGCGGTGTGATTCGCCACTTTTGAACTATGCGACGAGTTCCTGGTTCGTCGCTGTTGAAAAAATCAAAGCGAAGATGCTCTCCGCGAACGCCAAGACGAAGTGGGTACCGGATCACCTGAGAGACGGACGTTTTGGGAAGTGGTTGGAGGGTGCGCGCGACTGGGCAATCTCCAGAAATCGGTTCTGGGGCACGCCGCTGCCGATCTGGCGGGACACCGTCACGGGCGAGGTCGAAGTGCTTGGTTCCAGGGATGAACTGATGGCAAGAGCGCCGGGAAGATTTACGAAGATCATCGTGACCCGCCATGCCGAGAGCCGCGGCAACGTGGAACACGTCTACCAAGGCAAAGTACCGGGAACCGAACTCACGGACACCGGAAAAAAGCAGGCGCAGGCACTAGCCGAGCAGATCACAGAATCAACGAAGAATTTGAAAGTTGCAGCCGTGTACTGCTCCCCGCTCATCCGAGCGCACGAAACTGCATCAGTGATTGCCGAAGCAACCGGTGCCCCGATTTGCATGGACGATCGACTGCGGGAAGTCAGCTTCGGCGAGTACGAAGGCAAACACATCGACTTCGACGATCTCACTTTTATCCGTGAACGACGGGCACATAAATTAGAGCAAGGACACATTGAGAGCATCTATCACTTCGATGGCATGGAAACATGGAGCAACATTGAGCTGCGTGTTCGCGAATTTTTAGATGAGGTTCTTGCGAAACATAAAGGCGAAACGATCGTGATCGTGACGCACGCCGATCTAGTCATGAACATGAAGCATATCTTCACCGGAGAAGACTCGCATAAGATTGTGCACCAGCCGTATCCGGAGCTGGCTGGCGTGCACTCCTACTACTGGGATCATGAACGAAAGACACAGATGGATCTGCATAAAGAGACGGTGGATGGGATTGTGTGGGGAAGTGAGAGTGGAAAGTGGAAAGTGGAAAGTGGAAAATCTGTAGAACTTACGCTTGTGAGACACGGCGAGACGGATTTGAATAAACAGAAGATCGTGCAGGGTTCCGAGATCGATGCACCACTGAATCCCGTCGGAAAAGCGCAGGCGAAAAAAGCGGCGCAGCGGTTAAATAAACAAACATTTGACGTCATTCTTTCCTCTCATCTGAAACGTGCCGTCGATACCGCCAAAATCATCGCCAAAGAAATCGGGGTGGAATACAGTGAAGGCCTAAAGATGTTTCGCGAGCGCGATCTTGGGGATTGGACGGGCAAAGCTATCGAAGACATCATGGCCCAGTACGGCAAGAATCAACCTAGTCCAACACCCGTTCTAATCAAAAAAACTCCCAAAGGAGGTGAATCGTTCGATCAATTCCTGGATAGAGCCAGGAAGGCACATGATTGGCTACTCAAAGAATATGCAGGCAAGAAAGTATTGGTCGTCGCCCACGGCGGCTTCATGAAGGCCTTTTTGATGGTCTCGCGGAATATGCGATACGAGGAAGCGTGCGCCTTAGACCCGAAGAACGGGCACTGCGAAACCATGATACTGGCCCCGCAGATGCGAAGAATAGACGAAGTTCTGGACTGCTGGTTCGAAAGCGGCTCGATGCCGTACGCGCAGGAGCATTTTCCGTTTGAGACCGGTTCGGATGTCCCACCAGGATTCCCGGCCGACTTCATCGCCGAAGGGCTCGATCAAACCCGTGGCTGGTTCTATACGCTCATGGTTCTATCGGCTGCGCTCTTCGATTGTCCGGCATTCAAGAACTGCATCGTCAACGGAATCGTGCTGGCCGAAGACGGTAAGAAAATGAGCAAACGGCTTAAGAACTATCCGGAGCCGACTGAGACTCTAAAGAAACACGGCGCCGACGCGGTGCGTTTCGCACTCATGAGTTCGCCGGCCGTCCGGGGTGAAGACCTGCGATTCTCGGAGAAGCTCGTGACCGAGACTGTGCGTTCGGTACTGCTGCCATTCTGGAATGCTTACCGGCTATTTGTGACGTACGCCAATGCCGCAGGCTGGAAGCCGTCCATCGATTTCTCGCTCCGGAATGCCCAGTCCAAGCATCCGCTAGACCGCTGGATGATCCTCAAGACCCAAGACCTGGTGAACAAAATGACAGTCGAGTTGGAGAATTACGATCTGGCGGCGACCTGCGGGCACCTCACAGCGTCGATCGACGATCTCACCAACTGGTACGTCCGCCTCAGCCGCCGCCGGATCGCTGGCAAAGAATCCACGGTTAAGACGCCCGAGCGAAGCGTGTCTATGAAATCCGATGAAATATGTTCCAGCGAGCAGAAAGATGCGCTTGATACGCTGTACCGCGTACTTTTGACAATGAGCCAGATTCTAGCCCCGTTCTGCCCGTTCATCACCGAAGACATCTACTTAAACCTAGCCCAAGAAGAACACGGCTCAATCCACTTTACGGACTGGCCCGTGACTGTAGCCTTAACGGACGAGGACCGAACGGTGGTTTCGCTCATGGATTCCACCCGCACAGTTGTAACACTCGGACTCGCACTCCGGAGCGAAGCTAAAATTGGCGTGCGCCAGCCGCTGCAGTCCGTCACCTTCGCGCTGCCGCCATCGAATCAAGCCGGTGTCATTAAGAAACTGATTGCCGAAGAACTGAACGTAAAACAGGTCATCCTTGGCATCGACGCCGCGTCACTCGCGACAGCAATAGTCCAGGTAGATGCGCGCAAAGTAGGGCCGCGCCTCGGAGCCCGCGTGCAGGAGATCATCAAAGCCGGTAAAGCCGGCAAGTTCGAGGAAAAAGACGGACAGATAATTATTATGGGGGAGAAATTGGCCCTTGAGGAAGCCAAAATCGTGTACCAGAGTAAGGAAGGAAAAGCGGCTTTGGCCGCCCACGGCATCGTCGTGACGATCAATACGACGCTGACCGAAGCCTTGCAGTTGGAGGGCCATGCCCGCGAGCTAATTCGTGCTGTTCAGCAGATGCGCAAAGACGCCGGACTGGAATTTACGGACACGGTAAAGCTCGCGCTGAAAGGCGCCGATAAGATCATGGAAACACATGGCGAACTGGTACTGGCAGAAACCCGTTCGGTGGCGGAGACGAACGCAGGCAAAAGCGAAACCTTCGATCTGGGCGGTGTCAGTGTGACGATCGCACTTGAGAAAAAGTAGAGACGCAAAATTTTGCGTCTCTACAAAAAAAGTCTTGCACAAACAGTGATACAATCCACCGTATGGCCGAAACATCCCCCTCACTGTAAATGGCAATTAAGCTAGCTTGCAAAGTGATCGTCAATGTCCTCCTGGTAGCGGGCATGAACTCTTATCTGCCACAGTATTTCTCGGTATTCGGCGGTGTTCCGGCGTACGTGATCATCGGAAGCCTGCTAACGCTCATGAACTTATTCCTGCGGCCGCTGATTGCGGTCGTCACGTTCCCGCTGCGTCTACTTTTCACGCTCTTCACCACAATCGCAGTGAATGCGTTATTCCTCTTAGTAATCTACCAAATCTCGCTGAATATGGATCCGAACGTCGTGGCACTTGCGGTCACTGGCGGGCTCTCGGGCTGGCTCATTGTCAGCACGATTCTGGGGGTTACGAACTGGATCATGAAGCTATTCCTCTGAAATTTAGTAGGAAAATCATACGGCTTTGCCTCAATAATGCCGAACCTTATTTGTGTGATTTTTCTGTGTAGAAGCCATTTATGAGGTTTGGTTACGCCGCTATATCCGAAATTATTAAAGCAATTGAGTATACATCCGACCTCTTTTTCGTGCTATACTACCAGCTCGTTCTCTCACATCTCCGGGGATGCAAGGCTTCGACAGCGTGAATCTATGTTGTTTGAGTTTCGATCCGGGATCGTAGTGGTACCCGTTATCCACCGCTACAATCAATAAATGCAACAACTGCATTCCGCAATGCTGCCAAGAATGGCGCGAATCTCGTCGCAAGACTGAGTGCAACGCCATCTTTCGCACTTGCTATGGCCTGATTCAATTCGGACCACGTTTCCCGGTTGATCCTCGCTGGATCGGTGAAACGTCACTAGCGAGGTTGGATTCCGACTGACGTGACGGACTCCTGACTCAAGCGTCATCACTTCCGCCCTTTTCTCTGTTCTTCTCCTATTGGGCGGAAGAACTGAGAAGAACATGATCGTACAGACCTTCAGCATACACGTTGGACCCGGGTTCAACTCCCGGCATCTCCACCACCAGTGAATGATCACTTTCAGCTTCCTTGCAAAGCGCAAACAGAAGCGAAAAAGTCGCGGTTTCATAACCCGCACCCCTCTTGTAAGGCAAACGCTCAGTAAAGACGAGCTTCGGCACAAGCCGTTTCTCGTACAAATTGTCGCTGTGCCACAGTTTTGAGGGGTCTTTGATGAAATCGAAGACGAGATCGGTAGCGGTTTCAAAACTGATACTGAGTTTCTGGGGTTTATTGATACTGGCTTCAAGCGACAATCGTTCCTGCTCCATGTCTTCAATACGAGCTTCATAGCGGTTGATCACCTTGTCGCTATTTGTCTTCTCCACTCGCTCACAGAGCCTGTCGATGCTGGTATTGAGTTCTTTGATGCGTTCCTGACGCTTTACCTTGGCTTGCTCTATACCGCCCTGCTCAGCGTTCCATACGTCCAATACAATCGCTTGCTGGATGCCATCACGTACGCTGTGGTTGTTATCCTTAGCTTCAACAATGGCAATCGGGAGATTCGCTCTGTAGTAGAGGATGTAATCGGCTTTTTTAGCTTCTCCTCTTTCCACGGTCTTTCCCTTCACTTTTATCCGTCCTTTCGTAAAATAGACCTCTTCACGAATCTGTGATTTCATATCCCAACCAACGTCTGTAATAGCAGGAGTGATGTACTTTGTGCAGATATCCCGTTCCGATAGGTCTTTTTTGGAAGCCATTAATGGGATTTTAGCAGTTGGAACAGCATTACACGACGGATTATCCAAAGGAGACATTGCAAGATATCTTTTGCTTCAATGCAGCTAAATGCAGCATTTTAAAGAAACGGTCTTTTTCCGTTGATGAAGCCATTAAACAAGAGTATACTGTAGAGAGGACTTTCATGTACTATGCACCCATGAAGAAAAAGTCACCATCTCCATCAAAGGAACAGCCAATGGGCATTATGGTGGACACACCGAACGCAATTGTGCCAAAGCTGTGTAACAGAATGAATTTCGCAAAGGATAAAAATGGGAATGTTATTATGACGATGTTTTTTGTAGATGGTGATGAAAAGAAAAGCCATATCCTTATCGGACGTGTAGTACTTGATAATGCTCATGCATCCGAGGTGGCAAAAGTTCTTTCCAAAATACTAGAATGACGCCAGTACTCACTCCATCTAATGGCACGGAGTATAAGCAGGAAATGTATATTCCTGTCGATTCAAAGTTCACAACAATATCTAAGATTTCTACTGGCAAATTTACCCCTTTAATTAGGTTCACTATCATTACAAGTGAAGGTGTAGAGCTAAATGACGATGTTTTGGATGAAGCGATCACTTCTTCCGATGAAGAGAGACGCCAAAATAGAG
This sequence comes from uncultured Candidatus Peribacteria bacterium, assembly GCA_964562735.1. Taxonomy (GTDB): domain Bacteria; phylum Patescibacteriota; class Gracilibacteria; order Peribacterales; family Peribacteraceae; genus JAGORY01. The sequence continues at coordinate 6,705 of CAZLUK010000019.1, forward strand.
TGTCTGTTTATAATTCAGTTGATGAAGCTATAGCTGCGTTAAGCTAGAATGTTTGCATGAGAATTGCAGAGCATTCTAAGAGCTTTATGAAGCTGTGGGCAAAAACAGACAAGGCAATTCAAAATGCCTTTCTTGAGAAGCTAAAACTATTTGCAGAGAATCCAAAAAACGACTTATTGCACGATGAACCATTAGGGAAACGCAGGGACAATTGGGAAGGGCATAGGAGTATCGCAGTAACTGGTAATTTTAGAGCTGTTTACAAACTTGTGGAGAAAGACTTAGCGCAGTTTGTTGCTATTGGTAGCCACAGTGAACTAGCCACGGGCTAAAGCCACGTGGCTTCCCCGCCCCCCTCCACCTCGCTGCACTCATCCTCAATGTCTTTCTTTCCTTGTTGTTCAACATAGTTCTTGATCGTTTCGTGATTGATCTCTCCTACTGTTGCTA
>CAZLUK010000020.1:0-5337 GCA_964562735.1 uncultured Candidatus Peribacteria bacterium
TAGCAACAGTAGGAGAGATCAATCACGAAACGATCAAGAACTATGTTGAACAACAAGGAAAGAAAGACATTGAGGATGAGTGCAGCGAGGTGGAGGGGGGCGGGGAAGCCACGTGGCTTTAGCCCGTGGCTAGTTCACTGTAATTGTAATGGAAATAGATAAAATGTACACAAAATGACCGGCTTAGCTGATGGCATCAGGAAGGTCTTTTATGGAAGCCAATATAATGTCGGCATTTGAAAAATCACAGTCTTGCGTCCATGAATTAGGTATCGCTACCACGGTACCAATCTTCGCTTTTTTAGCGGCCGTGATTCCTTTTGGGGCATCCTCTACAACAACTGCATTTTTTGCACGAACGCGTGTTCTCTTGAGACATTCAAGGAAGACATCAGGCTCGGGTTTCACTTTTGGAACAGATTCCAACCCCACAACGGCATCAAACAGCTTTCTCATATCTGAACGATCAAGGAGAGTAAAAATATTATCCTCTGTATTGGAGGAGCCTATCGCCATTTTCCATTTGCTGCCGATCAACGATTCAATCGTATTTCTTATCTCATCGGAAATTGCGGATGCGGATTGCAGGAACATTTCCTTGCAGCGCAGATTCTTTATCCTGCGGATTGCCTCCGGATCGGTATCCAATTGATATCGCCTGACAATATCAGGTATATCGAGTCCTTCGACGATCCAGAGTTGCTTGTATTCCTCAGGAGTGAACGACAAGTCGGTTTCCTTGAATGCAAGCTGGTTGGCCTCGTAATTAATCTGCTCGCTGTCATAAACGACTCCGTCGAAGTCGAAAATGACACATTTGTTTTTTGCTCTCATAAGGTTTGGACATGAAGAAAATGCGTGCCAGTATTTTTTTCAGCAGCGAGTGCTAAGCGATCAAATGTCATACTTCCCATATCTTGGCAGATTTCTTCGACGGAATTCTTTTCCTCCTCAGTGAGATCCTTGTTTGGATAGAAGAGGGAAAGATGCGGAGTGAAAACGAATGAATCGGTGTGGACATGCTTAAATTTGCTGGAGAGATCATCATGCAAATGGAGGATAGTCTCCGAAGAGACAGGAAGATAGCAGACAAAATCCCGTCCATCTTTCTGGAAGTATCGTACGCCCTGTGTACTTGCAATAATCGAACCTTTGTTTTCTCGACCCGCACGTTGGATCCAATCAATTGCATCAGCATTGTTCCTCGAAGTGGATTCAGGAAAAAAGTACAACGTGATATGTAGGGGCAGCTTGATGTACGGAAATGCATGGATTGAAAACAGCGCATCGAATGTCCGATGCAGTCGGGCTGCATCTTCCTCAATTGGCAAGAGACAAATAAACGTACTATTCACAAAGTTATGGGGAATGTGTGAGGAAACCGTGCAGAACTTTTTCTGAAGTTTTCAGCGCCTCGCAGACCTCTCGCACTGTCACGGTTCCTCCGTACCATCGGTTAAGCACATCCAGGACTTCGACGGTTGCATCGTCCGTAGTAAGAGCAAGTAGCTGGGATCTGTTCAGAGGATATTTTCCCGTTTTCAGGAGAGACAAGACGCGGAGAAAGCAGTCATCGACTCTCTTCAAGCAAACGTGCGCTCTTGCCACAAGCTGATCTTGATCAACGTTTTTATCGAGAAACTCAAATAGAAGTGGCCGAATGGTATTGTTGATTTGCACGGCATACGACAGTGCTGTCTGGTGTAGAGCTGATCGTCCAGGGGGAAGACCAAGATCAAATTCCCCCATGACCGTACGCGAGATGAAGAATTGCAACCGTGCCGGCTCGGGATATGACCTGTATTCGTCTCCCGTCAGAAACAGAAAATTACACTTGGGATGTTGGATTTTCAACTCGGAGATTCCGGCAAACACATCATCCGTCTCTTGCTCAAAGATAAGAATGTAATCAAAATCACTCTCGTGCAGGGAACCGTCTCCCCGCATATTGGAGCCCTGGAATAGTACGGACTGAATATTATCGCCAAATTTCTCAGAGCAGGATTTCTTGATTTTCTCACATAAATCCAGTGTTTCTTGAGGGAGCGAAACGTCGGCCGCGAACAAATCAGGATACGATAAGGGCAGTTTTTCATTTGTCGGCCCTGCATCAATATTGATGTCTGCGATTCGGACACGCTCTTTGTTTTGTTACTCGACCAAAATCGCGCAAAGACATCACCTCGTCCCCGAAAAAGAGATCGGAACAGCCGCAGTTGGTCAGAAGTACAAGACATTTTCTTGCTTGGGATTGTCAGCTTTTTCAAGGATCTCGGTGTATCGAACACAGCGAAAAAGACGTAGGGTGTCGTACGGAACCGTGCCACCGAATGATTCGAATACCGGTTTTAGTAAATCCTGACCCGACGATTCAAATGCGTCAGCAATTTTCTGACGCTCGGGAATGATCTCCGCGAGGTAGTGCAGATCGATCTTCGTACCGAGGGCAACAAGTTTCTCGAGATACAACATCACACGCTGCGGTTTGACTCCGGACTGCTTCGCTATGTTTTCAAGGCTCACTTTGTTCCTGAGAAGCCTCACAATCAACTGCGCACGCTCCTGACGTTTGACACCCGTGATCGGCTGCTTGGTAACGGGTTTCTGCACAGTCTGCAGCACCACATGAAACGGCCGCGGAATGTATCTCTGCGCCTGATCCGACAAAGAGTTATAGAATGTAGTAACGACCGGTTCGGCGCGAATAGAATCGGGGCTCCAACGTTCGATCATGAGGCCTGCACCAGAGCGAACGCGGCTAAGTGCGACGTACGCCTGACCCGGCTCCCAGAGCTGATGCAAGTCAACGATCATACGATCCAGTGATGCGCCTTGGGCTTTGTGAATCGTCGTTGCCCACGCGAGCGTGACCGGAAAGTTCCATGCACTAACGACTTCCGTTCCGTCTCCGTTGAGGTACGAAAATTTCTCCTTCACGACCTCGATCTGTTCACCTGAAAAAAGCTTAATCGTCAGAACATCGTCAGCGATATCCTGAACGTGGCCTAAACTCCCGTTCACGTACAGAAGTCCACCGGTAATGTCGTTTTTTCGCATCATGATGAGCGCACCGACTTTTAGGAGCAGTGTCTCAGGAATCGGGACGACTTTTCTCGCAGCATCAAAGAATTTTTCTTCACCTGAGTACTGCGTCTGAAACGACCGTAACGGACGATTGATGACCTCAAGCCGACGAAGGTTGTAGGTCTCGGACTGCGCACGGCGCGGATACAAACGCGTTCCCTCAACCTCATCTGCAGACAACGTCATACGTTTGCTCAGAAATTCATGAACAGCATCGTTGACTATGCCCTCACGAACGAAGTTCAAAATTTTCAGAAATTCGAGGTCCTGCGTGCGCATGACGGTCGAGAGAAGCGCGGGCTGAAAATCACTATCCTGCCATGCAGCGTGCTGAAACGCCCAATCCTTTCGCTGATCCCCGAGAGTGACTGGCGGAAGCTGCGCAAAATCTCCGACCGCGATAATCCGCAGTCCTCCCCATACTTCATTACTTCGACGAGCACGCCGAGAAACTGCTTCAGCTGCTTGCAGTGTCACACCGGAGAGCATCGACACTTCATCGATGATCACGCAACAGGCACGCTGGAGTCTCTGCACGAGTCTCCTGCTCTTCATGGCTCGTTGTATCGTTGCTTCCAGTCCACCTTCCATGATGCCGAGGCCAAAGAAGCTGTGAAACGTTCTGCCTCCCACCAGCACCGCAGCTGCTCCGGTACTCGCGACGATCGGAAAACTTTCGGTCGGCTTTCCTGCAATATAGTGCTGAAGAAGAAAACTCTTACCAGTGCCTGCAGCACCCGTGAGAAACACGTTGCCTTGGCGCTCTAGGATATTGAGTCCTTTGGCCTGACAGGTGGTGAGTGAGAGTGTTGCGTTCATTAGGAGAGTGAATACTAAACTCAATTGCTTTAATAATTTCGGATATAGCGGCGTAGCCGAACCTCATAAATGGATTCTACACATAAAAATCACACAAATAAGATTCGTCATTATTGAGGCAAAGCCGTATAACAGTTCAGTGGCAGATTTTCTGATATTCGGTACCATATTTCGTATGAGCGTCGCTGACAAGGATTCGTACTTCGTTGCCGTCAAAGTATTTTTGGAGAAAGACAGCAAACTGCTGATTCTTAAAGACAACTTCGGAGACTGGGACTTACCTGGGGGGAGGATTAAAAAAAACGAATTTACGACTAAACTGTCGGATGTTCTTGAGCGAAAGATGAGACAAGAAATCGGTAGCGAAGCCATGTACACCATGGGAGCTCCCACTGTCTTCATGAGACACGAGAGGGTAGAAGCCGCACCAGGAAACCCCGTCGTCCGCATTTTTGCAGTCGGTTATAAGGCAACGCTGACAAGCGGAAACATACTCTTGTCACCGAGGCACACCGAGATGCAGTGGGTCGATATCAACACCTTCAAGCCGGAAAAATATTTCACGGGCGGTTGGCTCAAGGGCGTTAAGGAATACCAACTCCAGTCCCTTGCCAAATGCTGCTTCTTGCCGACCGCGCCCATGGAAGGGCGCTCTCCTTAGATGTAGGTTTTGGTACAGGAAACATTGAAATTCCGATTCAACGAGATACGAACGTATGATTTTTATGCGTAAAAATCAAGGGTCAGTCGCAACATTGACAGCCTTTTTCACGAAAGATTTTTCGTTGTATTTTAGGCCGATCCGTATAGTTCTTTTCCGTCGCCGCACTTGTGCCTTGCACTCCGGAGCCAATCCTACGGTGTAGAAGGTTTCTGAAGCTCAGTTCTGCTGTACAATGCGGACATTATGCACATCTTCGCCCTCGAAACGGACATCGGGAAGCTGAAGGCGCGTTTCCTCTCAGTAGAGGAGCGGGAGATCTGCACGGTGTTCTTCCATGGTTTCCGCTTCCTCCTCACTGTGCTGCGCCTGACGCTCTGGACATTCCTCATCGCAGCCGTCGCCATGGGGATCGGCTTCGCGGGGCTGCCATTTCCATGGGTCGTCCTTGGAGCGATCATCGTCTGGCTCGTCTCGGTCTCCCCGCCGTTGCTGCGAGCGTACCTCGACTGGCGCTACGACTTCATCCTCATCACGACGGACAAAGTGATCGTCGTCGACCAATCGTCGCTCTTCCACCAGAAGGTCACACCGATGAACCTTTAGAATTTCGCTAGTGCGAGCGATGAGAAACAATTTTGGAACCTCTTCCCCTTTGGTATTCTGCACTTCAACTTGAAAGAGGGGGCCGGGAACGGTGTGAATCTGCGCTACATCCCCCATGCGCACGACGTAGCATCGTGCATCTCGGACGCGATCACCACGTTCCAGAG
>CAZLUK010000021.1:0-8722 GCA_964562735.1 uncultured Candidatus Peribacteria bacterium
TGCCAAGAACCCCGTGATGCAGGCTAAGTATGACTTTATGGACCAACTGGTCTTCACCGGATCACAGTCGATCGCCCAAGGGAAATATATCCCGGGTAAAAAAGTCCCCTGGGATGTGACCAAGCTGCCGTACGTGTGGCATGCGAAGAGATAAATGTGAAATATATGGAACTCTCTCCTCTACGCAAATGGGCCGACATGGTACGGACAATGGAGTTTCCGTACTGTGATGCAATCCATGAGAATGTGGATCGTGAAAGAACGAATGCCCATTCTGTCGTGTTATTGAAACAATGCCCTGTTGAGGTACAACTGAAACGTCCCGGCTGTCTGCACTGCAGAGAAAATTGGCGCATACTCGATCCTATTGAAGAACTTGTTTTTGAACTAGATTCCTTACATATGCTCACTAAAGATTTGAAAGAAAAAGTCGCCCAATATCATCTATATATATGTCACAGAGAAAAATTGGATCATAATTTCCGTAACACACGGACAGGTGCCTTGGGAGAAGCTGTACCCAACACGGAAACCGCGGAAAAACAGGCGGCACCTCTGGTCACACAGCACCGACAAATGATCGATAGAATCAAACAGCTGTGCTGCGAACTCTTGACAGTTGCTGAAAATGCATTAGCCAACGAATCAGAAACCGTTCAGCTGTAAAAGTTATAACGGTGATATGATGGACGCATGCGCCGCACGTTTCTCCTCGTCTGCTGGCTCCTCACGGACATCGCGCTCTTCATCGCGGCGTACGCCGTTGCTTACCTCATTCGCGTCGGATTCATCATCTCCACGGATTTCCCGCTGGATAGATATCTGCAAACGGTGCTCATCGTTTCGCCGTTCTGGATCGCAACGATGCTCCAGCTCGGAATATTTCGCCTGACGCGCATTCAGTCCGACCAAAAGAATCTCTCTCACATCCTGTTTGCCTGCGTATTCGCGTCCGCGCTCTTCACGCTCGCATACTACTTTCTGCATGATCGTTTCTTCAGCCGTCTTCTGCTGGTGTACGCAGGTCTCATAAATCTCGTGCTCACCGTCATCTGGCATCTGGCTTTCGATACCTGGCAACGCAAAGTACTGCGCAGGAACCCGCCGGCCTACCCGGTGCTGATCGTCGGCTTGAATCGTGAAGCCGAACGCCTCATTGATCTCCTCCAAGATCGCCAGTCACCGTTCAAACCCGTCGCCATTCTGGACGGACAAGGGACTAGTAAAACTGAAGTCCGCGGTGTGCCGGTACTCGGAAAGCTCAACAAGCTTGAGGACACAATCAAATCTCTCCGACCAACGCACCTGATTCAATGCAGCAACCTTGAACACACCATCAACCTCATGAGCGTCTGCCGCCAGCACAAGTTGACGTACCTGCTCCTCCCGAGCGTGCTTGGTGCCGTCGCTGGATTCAGTGAGCAGATCGAAGGCAAGTCGTTTATCAAAGCCGATCACGATAGCTGGTAATTCCCCCGCCCTTCCGATGCAGTGCTTCATTCTCGCCCTTCGACTCATCGTCGCTCCGCTCCGATTTGCTCAGGGTAAACCGGCTCTCATTCATTTCGCTTAACACATGCAAACATTTATTTTAGCCGGAGGTTTTGCAACAAGGCTCTGGCCGCTCACCGAGCGTAGAGCCAAGCCGCTGCTACCGATCGCAGGCAAACCGATTCTGACGTACGCGGTCGAAGCCGTTCCGGCAGAACTCCAAATAACTGTGAGTACCAATGCTGTTTTCGCAAAAGATTTTGAAGTATGGCAGCAGACTTTGAAACGCGGCTCCGTAAAAATTTCTATCGAAGATACGGGGCACGAAGACCATAAACTCGGCGCACTCGGAGCGGTTGCCCGATGGATTCGTGAAGAAAAGATCGATGATGATGTGCTGCTGCTAGCCGGCGACAACTTTGCGGCGTGTGACATGGCATCATTCTTGAAGCTTTTCCGCGGAAATCCGCTCGTAGCCGGCCACGACATTGGCGATACGGACGCCGCTAAAGCGTTCGGCACGATCATCCTAGAAAATCTCCCCTCCCCCGGCTGCCCCACACTTTCCTCAGAAAGTGCGGGGCCCGGGGGAGGGGCTGGGAGTGGGGGCATATCACGCGTAACATCGTTCGAAGAGAAACCTGCTCACCCCAAATCCACCATTGTTTCCACCGGCTGGTGGGTGCTGCCACGTGCTTCACTCCCTATTCTAACGGAATACGCGCTGAAGCACCCCGATAACGTCGGCGGCGTGTTCGAGGAATTTTTGCGCAGAGCAATGCCGATCGACTGCTTCATCTTTCATGAACTCTGGAAGGACATCGGATCGTTTGATGCGTACATGTCGCTACACCGAAAGTTCATTGGAGAGAAAACCATCACCCATCCAACGGCAATATTCAGTCCCGATTCCGTACTGAATGGAGCCATCGACCTCGGCCCAAAAACACAGATCGAGCAGTCCGTCCTCACCGATTGTATCGTCTTTGGTAATACCAAGATAAACGACTGCGTTCTCACGCGCTGCATTATCGATAAAAACTGTTCATTGTCCGGCATCGATCTCACCGACAAAATGCTGCGGGCAGGCACGGTACTCCGATTGCCGGCACTACAGTAAGAAAAACAGAACCGCAGAACCTTCCTGCCCTTTCTGCCTTTCCTCCCATTTCTGCCCTTCTCGTCGTTCCCTTTGCGCAGGATTGCTGCCACCGATACACTTGGCCGCGCATGAAGAACCGAAGACTCATCGGCCTCACTTTTATCTTCACGGCCCTGACGGGCTGTGGAGCCGCCACGACGCTCACGTATTCAGTGCGCACGAACATCGATGACGGTGGAAAATCTTTCGAGGTGTTCCAAGCCAGCGAACGCGTTATGATCAGGCGACTCGCCGGAGCCGACGTCAAGAACGCACAAATTAAAGTAATACCCTCCGAAAGCGGAAGTGCCGTAATGACTTTGAAAATGCCAAATGCGGAAGGAGTTGAGATCGCTCGGCGTATCCTCTCAGAAACATTTACGTTCGATATTCGCTTAGAGGGACCCAAGACCCCGCCTGATGAAACGAACTGGCTTCCGACCGGCGTCGATGGCCAAACACTGCTGTGGGTCGTTTCCATTTCGAACCCGGACACCAAAGATATCGGCGTCGAACTACAGTTCAATGAAAATGGTCTCAAACTGCTCAAAAAGGCCTTCAAGAGCAACCGAGGCAAGCATGTCGGCATCTTCGTCCGCGATCTTCTTGTCTCGAAGATGACGATCGGTTCCGAGAATTTGACCGACCACATCATCATCAGCGGCATCCCTTCCGAGCACATCGCACAGATTTTTGCGGATGACGTGAACGTCGGATTGCACGCCATCTTCACTCCAACCAAGTAATCTCCTTCCTACCCCATGTCCTCCTCGGAGCAGCATTCATCGTTCTGGCCAATCGTCACCGCCGCCACAATGGCCATCTGTCTGATTATCGCGATCCCAGACACGTACAAGCCGTTCCTCCCCAATTTCCTGAAACCGGGTCTGCACCTCGGATTGGACCTCGCGGGTGGCACGCAGCTGGACTTTCGTATTTCGGAGGACGAGATTGTGAGCCGCAGAGCGGAGATCGTTGCGGAGATCGACACACTTAAGAAAACCGGCGGTCAAAATAAAGACATCCTCAGTAAGCAGGCGGAGCTCCAAGCCATCAATGAACAACACGCCAACTTGGTGGAAGCTATCCGCGGCGTTCTCGAACGCCGCATCAATTCACTCGGCGTCAGCGAAGCTACCATTACCCCGTCATACTTCGGCCCCGAGAAACACCTCCTCGTGGAGTGCCCCGGCATCATCGACGTCAACCGCTGCATCGCGACCGTAGGCAAAACCATCCAACTCGAATTTAAAGAAGAGTACACCGAAGCCCCAGCCGGTTATGCAGCCAATATGCGCGCGCAAGCCAACAAGGTCTTTATTGCAGTGGTGTCCGGAACCGGCAACCTACAGGTTTACGGACAAGATTTGAGTAACCAACTCGGCGTATCGTACTTCGATACCCGCCCGCTCTTCGTGTCGCAGCTCCCAAAGGGATTGGAAGCGCTCGCGAGCCGCATCCCAAATGACGCTGTCATGAAAACCGAAGCCAGTATACAAACTATAGTGGCGGACAACCAAGGCCAGCAGCAGATGAAGGAAATTCAGGGCATCTATCTCACTAAAATTCTGGAGCCGAAGAAGCCAGTGGCGCGTCCGCTCTCCGATCCGCATGACGCCTACCAAGAAATCGCAAAGACCACCCCGGATGCCACAGTAGAGTCCAAGACCGCAGTCGCACTTGATGCCGCTATGAAAGAATTTCAGACCACTCTCCAGACAATGACCATCGGTACCCAGCAAGCCGTGAGCATGGAAGCTGGCCAGAGCGCAATTATTTATCTCGCAGGCCGCATAGACGGACGACCGGAAATGGCCACCAGCCACATCCTCATCCAGTACAAGGGAGCCGAGCGGGCTGAAAAAACCGTGACCCGCACGAAAGAAGAAGCGAAGAAGTTAATCGACAATATCAAACAACGTCTCGATAGTGGCGCTAATTTTTTGACGATTGCTTCGAAAGAATCAGATGGCCCTTCAAAAACTTCAGCCGGTTCTCTCGGCCTCATATTTCCGGGCCTGATGCCCCCATCATTCGAGACTGCAGCTTTTGCATTGAAGCAGGGTGAAATCTCAAAGATCGTCGAAACGCCGTATGGTTATCATATTATTCGTGCTGACAAAGCGGTCGCCACCACCAGCGCGAAGGTGACCTACGATCTCCTTCGTCTGAAGAGCGATATATCGACCGCAAAAACTCTCGTAGAGAAGATTGAAAAGGGTGAGATCACTAGAAACGAAGACCAGATCGTGATCCGCGGACTTTTCTTCTCACTCGAACCAACGGGTTGGAAGGACACCGCCCTAAACGGCCAGCGCTTTCGCACCGCAAGTGTGACAGCCGATCCGATCAGCAACGTGCCAGTCGTGCAGATCCAATTCGATGAGCAGGGCGGCCAGCTCTTCCAGGAGCTCACGAAAAGAAACGTCGGCAAACCCATCGCCATCTTCGTCGGCGGCGAAATGGTCTCCTCACCGACTGTGCAACAAGAAATCATTGGCGGCAACGCCGTCATTACCGGAAGTCCTACATTCGAGGCGGCCCGCGCGCTCGCGCAAGATCTCAACACCGGAGCCATCCCCGCCCCGATCTATCTGGCCGGCCAGAGCACCGTGGAAGCCACTCTCGGCGCCACCGCTCTGCAGCAGTCAGTCTTCGCCGCCGCGGTTGGCTTCGTCATTCTTTGTTTGTTCATGATCTTCATCTACCGCTTCCTCGGAGTAGTCGCCTCCATCGCGCTCTTCACGTACGTCATCCTGCTCGTCGCCAGCACCAAGCTCCCGATCCTCCTGATCTCCAACCAATACATCGTGCTGTCGCTTGCCGGCATTGCCGGCATCATCCTGAGTATGGGTATGGCCGTGGACGCCAACGTGCTCGCATTTGAACGGGTGAAAGAAGAGCTCAAGAAAGGCAAGCTGTTCAAGACCGCAGTCGAAACCGGCTTCAAGAAAGCCTGGCCCAGCGTCCGCGACGGAAACTTCTCGACGCTCATCACCTGCGCTATCCTCTTCACGATCGGCACCAGCATCATCCGCGGCTTCGCCGTAACACTCAGTATCGGTATCTTTATATCGCTCTTCACAGCCATCATCGTCTCTCGCTGGCTCTGCCGAGTGATCGCCGGATCTCCCTTGGCCGAGAGACTGGAACTTTTTGGCGTCAAGAAGGACGAAAACCCTACCCAAGATCCGAACCGGTTGACCTGAGTGAGGGTAAGCGCAGGATATGTCTATGGACGAACGGTTAAGTGAATTCCCGGATGCATCCATAGTATTGGCCAGCCGCGTAACAACGACAGCGCCCAATATCCGAAAGTCGGTAGTACTCACAAATATTCGTTCCCTGATAGCACTGATAATGCTGACGTGTGGCGCAGCGGAAGCACAGTCACCGATGCCGATATCGCAAGCAGCCAGCAAACAGGCAAATCACCTCGACAATTCTGCCGACATTCAGAAAAAACTGATGGACGCTTTAATGAATCTCAATCATCCAAAATTTGGCGTTCGCACACAATCAATGCATTTTATCCATAATATCTGTGCATCGCTCCTAGCAGATACAGGCTCCCTGCCACCGGAAATCGAATCGATCTTGCGTCACCGAAACAGACAGAACAGAGAACAGTGTGACCGATTAGATTACATTGAGGATAATCTCCATAAAATCCAAGACAGCCTCCCTGACCGAATATCGCCCGGCAAGTATGGATGTAAGGAATGCATATCGCTCATTGAAGCCCAAACGGGATTCAGAATCGATATAAACAAAAAATTCACAAAGGATGTCTTAGAGTTCCAAGTCCCCGTAATGGCCGGAGAAAACGACTGTTTAACTGTGTTGCAAAAGATCTCTGACGCCGTGGGAGGCTGCATAGACTTCGATAATGATACGCACGTCCTCTTGATCACCCCAAAGGACAAGGCAAACGGGCAAGTGTTTGGAGGAGGCAAATTCATCGGCCTACTCTGTAAGGATTCCGAGATTCCAGAAAACACATTCGTTAAAATTCGTTTCTCCCCATATTCGGGAATGCCGATATCGTTGAATGATGCAGCAACAAACAAGGAAAACCTTGGATGGGTCACGATGGCACCGGTGAACATACCAAAGTGGACATTCACAATAGAGGGAGGAAGAGGTTCGCGACCGCCAGAATGGCAACGAGCTCTTCAGCAGAGTCGCCGCCTAGATGAGCCATTGATACAGATCGAATACGCTATCGCAAGAAAACCGATAACAATCCGCATCGAATGTGATACAAGCCCAACATCATTGGGATGGCAGAATATCTACGCGATCACCGATGCAAATAGTCCAACAAAACTCCTCATCCATGTGCATGTCACCGGTAACATCTCAAGCTCAGTAAATAACGATGGCATCAATAGAGACATTGCATACCCAAGCGCTTTAGTCGACGCCAATCGGTATAATGTTTTTGACGAATCAGAACATCCTATAAAATCTTCCACCACCGGATGCACTGTAAACGGACGTAGAATGCAAATCACGCTGGCATGTGAAGGAAAGGCCTCAAGCATTCGTGTCACTGGTTATACGGAGATCTTTGAGGAGACGACGGTACTTGCGCTCCCAAAAGACACGCAAAAGCGCGAAGAGTAAGCTAAAGCCATGGATTCGATCACTCTGAATAATATCGAGACCTGGACCCGGATTGGGGTTCCAGACGCGGAACGCAGTCACCCGCAACGTCTGCTGGTGTCCCTAGAACTTTTCTGTTCGCTCAAACTAGTAGCCGCAAGCGACGACCTGTCTAAGGGAATCGACTACCAAGTAGTAACTGACGCAATCCTCGAGCTTGGGAAGAGCGAGCGAAAAACAGCCGAAAGATTTGCCGAGGACATCGCGACGATGTTACTGGCCAAATTTAAACCCGCAGGTGGTGTGCGAGTGAGTATCCAAAAGAAGCCACCATTGCCATTGGAAGCGGCATGCATCACGATCACTCGACCATAAGTATCTCCTACATCGGTCTCGGCTCGAATATAGAACCGGAGCAGAATCTTCGGGCGGCGGCTGCCAAGCTTAAAAAAGCGTATCCGAATATTCGTTTTTCGTCAGTCTATCGCTCCAGTGCCCAAGAAATTACCAATCAACCGGATTTCCTTAACGCGGTGGCTAAAATCGAAACGAACGACTCTCCACACACAATTCAAAATACCATCCGAGAAATCGAACAAGCTCTGAAAAAAAATCCTCCTTATCGATTTGGACCCCGCACGATCGATTTGGATATATTGCTCTATGACGATCTTATCCTTCAGACGCCAGAACTCGTAATCCCGCATCCCCGCATGCATGAACGTCGGTTTGTCCTGGAGCCCCTTATGGAAATCTACGCTGGTGATGTCCTCCACCCAGGTTTTGACCGCAAACTGAAACAATATTTATCCGAACTAAAACAACAACCCTGCGAGCATGCCAACCTGAAGAGTTTATAAAACCACAGAATCACATGCAAAGCGGGCTTCTGCAAGACAAGGAACATAAAAATCCGTATACTTCGTATCCCATGGAACAGCTCTTTAAATCCCTCCTCAGGAAAATCGGCGAAGACCCTAACCGCCCGGGCCTGAAGCGCACGCCGAAACGCATGGCCGAAGCGATACAATTCCTGACCTTGGGATACGATCAAAATCTGAAGACAATCGTAAACGGGGCGCTATTTCCGGCCGACACCGACGGAATGATCATCGTAAAAGACATCGAGTGTTATTCGCTCTGTGAGCACCACCTGCTGCCGTTCACCGTCAAAGTGCACGTCGGCTACATTCCAGACAACACGATCATCGGACTCAGTAAAATCCCCCGGATCGTGGACATGTTCGCCCGTAGGCTGCAGGTGCAGGAACGGCTTGGTCAGCAGATTTGCAGTGCGCTGCAGGAAGTTCTCCAGCCCAAAGGCATCGGCGTCGTTATCCAGGCCAGCCACTTCTGCATGCTGATGCGCGGTGTCGGAAAGCAACACTCGGTAGCCGTCACCAGCCACGTTGCGGGGAGCTTCAAGCGCGATGCCCGCACGCGGCAGGAGTTTTTGGAGTTGATCCGGTCTTAAGCGGCCAT
>CAZLUK010000022.1:0-5631 GCA_964562735.1 uncultured Candidatus Peribacteria bacterium
CCGTTTGTTAACCAGCGATTTAAATCGCTGGTTAACAAACGGACAGAACAATGTCCGAGAAGTGCCATGTTTTTGTGAGAACGAGGAAACTTATACTTCTTTCTCGGGACGCGGCGTCCCGTCTGCGCCACGGGTGCTCACGACCGCCGTGGCTGCGGGGAAAAAACGGTCTTCATTTTATCCCGCACGAATGCTCTTGGCCCGTTGTCACGGTGTGGAATGGGGAGTTACGAATACGTTACTGTTCACTGACCATGAACGGGGAAGCTGCTGTTCTTTCCCCGCCTCACCCCCGGCCCCTCTCCTGCCTGCGGGCCGGAGAGGGGAGCTCTGTTTTTTTAAATACAGCATTGTTGATGAAAAACACGGGCCCCCTCATCTCCCCTCCTCAGAGGGAGAGGAGGCTGGGAGGTGAGGCGGGTACGAGAACAGCAGCCGCCGCCCGCAACGTGCAAAACTTTCACCAGTAAAAATGATGTGATCCCTGGATTCGCACGGCTCTACTTTTTTTCCGTGGTGCGCTACACTCACTCTCCCATGGCCCAAGCCTTCCTCGACGTACAGCCCCACAGTCTCGAAGCCGAACAAACGGTTCTCGGTGCACTGCTTATGGATCCGGACTCCGTCATCAAGGTCGCTGATCTGCTGATGCCGGAGGACTTTTACGAGCCGTCGTACCGCATTATCTACTCAGCGATCATAGACCTTTACCAGTCTCACCAGCCGGTAGATATCGTCACCGTCACGAGCAAGCTCCAGGATGAGAAGAAGATCCAGGATGTCGGCGGCAGTGCGTTTCTAGCCGAACTTGCGGCCAACGTGCCGGTATCGGCGCATATCTTCAAGTACGGCCAGATCGTGAAGACCAAGGCGGTGCTTCGGCGTATTATCCAGGCTGGTGACCGCATCAAAGCACTAGGGCACGAGGAGGACCGCGATATTCCGGAACTCCTGGAACAAGTCGAGAAGACTGTCTTTGGCATTTCTGGCACATTTCTCAAAGAAAAGTTCATCCACATCAGGGAAATCCTGAGTGCCCGCTACGAGAAATTCGCGGAGATGCACGAGAGCAAGGACGACAACGCAATTAAGGGTGTACCGACTGGCTTCGCGGCGCTCGACTTCAAGCTCTCCGGATTCCAGCCCAGTGATCTCATAATCATCGCCGGCCGCCCGTCCATGGGAAAGACGGCACTCGCGCTCAACATTGCACAGAACGCAGCCATTAAGAACGGCAAATCAATCGGTATCTTCTCACTAGAAATGAGTAAGGAGCAGCTAGTGGATCGTCTGTTCGCATCCATGCTTGGTGTGGACTCTTGGAAGCTGCAAAAAGGTAAACTGGAAGACCGCGATTTCCAGAACATGGGTCCGATCATGGATGACCTCAGCAAGGCCAATATTTTCATCGACGACTCCATGGGTTCCTCCATCCCGGAGTTGCGAGCCAAGGCACGCCGCCTACAGATGGAACACGGCCTAGATATGATCATCATCGACTTCATGCAGCTCATGAGTACCGGCAACGCCGGATATACCGGGAACCGCGTGCAGGAAATCTCAGAAATTTCGCGCTCGCTCAAGATGCTCGGCCGCGAACTGAAGATCCCGGTCGTGGCGCTCTCGCAGCTGTCTCGGGCCGTAGAAAGCCGTCCCGGTAACATCCCGCAACTATCAGACCTGCGCGAATCCGGATCCATCGAACAAGACGCGGACGTGGTACTCATGATGTACCGCGAGGACTACTACGAAGAAGACTCCGACCGCCCGGGTATCACCGATATCTATATCCGCAAGCACCGCAACGGCCCCACCGGCCGCATCGAACTGATGTTCAAAAAAGAACAAATGCGCTTCTACGACATCGATAAAACTCAGGAAGTAAAATCAATCGCGGCCAGATCGACCAGCAAGATGATCGGCCAAGTAAAAGGCAACGTGGCGTTTAGGCCACCGGTGCATGATGGCGAGTAGAACTGAACAGATTGCCAATGCTCCTCGGGATTTCCATTGACCAACTCACCAAATGACAAAAGCCGAAGCAAAACAAAACATCGGCAAAGCTATTGGACAACCCTGAAAAGTCGCTTGAAGAAGGAAGGAAATAAGTCTGTCACAAAGTGTGACAAACTGAAATTAGAGGCTTCTGACGGTAAAAAATACGAAACTGACTGTGCCGACACGGGAGAAAAAAACACTTGTGACTTCTTGACTTGTGATTTATGACTACTACTTATTAAGGGTAGAATCATCCCATGCTCGATCTTCCGATCAGACCATCGATCTCGCTGCTCGAAATTCTCATCTACTCATTCCTGGCTTTCATCATCGCGCTCATCCTCACCAAACCATTCGTTCAGTTCCTCCATCACTTCAAACTTGGCAAGAAACTACGCGTAGAGGCTGTAGACGGGGGATCGGCCAGCGTATTTCTGACGTATCACCAAACCAAAGCCGGCACTCCCACGATGGGTGGGCTTTTAATTTGGGGTTCGATCCTGATCACGGTCCTCGTGTCCCGTGGACTCTCGTTGCAAGGAGTCGTTGAACATTCCCTGCTTCAGAGAGGGCAAGTCTATATTCCGCTTGCGGTGCTCGTCGGTTTCGGACTGCTCGGAGCTATCGACGATTATCTCAATATCCGCGGTATAGGCAAGAACAAGGGCCTCGATGCATTTCCGAAGCTGTTCGCCCTCATTCTCATGAGCTCGATAGCGGCGGCCTGGTTCTATATTCGCTTGTCGTACAACACTATCGATATACCATTCGGCCCGATGATCGGTCTGCCGCACACCCTCGATCTCGGTTGGCTTTACGTCCCGTTCTTCATCTTCGTTGTCATCGGTACCGCGAACGCAGTCAACGTCACCGACGGCCTCGACGGCCTTGCTGCCGGGCTCCTGATCATCGCCTTCGGCGCCTTCGCGCTGGTTGCGTACCTCACTGGCCTCTACGTACTTGCCGCGTTCTGCGGTGTCGTAGTGGGTGCGCTCGCCGCCTTTCTGTGGCACAACATCCCGCCCGCCATCTTCTTTATGGGCGACACCGGTTCGCTGGCGCTAGGTGGCACACTCGCCGTAATGGCCTTCATGATAAACCAGGTTCTCATCCTTCCGCTTATCGGATTCGTCTTCGTCATCGAGATGCTATCGGTGATCATCCAACTGACGAGCAAGCGGCTGAGAAATGGCAAGAAAGTCTTCAAATCCGCGCCCTTTCACCACCATCTGGAGGCCCTCAACTGGGGCGAAAGCAAAGTGACAATGCGTTTATGGATCGTGGGAGCGTTTATGTCGTTCGTGGGAGTTCTACTCGGTATTTATGGCTAGTAAAAGGAGTAAAAAGAGAAAAAAGAAACAAAGGAATAAAAAGAAATAAAGGATAATTCGCACCCCCGTATTTTTTATTGATTTCCTTTTATTCCTTTCATTCCTTTGTTTTTCCTGATCCTTGAACAACTTCTCCATCATCCGTATTATCAAGCCATGCTCAAGGTCGCCATCAACGGCTACGGCCGCATCGGCAGGAACGTGCACCGTCAGTTTTGCGAAATGTATGGAAATAACGTCGCGGTCGTGGCGGTCAACGCGTCATCGGACGCCGAGATGCGCGCCTATCTCCTAAAGTACGATTCGCTGCATGGCCATTTCAAGGGTGATGTAGAAGTGAAAGGCGAGCATATGCTGGTAAACGGCAAAGACGTCCGGGTCGTCAAAGAGCGTGATCCGGCCAAGTGTCCCTGGAAAGAACTGAGCGTCGACATTGTCGTGGAATCCACCGGAAACTTCGATACGCATGCGGAAGTGGAACATCACCTAAAAGCCGGAGCCAAACGCGTGATCGTCACGGCACCGATGAAGGACAAGACACCGATGTTCGTCATGGGTGTAAACGACCATATTCTCACAAAGAATATGCACATCATCAGTAACGCGTCGTGTACCACCAACTGCATCGCTCCGGTCATCAAAGTCATGGACGAAGCATTCACAGTCAGATCCCTCCTCGTAAGCTCGGTTCATGCGTTCACGGCTACGCAAAACTTGCTCGATAACAAATCCAAAGAAGGCGGCGAACTCCGTCGAGCGCGCGCCGCCACTCTCTCGATGATCCCGACTAAGACTGGCGCCGTGAGGGCCTGTGGCGAAATCTTCCCGCACCTTAAAGGCAAGATGGACGGTATGGCTTTTCGCGTACCAGTGCCCACCGTGAGCTGCGCCTACATGGCATTCCAACTTCAGAAAACCGTTACTGTAGAGGCGATTCATACTAAGCTGGAAGCGGCGGCCAATACGAAACAGATGCAAGGCGTGCTTTCAATCTCGCACGACCAGTGCGTCTCCATCGATTTCCAGACCGACCCGCACTCATCGATCGTCGATGCTCCGTCAACAAAAGTGGTGAATGATACCACCGCGCAGATCCTAAGCTGGTACGACAACGAGTGGGGCTATGCGATGCGTGTTACCGACATGACTCTGAAGCTGGCAGCCCTTATCTGATTCCAATTCTATTTATGGCCAAATCTTCCTCTCAACCGCTAGCCGCCGGCTACTCGTGTACGCTTCCGTCGCGCGTCTCCCTTAACCAACACCTATTCACCTCCGGCGTTCCGGACAAACTGCGCCACCTCATCAACGATATTGCTCGTGCCGGGAAATACGTCGAGAACGCGATCCGCACCACCGACCTCGGACTCGCCGGTTCCAGTAACCAGTTCGGCGAGGAGCAGCTGAAGCTTGATGTCCTAAGCAATAAAATAATTAAAGAACAACTTTGCGAGAGCCGACTTGTAGCCAATTTCTGTTCCGAAGAAGAATCCGAAGAGCTCATGGAGCTTGTGCGGGGCGCACCCTTCACACTCGTCTTTGATCCCCTGGACGGATCGTCACTCGTGGACTGTAACCTCGCGATCGGTTCGATCTTCGGTATCTATGAAGCCGGGAGCCCCATTGGCAAGACACCGCGTGATCAGGTCGCAGCTCTCTACTTGGTCTACGGCCCGCGAACAATTCTTGTGTACAGCGCAGGCAAGGGCGTGCATGCGTTCTTTCACAACGAAGTCGGCGAATTCGTGCTGCTACAGAAGAATCTTACGATGAGAGACGAAGTGCAAACGTACGCACCGGGGAATCTCCGCGCGGTTGTCGACTCGCCAAACTACCGCAAGATGATGAATATCTGGATGGACGAAGGCCACACACTGCGATACTCCGGAGGCATGGTCCCCGACATCCACCATATGCTCATCAAGGGCGCCGGCATCTTCACGAATATCGGCGGCAGCAAGTACCCGAAAGGCAAACTCAGGCTGCTTTATGAATGCGGACCATTTGCATACATCATGGAACAGGCCGGCGGCGGCGCCAGCGATGGCGTACAGTCGATTCTCGATGTAAAGATCGAAGACCTCGATCAACGAACTTCGCTTATCATCGGCGCGAAGAAAGAGGTGACGAGGGTGAGCGAAGTACTTGGCAAGGAAAAAGAAACCAAAGAATGAAAAGAGTAAAAGGAAACAAAGGAAAATTTGTAATTCCCCATTC
The DNA here is from genome assembly GCA_964562735.1 of uncultured Candidatus Peribacteria bacterium. Taxonomy (GTDB): domain Bacteria; phylum Patescibacteriota; class Gracilibacteria; order Peribacterales; family Peribacteraceae; genus JAGORY01. The sequence continues at coordinate 5,547 of CAZLUK010000022.1, forward strand.
CACAACTAGATGAATCTAGCACTTGTGTTCTAGCGAACAATTCCTGTATACATAGAAACCATGAGAAAGATGTTGACCAAGGTGC
>CAZLUK010000023.1:0-5264 GCA_964562735.1 uncultured Candidatus Peribacteria bacterium
CGCTGGAAAAAAGTGGCCGAAGAGCGAGACGAACTCGTTAAAAATCCACAGTTCAAGGATCTGGTTGAATCCGAACCAGATCTCGCCATTTTAAAGGATCGGGAAAAATTCTTAGATTTGCACTATACCGAACGCCGGGGACTCGTATCGAAGACACTTGCCCTCATCAATGCGACCGAAACATCACGCCTCGATCTCTATGCTACTACCAAGAGCAAGCTGGAGAGCGCAGCTGGAAAAGAGTTTATTCTGCAAGGAAAAGTAGGTGTGTGGCTGGAAAGAATCTTCGCATCCAAGGCAAATCCGAAGAAGATCGCAGCATTCATAAACGGTTCCGGCACGAAATCTCTGGAAGGGCTTATTTATAATTGGGCCGCAGTAAAACTCCGCTTCGATAATATCGAAAAGAAGTTCAAAGAGCGCGGCGAAAATTCTGCGGCGCGCGGATTCAAGATCTTTGCACCAAGCCAATTCCTCTCGCTGCACTATGCGCAGCGCCTCTCGTACGTAAAACAGGCTGAAGATCGCCTCGAAGATGCGAAGAATGTCACAAACGAACATCCGATCATCCTGAAAATTCGGCATGCCATGGATATGAAAGACTGGTCCGAGGCGAGCATGTTCATCGCTGACGCCAAACTGATGCACCTCAAAGACTCAGACTGGCCACGGCTGAAGTCGATGGAACACCATATCAGAAAATTCAGCGGCAAAGAAAATGTTGAGTCGTTAAAAATTGAAGAGTCACGGAAACGACTGGATATCCTCGTCGAACAACTGGAAGGATCTCATTCTGAAATGGTTCCGCTGGTCAAACGACTGTTGCGCAGCCCCAACCCTAACCGTGGGATGAACCAGCTTCGGTGGATCACGTACAACAACATTTGGTGTCGCACCCACGGTCCCCCGTACCTCGATGACACGATCACCCGCAAAGGCTCAAGCGAAGATCAGATTCAACTTACGAAGCACCGAGCCGAAAACGGACTAGATATCGGCCGCAATGACTCACTGGGTCACGCGACATCCGATGCCGCTTACTTCCGCAAGCAGGAGACATCCAAACACAAGGCGACGTACCTGCATACCGACATGAGCTCTGGCGGCGTTGTGAGTGCACTCGGTGAAAAAATGGAGCGGGAACAGGATCCACGGTGGCTCTACTGGACAACGCTCTGCCCGCACACGAACGGCGAACCCAAGAACGAACAATGGATGCGAGAATTTATGCAGATACTCACGGAGATGCGATCACTGACACGTATCAGCCCCGATGTTTCATTGACATCTCGTACAACCGAGAGTGTAACCGAAGATTCCTTTGCGATGTCAGCTTGATGGATTGCAAATTCGAGAATACTTTGCAAGAATTCACCGCCATGCGTACCCCCACCCTTTTTTTTCTCATTCTCCTCGTTGTCCTATCAGCCTGCTCTCCGGCGCAGACGAGCATCAGTCAGCAGAACCAAAATCCGTTGACCGCCTCCCGCTACGGCGATGAACTGGCGGACACGATGGCAAACCTCATCATTCAGAATGATCCGATCATCAAAGATGCAGCGCTGCGAAAAATCATAGAAAGCGAAATCGCCCGCGGCAAGAACATCGCTGAACAAGCACGTGAGGTGCAGACAGAAGGCTTGATGGGCTCCGTGATCGCCCTCAAGACAGATGTGACCGGCCTTGTCCTGTATCTCACGGACACGCTCTACTTGTCGTCAGATTTCCAGACTAGTCCCGGCCCGTCACTACGAATCTTCCTCACGACCATCGTTGATCCGCGAGACGTATCTTTTCCGGATAATACCGCAATTGATTTAGGCCCGCTCCAGGCGGCATACGGCCCACAGCAATACCGCGTACCAGAGCAAGCCGATCCGGGTAAACTCCGGACATTCGTGCTGTACGACACGAGTCTTAAGCTGATCTATGCCTTCGCCCAGATCTCGAAATCGTCTTAGAGTGGCACGCTTGCCGAGCTCTGGAGTGCGGCATCGATGGCAGCTGACAAAGCTTCAATCGTATTGCTCTGCACACGTACACCATTGACGAAATATGTAGGTGTAGAATTGACACCCCGCTTCTCGCCCTCAGCCGCATCAGCAAGTATCGTCTTCTTCTTGATCCCCGACTTTACGCAACGCTCAAACAAAGGCTGATCAAGTTCCAGCTCGGCCGCCCAGTCACGCAGTGCAGAACTGCTCAAATCCGCCTGTTTCTCGTAAACCAGATTGAAGAACTCCCAGAATTTACCCTGGTCCGCAGCACATTCGGCAGCTTCGGAAGCCTCAAGGGCGTATGTATGAATGGCCTGGAGCGGAAAGTGTTTGAATTCGAAACGGATTTTCCCTTCATATTTTGTAATCAAAGGCTTCGTGAGGGTTTCGTGAGCCGACTTACAAGCCGGACACTGCAGATCGCCGTATTCGGTGACGGTGACGAAAGCAGTCTCGGGTCCCATCGGTTGGCGGGAAGACTCGGCGGAGAGGCCCGTGGTATCGATACCACACGCAGCTAGTAAAAGACTGCCGGACATCAGGGTGACAGAGAATCTGCTGAAACGCATACCAAGCAAAGAAAAAGATACAAAGTTGAAAATCACAGCCATTGTACACTATCTTCCATTTTCCATTTTCCATTTTCAATTTTCCATTTTCAATTTACAGTCGTGTCCTATGGCGCTTTACCTCACCTACCGGCCGCAGACTTTCGCTGACGTCGTGGGCCAAGATCACGTAGTGACGACGCTGGAACAAGCCGTGTCCCAGGGCAGAATTTCGCACGCGTACCTGCTGTGCGGCAGCCGCGGAACAGGTAAAACGTCGGTTGCGCGAATCATGGCGAAAGCAATCCTTCTCCGCGGGATTGAAGATGAGATAATCCGCAAGCACATGACTCAGGAGATCGAAAACGGCTCGCTGGTGGACCTAGTGGAGATCGACGGCGCGAGCAACCGAAAAATCGAAGACGTTCGAGACTTGATCGAGAAGATCAACTTCTCTCCGGTCATCTCGAAGTCAAAAGTCTACATCATCGACGAAGTCCATATGCTCACAAAAGAGGCATTTAACGCGCTTCTGAAGACGCTGGAGGAGCCGCCCGACTACGCCTACTTTATTCTAGCCACAACCGAACTGCACAAAGTTCCGGATACGATCCAATCTCGATGCCAACGGTTTCTCTTCAAGCGAGTAAAAGATGAAGACATTATCCGCCGTCTACAGTTCATTGCCGACCAAGAACATATCAAGATCGACCGTGAGACACTTCGAGCAATTGCGAAGCACGCTTCCGGCAGCTTCCGGGACGGCATTTCGCTCATGGATCAGCTCAGATCGCTCGAGAAGATCACACTCGCAGACGTCACCGAGCGCATCGGAAAGACATCCGCCATCTTCATCGAGGACATCGCAAATGCGATCACCGGAAAAGATATTGCTGCCGTTACCGAACTCGTAAAACAGATGGAGGATGCCAATATCCCGCTCGACTCGGTAGCAAGCGACCTGCTGACGCTAGTCAGAAGCCAAATGCACGAGTCGATCGAGAAAAAAGAATCCCCCACAACATTCCTAATAATGATCGATGTTCTCCTCCGGACACTCAAAGACATGCGCACCTCTCCGATGCCGGGGCTCGTGCTCGAATCCGCACTCGTTTCACTGTGTATGGATGTCGCAGTTACGACAAAACATCCGGAGCACCCGGTCATCATCCCGCTCGTACTCCGCATGCCGGAATCCCCGCCCCCAAAATCAGCTACGCTACCGAAATCCGAAGAAGTCCCGGTCAAATCGGTAACCATCAAAGTCGATGAGTTCAATCTACAAAACGTTCTCAACCACTGGGACGCCATCAGCAAGGCTGTCACTCCCCCATCGGTCCGGATGAGCCTCAAAGACACCACAATCACGTCCGCCGAAAGCAGTACGCTCCGTCTCACATTCATGTCGGCTTTCCACCGGGATATAATCGCGGACACGAAGGCCAGCCGCAGCGTGGAAGAAGCCCTGCTCGCAGTCTTCAAGAAACCGATCCGTATCCACTGCGCATTGGAAAAGACGAGTGCAGCTAGCACTGGTCCGGCCACCGATCTCGTTGAAGCGGCCGCGGAAGTATTTGGAGGCTTTTAGAGCGATGTGAGACAAGCGACTTGAGTCTTTTTTTATTTTCATGTCTCATGTCTCATGTCTGATGCCTTATGTCTGACACCAAAGCCGAACTCCGCCGCGCGATCAAAGCCAGACTGTCACGAATGTCGGAAAACGACCGACGGGTAGAAAGTCAGATCATCGTGCGCGAACTCCGGAAATTGCTGCCGCCACAACCTGTCGCCATCGCGCTCTACAGTCCATATTTAGACGAGCCCGACATCACGCCACTAACGACCGAACTACTGGAACAAAAAACTGTGATCTGTATTGGAAAAGTCGACGGCAAACGGATGGTCATGCATCGCATCCGATCAATTGCCGGAATGGCCAGAAATCCGGTCAGCAATATCGTAGAACCATCGGTCGATGATCCCATCGACGAGTCAACAATTTCGATTGCAATCATCCCCGGTCGCGCATTCACCAAAGCAGGAATCCGGATCGGACGGGGAAACGGCGGCTACGACCGTTGGCTGGAAGAACAGAAGAAACGAAATCCGGCAATGAAAACAATCGGCGTGTGCTTCGAGTGCCAGCTACTACAAACGATTCCAGTGGAAGCGCATGACCAGAATCTGGATGAAATACTGACGCCAAGCGGGAGATGGACAAAAACTGATAGAAAATAGCAGGTAACCTGATTTCTACCCGCTATCCGCTAATCACTAACCACTTTTCCACTTTCCACTTTCAACTTTCAACTCGTCTCAAGTATCCTCCGCTCATGCCCTCATACGATAACCTCCAGAAAGTTGATCCGGACGTTTACAAGGCGCTGTTCGGTGAAATGAAGCGCCAAGCCGATGGCATGGAACTTATCGCATCCGAGAACTACGTGTCTCCTGCGGTCATGGAAGCGATGGGCACGGTCTTCAATAACAAATATTCCGAGGGGTATCCCGGAAAACGCTATTACGGCGGTCAGGAATTCACGGATATCGTGGAGCGGCTGGCGATCGACCGCGCCAAACTGCTCTTCGAGGCCGGCCACGCCAACGTACAACCCCATGCGGGCGCTCCGGCCAACGTCGCCATGTACTTTGCGCTCCTGGAGCCCGGCGACACGGTTATGGGCATGGACTTGAGTCACGGCGGACACCTGACGCACGG
>CAZLUK010000024.1:0-4662 GCA_964562735.1 uncultured Candidatus Peribacteria bacterium
ACGATGTCGTAGGGAACGTCGACGTCCACGCCGCCAAGAGTGTTCACTCCTTCGACGAACGCCGTGAAGTCGACCTTCACCACGTGATGGATCTGCATCCCCAGGTGCCGCCCGATTTCGACGCCGAGTTCCTTCATCGACGCCCGTGACGCGTCTTTCTCGGGAATGCCGTTGCGCCGGAGCTTGTATTTGTAGTTGCGATAGAGCTCGTTGATCCGGCCCTTCCCCATCTTCTCGCTGCTCAGAATGTACAGATCGCGCGGCAGCGAGAGCATCACGGCACTCCTCGTCTTCCACGGATCCAGACTCACGACCATCATCGAATCGGTCAGGTCCACCCCATCGTGGTCTTTGTCGCCGGCGCCGAGGAGCAGAATATTGGTGAAGCCGTCGTCATCGGTTGGTAAATCCGCACCAGCGACCGAGAGGAAGTTGTGGATCGTCAGGATTCTCAGGCCCACGAGCGCCTGCACGGTCCCGGCCACAAGAATCAACCCCAGAAGCACCGAGACCAGAATCACCGCCGTCTTTTTGAGCAGCCACACGCGGTGCGTTTTGATCTCCTCTTCCTCCTTTCGTACTTTCCATTTTCCGTACAGGGCGAGAATCAGCGTCCCGAACTTCAGTGCGTACGGCGTCGTTGCCTGTAGGACTTTTTTCCAGCGTGAAGGGGGTTTTTCCTGTCGGATCGATCGGGTCGTAAAAGTCATGCCGGGACAGTCTAGACGAAACCGAGCCGGGAGAGGAGGGTCAACAGGCCCAGAATTAACGGCTGATGAAGCAGATAGATCAGTAACGCATTCTTCCCCGGCCACGTCATCCACCTCCAGTGCACGTGTTCCCACGTGCGGTAGTGGGGATGCCGCACATAGATGGCATATCCCACGGCATAGCCAATCAGGACAATCCCGAACCACGGGATCAGCGGAAAATAATCGACGCTCGTGAAATCGGAGGGCATCACGCCAAGCAATAACAGCGCGGGTCTTCGACCCGTGACGGAGAGGATTTCCACAATAATTTTCTGGAAACCGATGAAGCTGATTCCCAGCAAGAGATTCCATTCCCGCAATCGGACAAAGAACGGCAGCAGCAGGATGCTCACGCCGATCATATGCAGAATGCCGAAGCGCACGTACGTCTCCGGGTCCACCAGATAGGTGACGGCCGATACCAGCATCCCGCATGCGATCACGCCGAGGCCGCGCAGGAGGTATTTCCTGTAGCGGAAAACGAAATCAGTTTCGCCGTGTTTCTCGCGGTGCCGATTCCACGAAATTGCGAAGCTACACCCGACGAGCAGCAGGAAGAGTGACGCTGTGCTTTGCCGAAAGAGAATCCATCCGGCGTTCTCAAAAATTCCCAGATTCCATCCATAAAAAGATTCGAGATCGTAGGCGAGGTGGTAGACGACCATCATGATGATCGCGAGTGTGCGCAGGAGATCGAGTTCGGGATAGCGCTCATTCATGTGTGCATTCTACCTACATAAAGAAAAACCCCCTTTCGGGGGGTCTTCTTTTGAAAGCTCATGTTGAGCTTGTCATCCCGAGCAGCTCGCCGGAAGCGAGCGTACGAGGGACGTTACGCCATCCGGGATCCGCGCTCGGCGTCGAAACACGCCTTGCAGAGAACCGGTCGACCACCTTCCTCGACCGCTCGAGGCTTAAAGGGGACCTGGCACTGTGCGCCGCACTTGCCGCAGACCGCGTCATGCATTTGCCGGTCCTGCATGCGGACGTTCTTGCGTTGTGCGCGGCAGTCCTTGCACCGCTGGGGCGCAGAGAGCTGCTTTGTGGCGTAGAACTCCTGTTCACCCTCGGTGAACGTGAAGGACTGGCCGCAGTCGCGACAGGTGATCTGTTGATCAGCCATAAAACTGAAAGAAGGAAATAAGATCAGGCAACCTGCCTGTGGAGGGGTGTTCCTTCTTTCCGTTTTCACTGGCCCGTTCCTGCGTCGAGAATTGCAAGTCGGGAGATATCGACGTTACGAAGGTTTCCGGGGGGATTGTACAGGATTGGGTGGGGATGTCAATTGGCGTGCGGTATTCCGAAATTATCAGATGGTCTCTTTTTGCCAAGGACTCTGCGCGCAGTCCGGTCCGTTTTCTTGCCGGGTTTGATTAGCGGTTGTCTTTCTTCAAGAGTTTGGAAAAATTTCCCGGTTTTGAGAGTTGGCAGATGCTGGCGCAGATAATTCTCGATCTCTTCATCGATATATGGGGCTTGTTCCGAAGAGTCCTGATCATCGTGGTTGGATTTTCCTGCTTCTGAAGATTTTGCAGTGTGTTGGGGCTGAATAGAACGTATTATGTTCGCTTCCTGTAATGAGAGTGCATTGTTCTGCAAAAGTGCTTCAACAATCTTGAGGCATCTTGCCCGATCCTGACCGTGTCGCATAAAGAGCCTAAGAGCAAAAATTTGGTGCTGCTCAATTCTGCCTTCATCACCTTTTGGAACCAGGGACTCAATGCAATCGAGTGCCTGTTCTTTCATCCCAGACTTGCTGAAGAATTTATATCCAAATTCGATAGATAGAGCCGGGGAAACTTTTGCAATCTCAGCGAAGAGTACTCGAGCAAGTTCGTGCTTGCCTTTATCAGCCAAATGGGAAGCAAACGTAGCGCATGAAGGAGCAAAGTTGGCATCTAATGGCAGCCATAATTCCGCCGCTTCTCTGAATTTATTCCGTTGTAGTAATGCGTTGCTCATCACATATTTATTACCTGGGTTTGTTGGTGAAATATCTTGCAGCGAGACAAAAATCTTTTCTCCAAGGGATGGCAATATTTTATAGAGTTTAGTTACCAAAGATTGGTAAAGACCTACAGATGTTGGAAGTGTTTTGAGTGTTTCTGCTATGCATAACTCTGCGACAAAATGATCGGGAGACATGACAGAAGCGATTTTGACTAGATCTTCAACGATACAAGATACTAGGGTGATTTTCTGCCGCAATACGCCAATGTATAGATGGAAAGCTTCCATCCCATAACCCTTTTTCATATGATTGCCGGCATCAAAAAGCCATTGATCAAGTGGCCTCTCAGCGCCATCGATTGTAATGGGAGTAAATAACTCATTGTGTGAATCATTTTCATTCTGACTGTGAAGAGCATGCGCCCATCGAATCAACTCATCAATTTCCTCATTGCTCCCTTGTATATTAAATTCCCTAGAAAATCGAAAAAAAGATGACGTGCAATGAGGCGCGTATGTGAGGATGATGCTCCACAAACGATTCGCCGTAATCATATTGTTATGTTTGAAGGCCTGTGTTTTGGCCTTGCTTGCCCATTTGCTTACAGCCTCATTGCTAGCCCCTTTTCTGAAGTCTGCAGCGCATTCTTCAAGTAACTTTTCGGAGTAGGGACCAGGAGCAATATCTACAGTAACCACAGTGGGCTCAGGTTTCGAACCCCCATAGTCTTTCAGAAATCGATAATATTTTTTGACAAGAGAACCGTCTCTCGGTCTGGCTTGCAGCAATTTCTGCCAGAGCTGTATCGCTTGTAGATTGTGACCGGCTTGTGCATACAGATTCAGGTGGCCGATAAATTCGGACGTATCTGCCGCATGTTCCTTCTGATGAGTAAAAAGGGCTTCCATGAGAATTGCCGCTTGTTCATGCTGGCCAAGATCCATAGCAGCGCGTGAAGCTTTTTGAAGGACATGCGAAGATGCTTTTGCAACATCCAGCCCCGTGAAGGCTTTCGTAAAATATCTAAGAGCCAAGTTGCTGTTTCCGCTCGTGTGGAGCTTTGCTGCAATGCCAAAAATTGTTGACGGCTCCTTGTTGTATTCAGAAATCAGTTGATTGATAATATCTTCCTGACCTGCAAATTTTTCAGATAAAAGATAGAGGACGGTATACGCTGCTTTTCTTGAAATCCCACTTTCTCCTGCCAAACGTTTTGATACTTCTATAGCATTATTCTTTTGCCGGATTTCCTGTTCGAAATGTTCAGCAAGGAGTTGAGGGATTTCATTTTTTTGATCAACTTTTTCCATAAAAATAAAATAGCACTATAGTCAATATTTGCAAGTTATAAATGTTAAAAAAAGCGGCCTTTCGACCGCCCTTTCTATCGCGGGTCGAAGACCCACGCTGGTATCCATTATCATTTTAATGTCACCTTCGCCCCCGCCGCCCCGCACCAGTCGCGCTCCGCGCTCCGGTACGGGGCCTCTATGGAAGAATGATTGCAGTCGGGGATTTATTTCAGAGTGACTTTGGCACCAGCGGCCTCCAGGGTCTTCTTCATCTTGTCGGCGTCTTCCTTGGGGACGTTCTCTTTGACCATCTTGGGAGCGCCGTCGACCATCGCCTTGGCATCGCCGAGCGCCAGGCCGGTCACTTCGCGCAGGGCCTTGATGACGGCGATCTTCTGGGCGCCGGACTCGGTGAGCTCGACAGAGTAGCTGCTCTTCTCCTCCGCAGCGGCGGCGGGAGCGGCTCCGCCAGCGGCGGCAACGGCGACCGGAGCGGCGGCACTGATGCCGTATTCCTTTTCCATGTACTTGACCACGTTATTGAGACTGATGACGTTCAGCTTCTCGAGGGCGGTGATCACGGCCTTCTCGTCAGCGGTGAGGGTGATGGTGGCATCGGCCATACGAACAGGGGGAATAAAGAATAAGAGGAATGAGAGAGCGGCCA
>CAZLUK010000025.1:0-21532 GCA_964562735.1 uncultured Candidatus Peribacteria bacterium
AAGGGGATTAGATACCCCCGTAGTCCACGCCCTAAACGATGCGAGCTCGATGTGGGAGGTTCTCAATTGCCTTCCGTGTCCAAGCTAACGCGGTAAGCTCGCCGCCTGGGAAGTACGGTCGCAAGACTAAAACTCAAAGGAATAGACGGGGACCCACACAAGCGGTGGAGCATGGGGTTTAATTCGATAGTAAGCGAAGAACCTCACCTAGGCTTGACATCTCGGGAAGCTTCCAGAAACGGAGGCGTGCCGCAAGGAACCCGAAGACAGGCGCTGCACGGTTGTCGTCAGCTCGTGCCTTGAGGTGTACTGTTAAGTCAGCGAACGAGCGCAACCCTCATCCTATGTTGTTTTTTCATGGGAGACTGCCGCCTCCAAGGCGGAGGAAGGTGGGGATGACGTCAAATCAGCGTGGCCCTTATGCCTAGGGCAACACCCGTGCTACAATGGCCGGTACAAACCGTTGCGAATCCGCGAGGAGGAGCCAATCGGAAAAAGCCGGTCTCAGTTCGGATTGAAGTCTGCAACTCGACTTCATGAAGTTGGAATCGCTAGTAACCGTGAATCAGCTACGTCACGGTGAATATGTTCCTGGGTCTTGTACTCACAATGAAACGCGCCCGGCAGCGCACGGCACGTCGTTCTCGAACGACGTGCCACGAAACTAGATGGTTTAAATCCATCCCCCCGATCCCGATCGGGGCGCAGCTCAAGAACAGTCCCGCAACCGCGAGGATGCGGGACGAAGAGTTCGATATGCACATCGCAGCCCGTGCAATAGAAAGACCGATCGACGCATACAGTCGCGGTGAGGTATGCGGAAGATCATGTCTCAAGGTCTGGCACAGGATGCGAGGAATAGTTTCATGCGTTACCCGGGGAGATCTCGTCTGTCACGTTGCCATACGAGAAGTCAGCTGGATCGTAGTAAAGAGATGGTGTACAATCGGACACCTATGCCGATCACCACATCTCACGAAGGATCCTCTCTTCTGCAACTCTCTCCTGAATATGTCGTCGGTCTTACGGATGGAGAAGGAAGCTTTACCTTCCGTCTGAGTACCCATCCCGCCCGAAGAAATCGTATGGAGCCGAGATTTTATCTGAAGCTTCGTGCTGAAGATAAGAACATTCTCGACACTCTCGTCCAATTCTTCGGATGCGGAACGGTGTACATCCAAAGAGACTACCGACCAAGACATGTACTCTGTTACCGCTATGAAGTCGGTAACATCCATGATCTTAAGGAGAGGATTATTCCTTTCTTCCAAACATTCCCTCCGAAGTTTCCATCAAAACGACGCGACTTCGAGGCCTTCTGTGAAGCGATTTTCATCGTCTCGACAGGAGCACATTTCACAGAAAATGGAATAGAGAAACTGTCTGTCATTAAACAGACAATGCATTAGAGCTCGCTGGATGCGGGAAATCCGCCCGTCCAGTGGGAACATGAACGGAGAAATCTGTATCATAATCCGCCCGTCAAGTCATGAAAGGTAGAAGCACCTGAAGAACCATTACTCTGTTCCACTGTGATCTTACCGCTCAGTTGCTATTGATGTTGATCAGAAGCTTTGAGACATGAGCTATGAGCTTTGAGAACCTTCATTCTCATCGCTCAAGACTCATAGCTCATAGCTTACCAAGATTACAAATAGCAACATGAACGTGAGATTAGAGTGGAACAGAGGTGGTGCCACGGTGAAGCTACTGATTGGGACTAAGTCGTGAATTAGTTGCGACCTCAAGGGAGTAATCCCTCGAGAAAAACTTGGCTATATGCTGGAATACCTGAGTATCTGGAGGTACTCTTCAAATGGTGTACAATTGTACACATGAAGAGTGACAACCCTACCAGTGCAGACAATCAGCAGGGAAGTTCCAGAAAGAGGAACCCCTCAGAGACTACACGCCGAGCGCCTTCGGTCGCAGAATGCAGAGCGTACTTTCTCGGTGCACTCCATGACGGAACCTACAACAGGTTCCATAAGACATTCCGCTTCTCACAGAAAGGGAAAGCATGGTTAATCACATTGCGATCCCTCTTACGGAGAACCGGAAATACATCATGGATATACCGCGAAGGAAAAGAACGAAACGTCTTTGCACTTGAAACAACTGCATCTTTCTTGGACATCCGCTTTGATCCACTCGCATTGAGGTCATCTCGTGAACGTATAGCATACGTTCGTGGATACTTCGATGCCGAGGGCAGCATGCCTCACTCTCCAAAAGCACCTCTGTACATTCAGATCTGTCAGAAAAATCTGAAAGAACTGCAAAAGGTGAAAAATTTTCTGGAGCGTGTCGGCATCCGATGCGGAGTTGTCCATAATCCAAGCAAGGATATTGATCCGAACTACTGGAGATTCTACGTTCGATCAATGTCTCACATGGATTTCTTTCGAACGGTGTCCTCGTGGCATCCAAGAAAGGGAAGGATAATCAGCCGAAGGATGATGATATAGTCCATGCCTTATGGCGACATAGGGAAGAACATGAACAAGGTATGTGTAGGAGAACCTGCGCATGGAACATCTCCTTACCAGGGAGTTTAACCTGGAACTATGCTCTGGGGTGTAATCTTCCGCTCTGCGGAAGTGACCAACATAGCCAACACTTTGAGCAGGGAACACCCTCTTCGGTCCTCAGAACTCAGTACCTCGCCCCGCAAAGCTCTTTAAGAGCGGTGTGGGTCCAGGGCACTGAGTTCTGCGGGGCCAAGAGCCCTGTAAGTGAATCGTCTCGGCGTAGTCTCGGCGTAGTCTCGGCATAGCTCTTCGGAGCGAAGCCGGACAAAGCCAGACGAAGCCCGGACAAACCTATACTTTCTCTACTACACAATGCTGTGAAATCACTGTAGTGATTTCACCCTGAGTTCATCGCAGGGTGAAGCATAAGTTTCTGCTACGGCACAACCAGCGCCTCTTCATGTCCCAGACGATAGACCATAAGCCCCGGTTGTTTGCGTGCCCACGCAGCAGCATCGATCAAGCGTTGCTCATCGAGCTTTGGAATATTGATGCGGAATGTGTACCCTTCGGTAGGAGCCTGGATCAATACCGGACGAGCGGTAGAATTTGGCTTCCAGAGTTTTGAGCGTTCTAGGATCGCAGTTCGCTGCGCTATTGAAAGCTTTCCACGGGCGATCAGAAGATCTAAAAACGAAGAACTTGGCGAGATAAGAATGAGCGTATCGGCTTTCGGAACAAAATCGTTCATCGCTCTCGGAAGCGGAGAGGGTGACACACCGCCGGTAACTGTGCGCTCCATCATATCAAGGTACGAAACTGCCCGATATGATTGGAGGAATCCGACATTGCTCCATGGCGTAGCGAGTATCAATGGCAGGAGCAGAGTGATAGCGGTCAGTACATGATTCTTTTCCGACACAGCCGCAATAATGCTGCCTATAGTGACCGCAAGTGGAAGCATCAGAAGCACATTAAATCTTCCGTAGCCGTACCACTCGTCAATTGTCAGAAATTGATGCAGACCGGTGTACAAAACCGCGAATACCCATGCCACCAGGAGCGTATTTCGATCAGTCGGGCGCTTCCAAGCCACGTAAGCCCCACCCACCAGCAGTAAGAGGAGACCGATAGGATGCAGCTGATCCGGCAGATTTTTTAGAGTCGCGATAAATGGCGCAAGCAGCTGGAATGACCGCGTAGACTCTGTCGAGAGGAACGGGTACTGGAACGAGCCTAATACATAGACCATTAGCCACAGAACACCAATCGGAAGACCGATGCTTCCCACCGTCCACGCTGCACGCTTGCGACCGCAGACCAAAAGCAGGACAACTGCAGCGCCCGCCAGCACAAACGCTGTGGGACGGTACAGAATCCAGAAGGAAAAAATGCTCCCTAGCAGAAGTGCCGATGCGCTCTGAGTGTCATTGTTTTTTTTGAGCAGTTTCCCAAGGAGAAGTGTAGCAAGCAGTCCGATCGTCAGCTCACCGCAAGCCTGATATAGAAGGATATGGTATGTCCAGCCGAGCGGCGTAAGACAGAGAGTTACTGCAGTGGCTATTCTCGCACTCGGTGGCCAATCGGACGCAGCGTACCAGCCGACAAATCCAAGAGTAACGACCCAGAAAACGTTTCCCATACGAAATAATTCCGGTGAACCTTGGGTAAGAACCGTTACTATGAATTGGATAAAGTTCATGAAGAACGGATACCGAACGATGAGCGTTTCCGGGTGAGTGTGTAAGACTGCAAGAACAGCACTTGAAATCAACACAAATACTGCAAAAACCAACACGTGCCAGTCCTGAATATGTCGATACGACAACCGAAAGATCCATGTAAGTGCCACAACAATCACCATTAACCCCGGCCATGTCAAAACGTTCGCCAACTTTGATGCAATGATGAGTGAGGGCAGTGCGATGAGGTCTTCATCACCAAAGAACGTCACCGGAAATATCAGCATGATCCCCAATGCAACCCCGGCGACGATAAAGAACAACCACGGTGGCCGCGCAACACGATACGTCACTTTTACAATGTGCTCGGCTGCATGGCGGGCAGAATAGACACTAAATCCTACCAGCAGAATGGCGACGATGAGCCATATAAACCGTAGCAGACCGGTGCCAATTCCCAGAACAAGCGGCCAGCCGAAACATGCGGCGAGCAGCAGCAGGCTGTACCACCGCACAAAGAGCGCGGGAGAAAAAGTGCCGATTATCGGGATACGATTTCGCATAGCAGCAGATGAATAAAGTGTAGTCCGGTTTTCACCGATGGGGCCTTCGTAACTCCCGCCACTCGGGCTCCTTCGTGGGTTGGGAATTCGATCATGGTGAGATTTTTTTTCAGTGCACGGATTGTCATCTGGTACTCAATCGAGAAGTCTTTACTGTCTAGATTCATCACGACAAATGCCTGTTTTGTAACGGCGCGAAATCCGTTGATACTATCCGTAATCCACGGACCACTCCGTCGAAATAAGATGTTAACAAGTGCGTTAAAGAACTGATTCGCCCACTTCCGAGGCCGAAACCAAGACCCATCTTCCTCATTGAAGGCACCATGCATCATGCGCGAGGCGATCACCATGTCGTATCCCTGCTCTAGGTACAACCGAAACTTCGGAAGATCAGCCGGATCTTCATTACCGTCGGGGCTGAAGAAGATCATGGCATCACCGGACGATTCCTGCGCTGCCACGAAAAACGCCGCTCCCCTGCCCCACTCGGTCTGACCGACGACCCGTATGCCTTGTGACTGAAAATACTCGATAGTTCCATCCGTCGACCCACCATCAACCACCAGAATTTCATCCACTACAGTCCGCGGAATATACGGAATCACCCGCTCCAGACATTCTCTTTCGTTGAACGTGAGAATTATTAGGGAAATTTTCATACGTGCGACGAAGTAACCAACGCTTCATACGAACGGCGGATACCGTCCTCCAGACTGACCGTCGGGTGCCAGTCGAATTTATTAAGCCGACTACTGTCCATTAGTTTCTGCGGCATGCCATCCGGCTGCGTTGTATCCCACTCAATTCTGCCGGTAAAACCGATGATCTTCCGAATGAGTTCAGCCAGTTCTTTGATGGAGACATCGGTGCCAGAACCGACATTGATAAACGTGTCCGAGATATCCGTGGCATCCACATTTTCCATAAAATAGACGATCGCTCGGGCAACGTCTTCAGCATACAAAAACTCCCGACGCGGTGATCCTGTCCCCCAGAGTGTCACTGACGGAACACCGCTCTTCTTCGCATCATGAAACTTGATCATGAGTCCTGCAATGACATGTGATTGGCGTGGATCAAGCTGTTCATGCAGACCGTAGAGATTAGGCGGAATGAGTGTGAAGAAATTCTTCTGCTCTTGCCTGTGCAAGTATTGGCAGAGCCGCAAAATTGTAATCTTTGCAATGGCATAGGCTTCATTCGTAGGCTCTAACGAACCTCCCAGTAAATATTCCTCCCGCATTGGTTGAGCGCAGTCCCGCGGATAAATGCACGATGATCCCAAGTTAATCAATTTCCTAACTCCCGTCCGTCGCGCTGCTTCAACCACATTGAGCCCGATCCGCAGATTATCTGAAAGAAACCCCACCGGATCACTCATGTTCGCTCTAATACCACCCACTTTCGCAGCTAGATGAATAACCACATCGGGTGTGTACGTATCAAAAAAATCATCGACAACACTCGTGATACGCAAATCCGCATCATTCGATGAACACAGAACGAGATTCGTGTATCCATTCTTCTGTAGGTGCGGAAGCAGATTGTGTCCAACCATTCCGCTATGCCCGGTGACAAGAATTCGCGTATCTTTTTTCATGATGCCCAAAGAATCAGACGATGCAGAGAAAGACGTGACGTGAAATGCATAAATCGGCGTTGACTGGTAGTAAAATGAGTATAGGGAGAGCCCCGAACGACTTCAAGCAGGCAAAAGCCTCTTGAGTGCCGCTAGGACTGCCGACCGGATCCGCTCATCCGTAATCCGCCCGGTCAGATCTCCGAGAAAACCATCCACGTACATCATCCGAGCTGTCTCTTCCTTGATTCCGCGCGACTGGAAATAAAACAAATCCTCAGCCGTCACGCGTGAAACAGTGGCACTGTGGCTGGCTTTTACATCGTTCGTGCGGATCTCCAGGCCCGGAATCGCGTCCACTTTGGCAGTCGCATCGAGCATCAGAACATCTTCCGTAAGATACGTGTCGGTGCCAGTCCCCTCCTCCGTAATCTCGATCATCCCGTTGCACGTTGCATACGCATTATCGACAGCGACGCCTTTCAATGTAATTTCACCACTACCATTTCTGGCTGCAAAAATATTTCTCACAGTGACAGACTGCTTCTCTTTCCCCTGCACTGCAAAGATCCAATCGATATTGCTCCTGGCATCCGACCCCGAGCAGGTAGATACAAGTGAATGTTGATCGTTGTTGCCACCGATCGTCGTGCAATGCCAGTGGATAGCTGCGCCCGGCCCGACTGTCGACTGTAATCTGCGGGCCGATCCGAAACCAAGCGAGACATACGTGAGCTCGCTTTCCGGCTCCAGAACGACACTAACCGAATGCAGTACAGAAGTACTGGTATCAAAGACCGTCGCTGATGCGCCTCTGCCCACCAAAATCTCAAGCGCGGACTCCTCGCCGCCAAGTGAAATTTCCAATGGTTGAGCTAATATCTCCCCTGCCCCAAATATGATCTGTCGCGTATCGCGATATTTTTTCACAACGGAAGTATGGAAGGAATGCATGTCGATTTTGACGGGTAGGAGATGAACATATTTCGACAATTGTTATCCCACTGATCCTTCCATCTCAAGTTCTATTAATCGATTCATCTCCACCGCATATTCAAGCGGAAGTAAGCGGACAATCGGTTCTATAAACCCATTAACAATCATCGCCCGCGCCTCCTCTTTCGCAATCCCACGCGACATAAGGTAAAACATATCTTCTTCGGAAAGCTTTCCCACCGTCGCCTCGTGCGCAATCGTAACATCGTTGTTTCTGACCTGGATATCGGGAATCGTATCGGTGCGGCTCGCTTCATCAAGCAATAATGCATCGCACTCGATATTCGCAGTACAGTCGTGTGCATTCGGCGCGATCTTTAGGAGTCCGCGGTATACCGCGCAGCCGCCGTCTTTGCTCACGGACTTGCTGATTACTTTGCTCGATGTGTGCGGTGCCATGTGCAAAACCTTCGCGCCCGTATCCTGCCACTGGCCTTTATTGGCAAACGCAAGCGCCATGTGGTCACACCGTGCTCCCTCACCCACCAGCACCGAACACGGATAGAGCATCGTGACACCCGAACCCATGTTGCCACCGATCCACTCCATCGTGCCGTCTTTCTGAACGATCGCACGTTTGGTGTTCAGATTATATGTATCGCGGCTCCAGTTCTCGACACTGGAATATCGGCACTTGGCACCCTCTTTTACAAATATCTCGACCAGACCTGCATGCAGTCCCTGCGAGCCGTATTTCGGTGCTGAGCAACCCTCGATGTAGTGCGCATCACCGCCATCTTCCACGATGATCAGTGTGTGCTCGAACTGACCCATGTTCTTGGCGTTCATGCGGAAGTACGCCTGCAGCGGCTCGGTGATTTTGATATTTTTTGGAACATACAGGAACGTGCCTCCGCTCCACACCGCACCATGCAGCGCCGCAAATTTGTGGTCCGTCGCCGGAACGCACTTCATAAAGTACTGCCGCACGAGCTCCGGATGTTCACGAACGGCTTTGTCCATATCCAAAAAAATAACGCCGAGCTTCTCCCACTGTTCTTTCAACTTGTGGT
The DNA here is from genome assembly GCA_964562735.1 of uncultured Candidatus Peribacteria bacterium. Classification (GTDB taxonomy): domain Bacteria; phylum Patescibacteriota; class Gracilibacteria; order Peribacterales; family Peribacteraceae; genus JAGORY01. The sequence goes on from CAZLUK010000025.1 coordinate 8,308, forward strand.
ACACCATCTCGCTCTCGTACTGCGCGCCTACCCCCGCAAGCATCTTTCGTTCGGCTGCGGGAATACCGAGGCGATCGTAGACCTTGCGAATTTCATCCGGCACTTCTTCCCAGTTGTCCGTTTCCCCGGCCCCGGTTCGTGCGTAGTAGATGATGTTGTCGAGATCCAACTTCGATAAATCCGCGCCCCATGTCGGCATTGCCTTCTCGCGGAAAATCTTCAGTGACTGAAGTCTGTTTTCGAGCATCCACTGGGGCTCATTTTTATCCGCGCTGATCCGTCGGACAAGCTCCTCATCCACGCCTTTTTTAAGCCCGTCAGCGTACGGCGAGGGGTTAGCGTCATCGAAGACTGAGCGGGAGAGGCCAGCGAAGATGGGTTTGGACATGAGATGTTTATTGTAACAGAATAGTCGCGGCTGATATGAAGGGTAGAGACGCCCCGCCGGGATATCATAAACACTGTCAATGAACCGAATGTCATAACGACAAAAACACGGGGCATCTCTACGAATAGAAAAAATCTCTTCCATTTCATTGACACCCTAACCAATCAGACGATAATCGAGATAGTTATTTCTTTCCCCAATCTCACATGCCAGGACCAGACGGATTCGATAATCTGGACAATCTACCACCGGTTGACACCAACGTAACGCAACCCACGAACAAGGTCAACGCTGCAAAGTCGGAGGAATTAGAAAAAATTCTGAAACAGCTCGACGTCAAATCTGCTTAAGGATTCGTACGATACTTAAAACCTCCCGCACGGGAGGTTTTTTTGTTATCTGAAGCTACCGCGCACACGCGATCCATCTCCCCCTCCCCGCTGCTTCCGCTTCTTTCTGCGCTGCATCATATACCGCACACTTCGGATGCGGGAACTTCGCACACAAGCTCAGCGCGTATCCCTCCTGAATCATCTCCTTTCCGATGTCTCTTCCATCCAAGAACACATACCGCAACAACCGTCCGTACGTGTCATGATCTTCGTCCGGTTTGGCTGCGAGCGTTACGGTTTTGCCGGCAAGCAATGTCTTCATGTGCGCACTCGCTTCCGGCCCGTAGCACTGCACTTTTTTCCGCGGATCCACGGTCTCCGGCGTATCGATGCCGATCAAACGAATACGCTCGGCTTTTCCGGCGAGACTCTGCACATCGATCGTATCTCCGTCCACGATGTGTGTAACGATAAAAACAGCTTCCGTAGACCGTGAAAAAGCTGATGAAACAGAGATCGTCTGTGCACCCGGAATATGGATCTTCGTATCGAGCGTTTGATCAAGAAACGAAAACTCCAAAACAAACGGCAGCATGACGATCACTCCGAGGAGGAAGCCGCCGAAGACGAGGGTGAATTTCTTCATGGAAATCATAAAAAATTTAATGTCGGAATGCCCGAACGCCTGTCGTCACCATCGCAAGCCCTAGTTCATCCGCTCGCTTAAAAATATCTTCGTCTCGGATGGACCCTCCCGGCTGTATGACCGCACTAACGCCCTGCTTTGCCGCCTCTTCGATGGCATCCGGAAACGGAAAGAATGCATCGCTCGCGAGCACCGAGTTTTTGGCTTCAGATCCTGCTCGTTTGAGGGCAATCCAGATGGCATCGACGCGGCTGGTCTGGCCGCAGCCAATGCCAACGGTCGTGGAATTTTTAGCGAGCACGATAGCATTGGACTTGGCATGCTTCACCACCTTCCATGCAAAGAGCAGATCACGAATTTCGGAGTCGGTCGGCTGTTTTTTTGTGACGCATGTCAGTTCCTTCCGGGTCAGTACCCGAACATCATCATTCTGCACGAGCATGCCTCCAAACGCCGAACGATAGATTATATTCTCGGAGAACCGCGTGTCGCTCATGGAAAACAAACGAATATTCGGCTTAGAAGTAAGCAGGATAAGAGCTTCAGGATCAAACTTTGGAGCCAGAATCACCTCAACGAAGATTTTCTGACCGATAATTTTCTCGGCAATAGCCCTCGTAAACACACGGTTGAGCGCGATGATGACACCGAAAGCTGACAATCGATCCGTGTCGTACGCTTTCTGGAAAGCGAGCTCGATTGTTGTGTCCGATGCAATACCGCTCGGATTGGCGTGCTTCACCATGACGGTCGTAGCCTCCTCAAATTCACAAACCATGCGCCATGCGGCATCGCCATCGAGCAGGTTTAAGTAACTCAATTCCTTACCACATAGCTGTTTCCAGCGCTGCTGAGGCGTTCCATGAATCTCGAAAAATTTACCCCACTGATGCGGATTTTCCCCATACCGGAGCTTCCGGCCATCGGTCAGCAGAACGTCATCAGCGCTACCGCCCGCCATTTGTTCGGCGATGTGCGCGTCGTAGGCGCACGTGTGCAGAAAAGATTTCACAGCAAGTTCACGCCGGAGTTCTATGGTAGTTCCGCCGGTTTTTTTGATCTGGTCGGCGACGCGTGCATAGTCAGCCGGATCGCAAACAACCGTGACAGACAAGTGGTTCTTGGCTCCGGAACGAATTAGTGTCGGGCCGCCAATGTCGATCTGTTCGATTGCAGCGTCTGGAAGAACTTTCCCATGTTCGGACGTAAATCCGATTTTACGAATCGTGCTCTCGAATGGGTACAGATTCACGACGACGATATCGATCGGGTGAACGCCGAGATCACCGGCCTCAGCCACCTGGGCCTTGTCCTCCCGCTTAAACAGCACTCCACCCATGATGAGCGGATGCATCGTCTTCACTCGTCCACCGAACGCTTCCGGAAACTGCGTAATCTTCTCAACAGATGTCACCGGTATTTCGGCATTCTCAAGGGCTTTCTTGGTCCCTCCGGTTGAGACTATCTCGTAACCGGAATCGTGCAGTACTTTGGCAAACTCAACGATTCCGTCTTTGTCAGCAACCGAGAGTAATGCACGCCTGGACGGGGGGATAGGCACAGCGGACAGTCTATCAGCGTTCATCGATATTGTGAATATGACTCACATATGATACAATACAAAGATTTATGACACCCAATTCCACATCTCTTCCCGCGGATAAGGCTGCGCCACAGGCAACTGTGACAAAAAAGCCGATTGCCTCAAACGGGAAAAAAATCTTGATCGTAGAAGACGAACGGCCTTTGTCACACGCGCTCGAAATAAAACTGAAGAGCCAAGGTTTCAACACAACTGTCGTCATCAACGGCCAAGAAGCGCTGGATGAGATGGCTAAAAACGAGTATGACATGGTACTTCTTGATCTCATCATGCCGATCATGGATGGCTTCGGGGTGCTCGAGGAGATGCAAAACAAGAAAATAAAAATACCGGTGATCGTCCTCTCGAATCTGGGACAGGATGAAGACCGCGCCAAGACGAAAGCGCTCGGCGCCCTCGATTATTTCGTGAAATCCAACACTCCGATCGCCGAGATTCTAGAGCGAGTCAAATCCGCTCTCTAGCCTCCATATGCCTCAAATCACCAATCAAGAACTCGGCAATATCCTGGTTGCCCAGAACTATCTGTCCGAGGACGAGCTGAAAGACGTCCTGCAGGATTCCGAAGATCGCCATGTGGACCTCAGAACTGTCCTGTTCGAACGCCGCCTGCTGTCGTCAGATCTACTAGAAAATGCGCTCTCCGAGTTCCACAAACTGCCGTTCTATGATCTCATAGGTAAATCTCCAACCCGTGAGATTGTGGCTGTACTACCGGAAAACTTTGCCCGCACGGTGAGCGCCATCGCAGTCGCCTTTGTGCCGGACCAGGAAATCACTGTGGCCACATCCGATCCGGAATACGAAGGTCTGGAGGAAGCCGTGAAGGCCAATGTCAGTCAGCCCACTTACGTTCCGACGGGCAAATCCGCAGTCATAGCCGCCGGCAAGAAGAGTTTCTGGGGCAAAGGCGACAAAATCCCAACCAAGAAATTTACGGGTAAAGTGACCTTCGTCTACGCACCGAAGAGCGCCATCGGAGCCGCGTTCGCACTCTACCACAAACCGCTCACCACACGCTTTCAGTCCATAATGGAAAATCAGAAGAAAGTTGCTCCGGAAATGCTGGCGGAAATTTTCGACGACGCGATGGGGTTGAAAGCATCCGACATTCACTTCGAGCCGCAAGAGAAAGATGTCATCGTCCGCTTCCGTGTTGACGGCGTGATGCACGAAGCCGGTCGGCTTCCGAAACCGTTCTACGAAGGCATAATCAACCGCATAAAAATCGAAGCAAATCTAAGAATTGACGAACACTACGCAGCGCAGGACGGAGCCATCCGTTACAAGTCACGCTCCGGAACCATGGATGTCCGTGTTTCCATTATCCCAATCGTAGACGGAGAGAAAATAGTCTTACGTCTGCTGTCGGAATACGTGCGTAACCTGACTCTTATCGATCTTGGATTTTCGGACCGCTATCGGACAATCCTCGAGCAGGCCGCCAATAAGCCGTTCGGTATGATCCTGACCACGGGTCCAACCGGCTCCGGAAAATCTACGACGCTCTACGGCCTCATTAAAATGCGCAATCGTCCCGACGTTAACATATCGACGGTCGAGGATCCGGTGGAGTACAAGATTCCCGGCATTAACCACATCCAAATTAATATGGGAACCGGCCTCACATTCGCGAAAGGTTTGAGGGCCCTCGTCCGCCAGGACCCGGACATCATCCTCGTCGGTGAGATTCGCGACGCCGAAACCGCCAGCATCGCCGTGAACGCGGCCCTCACCGGCCACCTTTTGTTCTCCACGCTGCACGCCAACGATTCAGCCACTGCCATTCCGCGCCTCATCGAGATGGGAGTGGAACCGTTCCTGCTCGCCTCCACGCTCGAAGTAACCGTAGCCCAGCGTCTCGCTAGAAAAATCTGCCCCAACTGCCGCTTCAGCTTCACTATCCCCGTCAGCGAAGCCCGTACTCTCTTCAAGGGTGCCCAGCACTACTTTCTCGGCTCCGAGCCCGTACACCTTTACCGCGGTAAAGGCTGTGATGCCTGCGGAAATACCGGTTATCGCGGACGTATCGGCATCTACGAGCTCCTGGAAATGAACAAGGATATGGAGGAACTCATCGTCCAAAAGAGAAACAGCACCGATCTCCTGCTGAAAGCGCGCGAACACGGATTCATGTTCCTATTCGAGGACGGTCTCGAAAAAGCCAAGGCTGGTCTCACGACCATCGAGGAACTGATGCGCATCGCCGCTCCTCCTGAGGAGATTTACTTCATCAATGACAGTGCCAAATCCTGAAAATCCAACGGCAACTCATGAACCTGAAAAGATTCCAGAAATCTTGGCGTCTGCGGAGCCCGTAAATGCTAAAGTTATCGAAGTAAGTGAACCAGTGGAGCAACCGGAGCCCGATTCTGCCGCGGCTAACAGCGAAAAACTCATTAAGATAGCCGTGCAGGACCAGAAGGAGAAGCCCGTCGTACAAAGCACCAAAAAAGCAGCCAAAAAATCCGAGCCCGCAACCGGTAAACCCGTCATCCAGAAAAAATCCGTCATGAAGCAGGTCATCGACGGCATCAATAACATCGGACTCGGTAAAGAGAAAGCTTACTTTATCGAGAACCTCGCAATCCTCCTGAATTCCGGCCTCTCGGTCGTGGAAGCCCTCAGGACGATTCTCCTGGAACTGCGCGTGAAGCCGATGAAGAAACTCGTGAACCGCATCATCGATGAAGTAGAGAGTGGCATCCCGCTGTGGATGGCAATGGACAACCGTAACTTCTTCTCATCGTACGCGCTCGCGCTCATCCACATCGGAGAGGAATCCGGTGCTCTCAGTAAGAATATGGAGTACCTCTCGATACAACAGGAGAAGGATCGTTCGCTGCGGTCAAAAGTGAGAATGGCTATGATCTATCCGTCGATTGTGCTGACGCTCACATTTGGCATCACACTCGGACTAGCATGGTTCGTGCTGCCGGAGCTTGTCGGCGTACTTCTGTCACTCAATGCCAAGCTCCCACTCGCTACCCGTATCATCATTGTAGTCGCCAATTTCTTCAAAGCGCACGGCATAGTCGCAGTCCCGCTCACCGCAGCGGCCTTCCTCCTCTTGTTTCTCCTCTGCCGGTTCACCAGGCTTCGCGGTCCGACCCAACAGTTCATCTTCAAACTCCCGGGTATCGGAACCATGGCGAAGTCTGCGACCATCGCACGCTTCGGTGTGATCCTCGGAAGCCTCCTCAAAGCCGGCGTCCCGCTCATCGAATCAATTCACTCGATGGCCGAAGTTACCGATACCGTCTACTATCGCCGATTTTACTCCCGTCTCGCAAACGAAATCGAGATCGGCCAGTCATTTGAATCAGCTTTCAAGTCCATCAAAGATACCAATAAACTTCTCCCTGCTTCCGTCCAACAACTTATTATTACCGGAGAACGATCCGGAAAGATCTCCGACATGCTCATGCGTATTGCGGAAATTTATGAACGTAAGGCCGAAGAAGCCGCCCAGCGTCTTCCGGTCGTGCTGGAGCCGATGCTCCTCGTTTTCATTGGGGGACTAGTGGGCAGCATCGCATTTGCTATCATAGTACCAATCTATTCGATCGTCGGATCGGTGGGTAGGTAAGTACCCATGCTCTTTTCCCTCACTCTAATTGTGTACAGTCGTTACATACTCGAGCAAATTCAACACTAAGAACCTTTGCGCCCGCCTGTCCGGTAGGCCGGGATTCACGACGATTGATTTCCTGCTCGCCATTAGCATGATGGCGATTTTCGCCGGGGTTATGATCCCGATGTACCGCCAAATCCAAGTATACTCTGATCTGGATACGGCAACCGAGAATCTGGTACAGGCAATCCGCACCGCACAGACGCTGTCACAAACCGGGAAATTCGATTCTATGTGGGGAATCCACTTTCCTACCGGCACACTTTACACTGGTACGAATTATGCATCACGTAACAACGTGAATGACGTAAGCTATCCGTTATCTAATAACTTCATGACCACAGGCCTTACCGAACTATCGTTCACACGTTTGGACGGACTCCCGAATACCACCGGTACGGTCTGCATCTATTCTTTGACCTCCGCATCCTACCGCACGATCATAGTCAGCGGTAAAGGCGTGCTCACGATCAGTAAGATTCTGAAAGGATTCTGTAGCGGCACATGATTATGTAAATACCATTACTTTTCCCTCTCTCTGTATGCGTACTGTCGTTACACGCCCGAACACATTCCGTACGAAGAACCGTCACGCCTGCCTGTCCGGTAGGCAGGGATTCACGGCAGTTGATATCCTGATTTCCATCGGCATCATGGCGCTCACCGCCGGGATTACAATCCCGCTCTACCGCCAGTTCCAGGTCTACACCGATCTGGATACGGCAACCGAGCATCTGGTGCAGGCAACCCGCGCCGCACAGTCGCTGTCGCAGACCGGGAAATTCGATTCTGTGTGGGGAATATACTTCCCTAACGGCACACTATACGTCGGCACAAACTATACATCACGCAACCAAGAGAAAGACGTAAGTTTCCCGCTCCCGAACTCTGTCATAACCGAAGGCCTTACGGAACTGTCGTTCTCGCGCATGAACGGCCGCCCAAATGCCACCGGTACAGTCTGCATCTACTCCCTAAAAACCAACGCCTACCGCACGATCACAATCGACAGTAACGGCCTGCTCACAACCAGTAATATTCTGAAAGGATTTTGTAGCGGCAACTTAGTCGGAAATTCCAATAATGCCTTCGCATTCGGTACTACCTCGGGAACCACATCTGGAACCACATCCGGTACTACCTCGGGAACCACATCTGGAACCACATCCGGTACTACCTCGGGAACGACAGCCGGAACCACATCCGGTACTACCTCGGGAACCACATCTGGAACAACATCCGGTACTACCTCGGGAACCACATCTGGAACAACATCCGGTACTACCTCGGGAACGACAGCCGGAATCACGGCAGGTACTACCTCGGGAACGACAGCCGGAACCACGGCAGGTACTACTGGCGGAACGGGCGGCGGCGAATTACCATGTGATGTCCGTTTCACGCTCGGTAACGGCGCGGCTCTTAAGACCGCCGGCACGAACGACGTACAAGTTAAGGTGCTCGGCTCAGCCATAACCTACGGTGCCGGCGGACCCAAAGTCAATGTCCATGTCTCGGCCTCTACCAACGGCACCGAATGGTCCGAGCTTTTCGGCGGGGCGGCAGTCACCGGTAACGAACAACAGACACTGCCAAACCTTCCGGACGGTACTCCGATCAGCCTGCGCTTCAACGGACGCTACTCGTGGCTCTTCAACAAGACGATTACTTCCACCGTCAATGACGGCCACACATACGCCCTCAGAAATGGTGACTTGCTTCCAAATTACGCACCATTCGACAACCAGCAGTCAATCGTATCCTTCCTGAAAAGCTTTATCGATTCCAATGGCAGAGTCAGTATCGGCCAAAAAGACGTACTGTTCCTCGTGGAACTCGGCACGCTCAACCGGAGTTCCTCGGACTTCCAGGACGCTGTGGTACTCGTTACTTTCATCGAGAAGCCCCAAACATGCACCGCTCCAACCAAGCCGCGAGTAAAGCTGCATTTCTTCCGTCTGGAAAACACAGGTAACGGCAATCTAAAAAACAAAATCTACGTCGGCCCGAATTCCAACGCCTTCTCCGAAGACCAGTGGATCCCTCTCAAAGACAGAAACGGCCAGACAATCATCGATAACGGCATTGTGGAAGATCTAAATGGCATCGCCTTCGAGCGTGGTGCAGGCTGGATCCGCATTATCAATCACGGTTCGCATCCAAGTAGCAGCGGCAAAGAGATCGCCGACGTTTTTGTGGAATTCAACCAATCGTACATCACCTCCACCGTAAATGAAGTGGATCAGAACGCCTCCGAGAATCCGACTGACGGAATCGTAAGCGACAATTCCAACGGCGACGAGTTCGTGCCCGGACCAAACGTCAAATTTATGACGTTTAAGACCCGCACCACAACCGATGACGACGGTGTGATCCTTTATTGGGTAGATGGCAACCCCGGTGACGTAAACTCCTTATCCAATCCTTCTAACTCTTCGTCCTCCAACTCATCGTCCGTTCCCACGATCAACGCATGTGACATTCCGTTCACGATTAACTCTACTGGTCTTCTGACTCTCGGTGCCAATGCCGATGTCACCGTTCGCATCGCAGGAGCAGATATGACTTACAACGTTCGTGGTCCGCAAGTCGACATCCGTTCCAGAATCTCGTTTGACAATGGCATTTCCTGGCAACCGATGTTTGGTTACCGCAGTCTCCACGGTAATGAAATCACCGTCTTTCGTAACGCCGCAGCCGGAAGCGCTATCATGCTCGAATTCAACGGACGCTATGCGTTGGCCTTCAATAAATCCGTGGTATCCGGCCGCAATGACCCGCACGTTCATGTCCTCAGAAACAGTGAGACTTTCACCGGCCTCTCAGGTCTCATGGGCAGCGGCCAAATGAAGAAGTACCTTCGGGCACTACTCGATTACAACAGTAAAGTGAATCTTACTAACCATGATGCCGTGTACATGTTTGAACTCGGCAATATTTCAGACGCCCAATTTCATGACGCCGTCGTAGTCTTGTCGGTCAATCGTCCAGCGGCGCTCGGTGCCTGCATATCATCCTCTGGTAGTCCCAGTCTTTCGTCCTCGTCCTCGTCCTCATCATCCTCATCGTCCTCATCTTCGTCATCGTCCTCGTCAAATATCGAAGACACCGACCAAGACGGCGTAGTCAACAGCAAAGACCTTTGTCCGTTTGGCACCATCATGCCGGAAACCGTACCGACCAAGTACATGACCTTTGATCGTTACGCTCTGACAGCCCCCCGCGGTAACTTGCTGAAACTTCCCGTGTTCCGCACCGGCCCTGGTAAGCAGATCAGTGAATTTTCGTTGGCAAACACCCGTGGCTGCAGCTGCACACAGCTTTTGGATACGATCGAAGAAAAAGGTTACAACCGTTTCTCCGAGTATCCTGCTCTGAAGCGTCAGCTACAAAATCTATTCTCGTTCTATGTTTCTACTTCTCGTCAATTCGGTTGTGGGCAGGCGTTACTCCGTATAGTTTCCGAAAGTATAGAATAGAGACTAAGCTTTCCATATGAAGACCGCACGACCTACCCGATCCGACATTAAGAAGAAGAGGGTAATCCACAAATTATTCTCTTTGATATTTCCGCGCGGTAGCTTGCTTCTGGAAGCAATTATCTCAATCGGTATTTTCGCGTTGTTTCTCGGCAGCATCGGACTTTCACTCATCCTTGGCGAGCGCTCGACGATCATAAGCGGCGATCGTACGCGGGCGGCATTCTACGCCGAGCAGCAGCTGGAAGCCGTCCGTCAGATGCGAATCACGAATTTTTCGTCTATCACACCTGGTACCCACGGCCTCAAGCTGGGTGCAAATGGATGGAGTTGGTTGGGGACGGAAGTGAAAAATAATGGCTACACCTCGTGGGTCACCGTAACTCCCAAGGGCACCGACTGGCTGGAAATCGCGTCCAACGTGAAATGGAATTTCGGTAATACCCGATCAGGATCAATCCTCATGACGACGCAGCTCACCAATTGGAATAAGATCGCCACGGTCGGTAACTGGTCCGCGATGACAAAGAAGAAGGAATTAACGGTCAGTGGCACGCCGCAATTTCAGAGTATCGCCATCAGCGGAACTTTCGCATACGTCACGAGCAAGAACGATGATGACGAAAAAGGTTTATATATTTTCGATATCAGTAATCCGGCCAATCCGGTCCGCGTTGCGAGTACGTTCAATCTCGGTGCATCGGCTTACGGAGTCGTGGCCGCTGGCAACCGCCTGTACCTAACCACTACCGATGAGGAAAACGAAGTAAAGGTCTTTAACATTACTGATCCAGCCAACCTCACGACTGGTAACCTGATCGGCAGTTATAATATCCAAGGAAGCAGGAGAGCTCGGAGCCTTGCGGTGTACGGCAACATCGTCTTCGTGGGAAGAATCGATACTCCGCAAAATAACGAGCTCACCGCACTGCAGATGAGCAAGACCGGTCTAACTTTCCTCAGTGAACTCACTACGAAAGGCAGTGTGCTCGGAATTTCGCTAAGCGACAGCTTCGCGTATATCGCCAACTCGTACAACGTCGGAGAGCTGCAAGTAGTGGACATTTTCAATCCGGCGGTCATGGTCTTTGCGCCGAATACGGGTATCGACATGCCCGATGTGCAGGACGGAATTTCGATAGCACTCACCGGTACTTCGGCGCTCATCGGCCGCGTCAAAGGTGCTCAGATCGCGGAACTGACGCTCTATGACATTAGCCGATCGCCGGTACCGAGTCCGCCACCGGGACCATGGACACTGGAGACGGACGGCGATGTACTGTCAATCGTCACGATCTTCGGCAGCAAGTATGCCTTTATCGGAGGCAGCATGAGTAACAACCAGATTCGCGTACTCGATCTAGTAAAATTCGTGCAAGGCCAACCTCCGGTAGTTAAGTACTTTGATACGGCAGCCACTATCCGCGGACTGTTCTACGACTGGCAAACCGATCATCTTTTTGCTGTTTCCGACTCCGCCCTCTTCGTGTTCATTCCCGGATGATTCATCGCATCTTCTCCGTCGGCCGCAGGTACATCTCCGTGAGGAATGGCTACATTCTTCTGATAACGGTCCTCATCATTGGTGCCATCGCATCGGCAGTTCTGTCGTCGTTACTTATGCTCGGCATTTCCTTGAACCAAGTAAGTCTCTCGGTGCTTCAATCCAATCAATCGCTGGCAACTGCGCAAGGCTGCGCCGAATACGGACTCATGAAACTGCGCCAGTCGCCGTCGTACGCAGGTAATGAATTAGTCATGATCGACACGAATCAATGCAAAATTCTGCCCATCAAAGGCATCGGCAACAACAACCGCGTTCTGTGCGTCGAAGGTAAAGTGGGCGACTCGGTCCGTCGGATCGAAATCGTGATTAGCCGTGTACTGCCACTAACTTCCATCAACTCGTGGCAGGAAGTCTACGTATTCGCACTGTGCCAATGAGGATTCCTCGATTTTTGCTCGCCGGCTCTACGCTGCTAGAGGCCATGTTATTTATGGGCATCTTCTCCATGATGAGCGGCACCTTCGTCGGTGTGTACATTTCCACCCAGGAGGCTCGCATCAGCCAACGATCCGTTGCCGAACTGGAACAAGCTGGCACTGAACTACTGCATACAATAACCAGGAACATCCGCCGCTCGGAAAAAATCCTGGCTCCCCCAACAAACACGACCGGCAACTTCCTAACACTACAGATGTCGGAAAACAACAGGAATCCGACGATCTTCGCTGATAGTGCCTTGGGAAATCTAATCAACGTACAAAATACAACGTTGGAAGGTCTACTCTCGCCGCGCGTTACGCTTTCGTCACTCTCGTTTCATAACGTTGACAACATCAGTGTGACTTTCTCGTTCATTCTTACAATCACCATTCCGACCGTGGTGCCAAAGCTCTACACTCGCCGCTTCGGCTCCACCGTTACTCTCTTCCCGGACAACCAGATCGAAGCCGGCGGCTGTGGCACCTGCCCCCCGCCGATGTGCATTAACGACAATTACATCTGGTACCACTGCAACAACGGTGCCTGCAAAGTATCCAGCACTACGATACCAGGATGCTCTCTGCCTCCGGTGTGCAGCGTGACGGAGTCACCCGAGGAAACATGCAATGATAATCTCGATAATGATTGTGATAATTTTACTGACTGCGCAGATAGCAATTGTACGGGGAACTTAGCCTGTGTTTCTTGCTTTCCAACACAATTTCCGGAGGCCACGTGCAATGATAATCTGGATAATGATTGCGATGGAGCTATCGATTGCGCCGATCCAACCAACTGCGTAAGCGGCTCGACATGTGGGGTGGCGCGGACATGTCAGAACGGAAGCTGTCAATCCATCGTTCTCTGTGGCAATGGCATTATCAATTCAGGTGAGCAATGCAATGAGCCCGGGCTTGCCTGCGCCAGTGGATCTACCTGTTTAACTGGTTCCTGTCAGTGTCAACCCATCGTTCTCTGTGGCAATGGCATTATCAATTCAGGTGAACAATGCGGTGAACCCGGGCTTGCCTGCGCCAATGGATCTACCTGTACAAACAGCACCTGTCTGTGCGCCTGCCCGGGAGGTGAGACAAATGAAGTAACCTGTAATGACGGACTCGATAATGATTGTGATGGCTTTATTGACTGTGCTGAT
>CAZLUK010000026.1:0-12578 GCA_964562735.1 uncultured Candidatus Peribacteria bacterium
AAGGACAAGACGTGGTACTTCATCAAGCCGGACGGATCGTTCTACCGCTGGAACAAGAGCCCGCAGCATGCGTTCACCACCGGGCCGGTCATCGCAAAATTCCCCCCGTCATTCCATACCGATCTTTTGCTCCTCATCAACCAAACGATGGTGACGGGTAGTCCCTTCGGTGTTGAGGTTACGGTGCAGGATACAGCGGGCAACAAAGCTGCAACGGCGTTTGGGGTGGTTCGCCCTTAAGAGAATATTTGCATCAACGCAGGCAACCTCCTTACATTCTTCCAGTCAACAAGCCCATCTTGTGGCATTCCCACCCTAACTATGTTCCCCGTTCTACGCACATCACTCCGCACCACTGGATTTATTACTCTGCTCGTTCTCGCGCCTGCAATTGCATTGGCGGCCGGACTCACTATCACCCCCATCCCACTTCAGACGTTTGCAGTCTCGGAGGATACGCGGACGATCACGGTGGAGGCCAGTAACCCGGGCAACACCCAGTTAACGTATTCGGCGCGCATCGTGAGCTTTGGGCACGCGGCCGGTCTCGTCATAGGTAACAACAACGACTACCGGAACTGGGGCGGTTTGGACGAGAAGTGGGTGCTCAGCAAAGACAATTCCTGGTACTTCATCACTCCGGACGGATCATTCTACCAATGGAATAAGAGTCCGCAGGGTGCGTTCACCACCGGGCCGGTCATCGGGAAATTCCCCCCGTCGTTCCACGCAGATCTTTCTTTGCTCATCAATCAACCGGATCAGGATGCCCGGGAAACAGATCAATTTCCAAGTCAATCGAATGGAGGTGTTCAGACAGCTGGCAATGTCTTTATGAACGGCGATCAACTCACGGTGATAGTCGGGTTAGGGCTTAAAAGCGGCGGCAACGACTATCTCAATTGGGGCGGTTTGAATGAGCGATGGTTACAAAGCAAGGACAATACGTGGTACTTCATCAAGCCCGATGGATCATTCTACCGCTGGAACAAGAGCCCGCAGCATGCGTTCACCACCGGTCCGGTCATCGCAAAATTCCCCCCGTCATTCCATACCGATCTTTCGCTCCTCATCAACCGAACGATGGTGACGGGTAGTCCCTTCGGTGTCGAGGTTACGGTTCAGGATACCACGGGCAACAAAGCTGCGACGGCGTTTGGGGTGGTTCGCCTTGGAGCAGGTGACCGCACCCAAGTAGGAAACTTATTCATCACCAAATCCTCGACTCCGGTTCGCTCCAGGCAGCTGCTCGGCGGTACGCTCACGGATGAGATTTTGCGTTTACAGTTCTACGCCGACAAAGAGGATATCGATGTGACAGATCTCGTTGTCACCTCTCAGGAACCGGATGAATCCTTGTTCGCTTCCAACGTTGATCGTATCGAACTCTATAAGGTTGGTTCCACGACACCGTTTGCGACTGCTACAGTGGGGAGCTGCGGTACTGATCCGGTTCCTTCGAATTCGATGTGTGCCAAGATGAAGAACCGGGAATTCATCGTTCCGAAAGGATCAAACACGAATATCCTCCTTCGCGCGCGCATGCGGACGGATACCGATGGGGCCGTTTCGGGCAAGCATATTAAGCTCAGGTTCGATGCAATCGTTGGCACCAAGGCTCGTGGACTGGCTTCCTCGATCAATCTTGCACAGAATAACGGTAACCCGGTTGCGGAAGGTGAAATCTTCATCGGTACGTCTACTCCGGGCGCTTCCCAAACGATTACGAGTAACGACAACGTTGTGGTTCTCTCGAAGATCACGTCCATTACCAATGTGAGCTTCGATGCCAATGGTACGGCCATCCCAATAGGGTTTGCTCGTCAGATAGGTCAGTTTAAATTCAGCGCAGTCGCGGCAAGTAACCTGAAAAATGGCCAGAACAAATGGACGCTCACTGATGTGATCTTCACGGTTACTGCCCCGAACGTCCAATTCGGCTCGGGTGCGGCGTTCAAGATATTCAACAAAGCTGACGAGGCAGTCAAAAGCTCCTGTGTCATCGTCGATCATACGCCTGGCAGCCCGGTATACCACGTTGCTTGTTGGGACGTCCGTGTCTCATCGGTGAACACCGAGATCGACCCGGGTTCCGATACCACCTTTGTATTGCAGGCTGATATCGTGAATGCCAAAGTCAATAATTCACTGCCGTCTTCTTTGCAAGTCTCGCTTCAGCGCTTCTCCGATCCCACACTTAGCGGAATGTCCACGAGCCAGAGTCACATCCGGTGGCTCGACAAGGATAATGGTGGGAGCCAGGAGTTCTGGTGGATCGAGTATCCGGAGACGAAGACGACAATCAACGGACCGCAGTATCAGAGCTAATAATTAGCAAATCGTCGATCAGCAGAACGCTTCCAAACTGGGGAGCGTTCTTCGGAAAGAGGTAAGTAGCACGGCCATCGTGGCCGTGTTGAATGCACACGGGCTGGAAGCCCCGTGCTACGCAATGAAAATCAAACATTCCTGCAAACTCATGTATTTGCTAACTACCATATTTTCTCAGCTTATCGTATTCTCCCACCGTCAGTTGAACGTCGTTCAATATCTTACGAAGAAGACCGCGACCAAGTTCCTTGTTATGTACGGGGACGACAGTGGTGCGCCCGTCGGCATGACGAAAAAATAAATGAGATCCTTCCGCATCGCGCTCCTCAAAACCCAACCGAAAAAGGATCTTTATAAGTCTCTTCGGTTTGATGGGCACTAATTTAGGAATACGAAACTTCTAAGTTCTGTATTCCGACAAAATGAGTTTTTTTAAGAAACGAGGTATCAACATTGCGTAGGCAAAGTTTTAACACCTCAGACAAATTTAGCAGCATTTCTTCCTGCGTTTTTCCTTCGGCATAACAGCCGGAGATCGTTGGGACAGAACCAACGAACATACCATCTTCATCTTGCTCGATATAAACGGCAAATTGTGTCAACATAACAGCTGCATTGTACTTTACTTGAGGAGAATAAGGCAAATTTTAGTTGTGCCTCGCCATAACGTTTATCCGCAAAGGTGAGTCTGATCCTTCCCCGAAAAAATTCTCTTGCCTCGAAAGCCGCTCTGTAATACAATTGTATTACACTTCCCACTTTTCTATGCGCTCTGTTCTCAGTATCTCCCTTCCGCCGAAGAAACTTGCCTTCATCAAAAAACGTGCGAAAAGTGAGGGGATGACAGTCAGTGCGTACGTTATTCAAAAGATTGATGAAGAAGAGCATATGATCAGCGAAGCAGAGCTTCTTGAGGATATCCGGCAGGGTCGGAAGGATTTCAAAGAAGGTAAGTGCAGAGTGATGGGTCCTGATGACAAAATTGAGGACTTCTTTCCAATCAATGAATGAGGATCATACATATCGCTCAATCCAAGAAGTTTGTGAAACAATGGGCTGTACTTCCATATGACGTACAACACCGTGCACAAAGGTGTATCGAGAAATTTCGCGATAATCCCTTTCATCCTTCGCTGAGGTTACATCAGTTATCAGGGAAGTTGAGAGGATTCTGGAGTATTTCAATTGATCTCAAGTATCGGATCATTTTTGAAGTAGTAACCGAAACTGCTCTTTTTCAGTCGATCGGCTCTCACTCCATTTACGAAAAGCGGTGAGCTGGAATCTGCAAAAGGCCTTTTCCGCGCACAAAACTCTCCCTATACTGCCGCGGCTGGATTCGCATATGGACTTAAAAAACGTTCGCAATATTGGCATCATTGCCCACATCGATGCGGGGAAAACGACCACGTCCGAGCGCATTCTGTTTTACACTGGCAAGAACTACAACCTCGGTGAAGTGCACGAGGGCGAGGCGACGATGGACTGGATGGAACAGGAGCGTGAGCGCGGCATCACGATCACGTCCGCAGCCACCCAGTGCATGTGGAAGTCCAGGTATAACGGCGTCGACACCACCACCACTATCAACTTAATCGATACTCCCGGTCACGTGGACTTCACCGCCGAAGTCGAGCGCAGTCTCCGGGTGCTGGATGGCGGTGTTGCAGTTTTCGACGGATCACAGGGCGTAGAACCGCAGTCCGAGACCGTGTGGCGCCAAGCCGACAAGTACGCTGTTCCACGCCTCGCGTTCGTGAACAAAATGGACAAGATCGGCGGCGATTTTTACATGTCTCTCCAGAGTATTCATGAGCGCCTCAGCAAGAACGCTGTGGCAATTCAGTTGCCGGTAGGGCAAGAGAGCGACTTCAAGGCGATTATCGACCTCGTGAATGAAGAAATGGTGACCTTCGAGGGCGAGTATGGCGAGAAGCATGTCCACACTCCAATCCCCGATGACCTGAAAGGGCAAGTGCAGAAGTACCGCGCCATTATGATCGAGAAGGCGGCCGAAGGCGCCGGTGAAGAGCTCATGGACAAGTACATCACAAATGGCACGCTCACAAAAATCGAGCTGATGCATGCACTTCGTCAGGGCACCGTCAGCGGCAAGACGTTTCCGGTGCTTTGCGGAAGCTCGCTTAAGAACATGGGCGTGCAGCTGGTGCTCGATGCCGTCGTGAATTACCTCCCGAACCCGTTTGACGCTCCGCCGGTGAAAGGCATGAATCCTGATACCGGGCAGGAAGAAATCCGTAAGCCGGACAACAACGAGCCGCTTGCAGCACTCGCCTTCAAGATCGCCACCGACCCGTTCGTCGGCAAGCTGATCTTCGTCCGCGTGTACTCCGGCATTCTGAAGTCCGGTTCTTACGTTATCAATACTCGTACCGGCAACAAGGAGCGCATCGGCCGTCTTGTCCGTCTCCACGCCAATAATCGCACGGAAGTCGACCAGATCGAAGCCGGTGACATCGGTGCGGTCATCGGACTTAAGGATACGCGCACCGGAGATTCGCTGTGTGACGAAGATCGGCCGATCCGTCTGGAGAGCATCACGTTCGCCGAACCCGTCATCTCGCTCGCGATTGAACCGAAAACAAAAGTAGACCAAGAGCGAATGGGCATGGCGCTCCAGAAGCTGACCGAGGAGGATCCAACCCTCAGGGTTCACACCGACGATGAAACCGGCCAGACCATCCTGGCCGGCATGGGCGAGCTGCACCTCGATATCATCATGGATCGTATGCGACGCGAGTTCAAAGTGGAAAGTAACTCCGGCAAGCCTCAGGTGGCGTATCGCGAGACGATCCAGAAGACCGTCGAGCATGAGGAGAAGTACATCAAGCAGACTGGTGGCCGCGGACAGTACGGACACGTCCTTTTTACGATTTCCCCGCAGGAGCACGGCAAGGGTTACGAATTCGAGAACTCGGTGGTGGGTGGTCGTATCCCCCGCGAGTACATCACCCCGTGTGACAAGGGTTTTCAGGAAGGACTCTCGCGCGGAGTAGTCGCCGGATTTCCGATGGTCGACGTTAAAGTCGAACTGACCGACGGCAGCTACCACGACGTTGACTCGTCCGAAATGGCCTTCAAAATCTGCGCCAGTATTGGCGTGCAGGCTGCCGCTCGCAAAGCCGACCCGGTGCTCCTCGAGCCGATCATGAAAGTGGAAGTCGTCTGTCCGGAGGATTACTTCGGCGACGTCATGGGTGACATCTCGGCTCGTCGCGGTCTCATTAAGGACACTGGCTCACGCGGAATGGCAAAGACCGTGCTCGCCGATGTTCCGCTCGCCGCCATGTTCGGATACGCCACAGAACTTCGTTCGATGACCCAAGGCCGCGCCAGCTACTCCATGGAACCCAGTCACTACGCCAAAGTATCGAAAAACGTTGCCGAGGAAGTAATTGCAGCTCGGGGTGGGAAATAATGTGACAGCTTCCTAGCAGCATTTTGCGCAGAATTATGGAATTCTCGCCGACCGCACCCGCGAACGGGATGCTCCTTTTGAAGTAATTACGGCGCGGACGGGAGGGAAGTAGTTAGGGAAGTGTTTGCTTCCAAATGGTATTTTTCGGTAATCGTCATCTTTTTTCTTGTATTATCGAGTTGACACACCTTCGCTCGGCAAGTACGATGTGAGTACTTCGGATCGTTAGTCATGTCATCGTTCGATCGAGGGCCGAGCTACGGCGTGCAGGCACACCTTCTTAACTTTCCACTTTCCACTTTCCACTTTCTAACTTCTTATGGGTAAACGACGCTTCACCGATGACAGCTGGCGCAAGGAACCATGGTTTAAGGCCATGTGCTCGGCCATGACTCAAATAAATAGCGAAGAGGACATGGCCAATTTCCTACGCGATATAGGGACACTGGCCGAGCTCCAGGCTTGGAGCGAGCGACTAGAAGTGGCCAAGCAGTTAGCTGCCGGCATCACCTACCGCGAGATTGCCAAGAATACTGGTGCGAGCACGACCACCGTCACTCGGGTCGGCAAATTTTTGGAGAACGGCGAAGGCGGCTACCGCAAAGTGTTGAATGCGCATCGGCATCACCGGATGGTCTCGCGTCAGCCTAGGCTGACCGAGACCACGCAAAACCGCGAGGAGAGCTCAGTATCGGTGCTCCAGAAATATCTGGAAAGAGCCAAGCAGTAAGCACCCATCTGACCGGTATCAGCTCCTCCTCGCGGAGGAGTTTTTTTAATTCTTCTTTCTTCCTCACTCACCATGAATAACGACACTCCCACACCACCGGCTGAAACGGCGGGACAATCCGCACGAATCGGCATCCGTCAGACCCGGCCGTCGTCGAGCACCGGTTCCGACGGGCAATTCCAATACTTCGACAGAGTAGCAGGCGTCTGGAACGGCGTGCGCAACAACCTGATGACGATCGATGGAGAAGCCTCATCGCTCGGCCTGCCGCCCGGCAAGCAGTACGCCACGAGGGAGTACGCCGATGCTTCCGAAGATTACGTCCGGCCAGCCGTCCTGAAAGCCTCTCCGGCTGCGTCGGCTCAACCGGACCGCCCGACCGCCGACCAGATCCGGCGCGACGTCACGCTGCTGCTCCGTCCAGAAATCAGGGCGATGGTTCGCCCGCTGCCGGACTGCGGAGACCCGGAGGCTTTCGTGTGAGCTTTCTATTTTCTCTTTCCCTTATACTTCCCATGTTTCAAGTTCTTGATTGGTCATCGGCTACCGCCGAAGCCAAAACCCGCCTCCTCAGGCGTTCCTCGTCCGATCTTCAAGCCATCTATCCGCAGATCCGTCCGTGGATCGACCGCATACGGTCGGAAGGCGACGCGGCGCTCGCGGACTACGTCCGCACGTTCGACGATCCGGGATTCACGATCGACAGACTCCGCGTCACTCCGACCGAAATCGCACAGGCGTATGAAAAAATCGCACCCGCGGTTCTCACGGCGATCCGTGAGCAGATTGCGCTGTCGCGTAAGTTCCAGCAGTCCATGCGGGATCTGCGCCAGATGGCGCTACAGGAAATGGTGCCGGGAGTTTTCGCCGGTAAGAAAATTACGCCGCTTCAAAGCGCCGGGCTATATGTGCCCGCCGGCAGCGCTCCGCTCCCCACCGTCATGCAGATCTTGGCAGTATCCGCCAAGCTCGCGGGCGTCGGTCGGATCGTTGCCTGCATGCCGCCGCGTGGCAGGGTCCCCGAGATGCTCGTTGCGGCTGACATCGCCGGAGTCGACGAACTGTACTGCGTCGGAGGCGTGGCCGCGATCGCCGCCCTTGCGTACGGCACTGAGTCAGTCCGTCCCGTCGATAAGATCGCGGGTCCCGGCAGCATCTACGTGCAGGCGGCAAAAGCTTTGGTTCAATGCGACACGGCCATCGACATGATTGCCGGACCGTCTGAAGTGCTCATCGTCGCCGATCCGAACGCGAATCCGGAGTTCATCGCCGCAGATTTGCTCGCACAGGCCGAACACGATGCCAATGCTGCGAGCGTACTCGTCACGTGGAGCTCCGAACTTGCCGCCGTCGTGCAGAAAGCGGCGAAACGGCAGATCGAATCACTCTCGCGAAAAGACGTCATTCTGAGGGCTCTCGAACGCTACTCTGCCATTGTGCTTGTCGACAACGAAGATAAGGCTGTGGAATTCGCGAACGAGTACGGCCCCGAACACATCGAGCTGCTCGTCGCCGATCCGATCGCGATGTTGCCGCGCATTCTGAACGCCGGTTCCATCTTCCTCGGGGCCTACGCACCCGTTCCGGCGGGGGATTACGCCACCGGCACGAACAACACGCTCCCGACCGGTGTTTGGACGCGGTCGTGCTCGCCGATTTCGGTACGAACGTTTGAGAAGGAGAGCGAAGTGCAGTACCTCACGAAGGAAGGTTTGCAGTCGCTTCGCTGTATCATAGAACCGATCAGCGATATCGAAGGCCTCGACGCCCACAAGGCCGCCGTTACCATCCGTTTCCCCTTCCTGCCATGAAGAAAACGCTGCCCCTTCCCGCCCGCGTCCGAAGGCTCGTGCCGTACGCCTCCGCGAGATCGCTCTATAAGGGTGACGATTGGACATTCCTCGATGCCAACGAATCGCCGTTTTCGCCGACGACTCGCTTGTCCGCTCTGTCGTACAACCGGTATCCCGATCCCACTGCCGATCAGCTTCGAGATGCGATCGGAAAAACGTTCCGTCTCGCCCGCGGGAACATCATGATGGCTAGCGGCTCGGACGAGATCATCGATCTCATAACGCGCTGCTTCGTGCGCTCCGGCCGATCCGTCGCGGCAATCGAACCGAGCTACGGCATGTACTCCGTCTCCGCTCGAACGAACGGCGTCCCTTACGCCCCGATCGCACTTGAGAGTGACTGGCGACCGCCGTCCGATATGACTTCCCGCTGCGGCAGGTCCGACGTTCTCTTCCTCTGTAACCCCAATAATCCCACCGGTGGTGTCATCGCAGTGTCGACGATCGCAAAAATATGCCGCTCATTTCCGGGCATCGTCGTCGTCGACGAAGCTTACGGCGAATTCGCCGATGCGCTCGGCTATCCGTCATGCATGAGGCTTCTCCGTAAAGGAGTGAAAAATCTCATCGTCCTGCGCACATTCAGCAAAGCCTTCGGCGCTGCCGGCATCCGCCTCGGCTACGCGCTTTCGGATCCGGCAATCATCGCCGTTCTCCTCAACTGCAAATTGCCCTACAACGTGAATGCGCTGACGCAGGCCGCGGGACTGGCACTGTGGAAGAACCGCAGCCGCATGGAACGGTCGGTGAAGATCATCCTGAAAGAGCGAACCCGCCTCATGCGGCGGTGCGCGGAGCTCGGTTTCACGCCGCGTCAGAGCGCCGCAAACTTCTTTCTCGTCCAGTGTCCGACTCCGCTCACGGCCGCCCGGGCATTCGAGGGTCTCGTGCGCGCCGGGATCATCGTACGGCGCATGAAGTCGCTCCGGCTTCGGTCATTCCTCCGCTTCACCGTCGGCACGCGCGCCGAAAACGACATGCTTTTGTCCTCCCTCTCCTCTCTCCTATGAAAGTCGCATTCCTTGACCGAGACGGCACCCTCATCCGTGAACCCGAAGATACGCGGCAGATCGATAGCCTCGAGAAGCTCAGCATTTTGCCCGGCGTCATTGAAGGTCTCCGGACGCTCCGCGACGGCGGATTTACCCTCGTACTCGTGAGCAACCAGGACGGAGTCGGGACCGCGTCCTTCCCGGCCGAGTCCTTCGAGATTCCCCAGGCCGAATTTCTACGTTTACTTCGGGAACAGGATATCGTTTTCGAGCAGGTATTCGTGTGTCCGCACCTGCCCGCAGACGGCTGCGACTGCCGCAAGCCACGGATCGGCCTCGTTCGGAGGTTCCTCCAGGAGAATCCGGTGGACTGTATGCAGTCCCTCATGATCGGAGACCGGGACACGGACCGGCAATTCGCCGCAAATATCGGCGTCCGGTTCGTCGCCATAGCAACGAACGGTCGTTTTCCGATCCAAGAGCGTCCCTAAGTCCGACGCTCTATACTTCGGTCCATGCATGACAAGTTCCTCCGCCGTTGCCTCGAACTCGCCGGACAGGCGCGAGGCAAAACCGGTATCAATCCGATGGTCGGCGCGGTACTTGTGCGCGACGGAAAGATCATCGCCGAAGGCTTTCATCAGGAGTTTGGAAAACCGCATGCCGAGCGTCAGTTACTGCAAAAATATGAATACAAAATAAGATCAACCGATACAGTCTACGTGAATCTGGAGCCGTGTTGCCACACGAACAAAAAGACGCCGCCGTGCGCGCAGATGCTGATAGAAAAATGCGTGAAGAACGTTGTGATCGGCATGCAGGATCCGAATCCCGAAGTATCGGGCAAGGGGATTACACTTCTCTGCTCACATGGAGTGAATGTGAGCATCTGTACAGAGCTCACGGCTGATTGTTTGCGTCTGAACCGCGGGTATATTTCGCTTCAGACCAAAGGTCGCCCATGGATCACGCTGAAGCAGGCGATGACGTCTGAAAAAAAATATGCCAATGCAGACGGTTCACCGCTAAAGATCACATCCCCAGAGCAGGACGAGTGGTCGCATCGCTTGCTCCGTGCAAGGCACGATGCGATTTTAGTTGGCATCGGAACGATTTTGAAAGACGATCCGCAGTTGACGGCTCGTTATTCCTTGGCCAGCCCCCACCCCCGGCCCCACCCCCCGGCTCCTGCGGAGGCAGCGGGGAGAGGGGAGCAATTCCGTATTATTCTGGATCCAACTCTCAAAATCCCCCTCACCGCTAAGGTTATGCAGGGTAATCTTGCTTTCAAGACTATCGTTGTGGCCGCAACCGGTTTTAATTCGAATAAAGTCAAAGAATTAGAGAGCCGGGGAGTCACTCTTTTTGAAATTCCTCTCAATAAACACATGTTCGACTGGGAAGTTCTCTGGGACGAGCTTACGACTCCGAAAGAAGATTTCTATGGTATTTCTTCGATCCTTGTTGAAGGCGGACTGCGGACATGGGAGATGTTTCGGAAGGCGGGGATGGTGGATGAGGAGGTGACGTTGGTTGGATAATTTATCTTCTGTTCTAAAGTCCCATCTTCCTCTTCACAAGCTGTAAAACCCGTACAATTCTTTTGATCAATCTGTACCGCAGTGGCAGGACTCCGGTGCGCTTAAACACCTCGACACTCCTCAGAAATTGTTCACCTTTTGTTTGAGCAGCCTGGAGGCTTGCCGGTCTTTTGTCCACCACAAGTCCGAATTTACCCCGCCCGAGCGTACAGCCGCCTTCGAAGTATGTTCCAAGGACGCTGCCACCGAAATACTGGATGGCAATCGGAATGTGGCTCACCGTTTTACGTACAAAAGGCCAGGCGGCTTTCGGCATCCCCGCGGTGAAGATCAGAAAGAATGGCTTACCGTTGAACGTTCCGAGCGAACGCGTTTCATCGAGTGCGAATGCTCCCATGCGATCGATCAAATTCTTGAGGTGTGCCGGTACGCCGAAATTCCATACCGGAGTGGCGATGATGACGCCGTCGGTTTCTTTGATCAGTGACTCGACATGCGTGAGCCCATCGATGGGGCATGCCGGGCCATAGCAGTTGAGATTGAAGTGACTGATTTCGATGTCCTTGAGCCGGATTTTGTTGGTGACGACATCCGGCATCACTCGTTTCATGCCGTCGACCATGGCATCGGCAAGCATATTGCTGTTACTGCGTACATTCGTTCCTGCCACGATGACGGCGATCCGTGGAGCCTTTGTTTGCTGGTCCGATGTCATACCAAGTAGCAATTGAATTGATACCGATCTGATGAATCTTAATCTTCCTCGTCTCGTACCGCGTAGCGTTTGCCCAGGCCAAGAATTTCAGCATCGACTCATGAGTGAATTCGTATCAATTCAAACGCGAAGTGGTATCACTATTCACATTCTATCACCTTCCAAAAACCAAATTGATCTAGCGGAAATATGTCATGGTGTTGCGGCTATGTTTTATCCGGAAACCCGAGGCTTATTTTTTGCCTTCCGTGAGACAAAAACAAGCCTACGATCCGCTTGATAATTTTGGCCCGACGAGAATTTGTACAAAATGCTGAGACGAGTAAAATTCGGAGATGTTGTGGTTGGTTGCATCAAGTAACCACTACATCTTGTGTTCCCCCTTCCGCATGAACCCGAACGATTTCACTATTTCAAACGCCCGTGAGATTCCTCTCGCTAGCAGTTTCGAGACTCTGCAGAGCGCCAAGAAAAAGGCGATGAAAGCGGCCATCGACACCCGCCCTGTCCGCGGTCTCATGATCTCACGTCTGTTCACCAATCCGGGTTCCGATCCGCTGGATCAGGTCAAGTACTCCTTCCGCACCAGTCGGATCGTCAATACCAATGGTTCGGTCGTCTTCGAGATGAAGGATGCCGAGGTGCCGGTGGCTTGGAGCCAGGTCGCAACCGATATCGTCGTCAGCAAGTATTTCCGCAAGGCGGGAGTCCCGCAGTACGATGAGCAGGGGAATATGATCAAGGGTCAGGACGGCAATATTATCACCGGCCCCGAGCGGTCTGTGAAGCAGGTGGTCCGCCGCCTCGCCGGATGCTGGCGGCAGTGGGGAGCGGATCACGGGTATTTCGCGACGAGGCAAGACGCTCAGACGTTCGAGGACGAGCTTAAGTACATGCTGGTTAATCAGATGGCGGCTCCGAACTCGCCGCAGTGGTTCAACACGGGAATCAATTACGCCTACGGCATCACGGGTCCG
>CAZLUK010000027.1:0-22292 GCA_964562735.1 uncultured Candidatus Peribacteria bacterium
CACTAGTGTCCCGTTAAAGTAGAGCCAGTTGCGGTGGCCCCGCTCTTGCAAGAGCTCTTTTCACAGTTATTGTTGTGAGGTTCAGAAGATCAATGATGGAGATTGGCTCTAGCAGTACCTCTTCGATCATGCGTGTCAGCTCAAGAAGCGTGCCCTGAAATTTTGTCTGGAACTTGGTCCATGCCAACAAGAGAAAGTAGATCATCGCCACCCAAATCTGCGTGAGGACGGCATTCTTCGAGGTGCCGAGAAAGGTTTTGATCTTGAGATGCTGCTTGATCCACTTAAAGAACAGTTCGATCTGCCAGCGATGTTTGTAGATGAGTGCGATGTTTGCAGCAGAGAACCGAAACTCATCGGTGAGAAATTGGTAGGTGACATCATGTTCACCATCATGGAACGTCACGAGGCGCAGGTCTTCGGGGTAATCCTTCAGAGCTTGGGGCAACACGAAGCCAATCTTCTCGTCCTTCAGTACGCCTTCACCGCACGGGGGACGATGCTCCTTGAGTCGCAGCACTTGTGCGTTTTTCCTCAGACGGATCACGAAGTGGTGGCCTGCGGCCACAATGGCTTGGAGGAAAGCATAGTCGGTGTATCCACGATCGATGACGAAGATAGTGCCCTTCGGGTACTGCGAGAGATCGAACTCCTTAGCGGCTGTGACATCACCAACCTTTCCGTCGGTGATCTCGATCAAATCGGGGATCTGCGATCGGACGTTGAAGCTCGTGTGGAGCTTGATCGCACCCTTCTGTGTACGGAAGCGTGCCCAGGGGAAGAGATTGAGGCAGAGATCAATCGTTGTCGAATCGATGGCTCGGAGGTCGTTTTGGAATGAGAACGCGGATGCTGTCCCGGAACTGAATTTTCCGCACTTCTCCAGCATCTTGTAGAACAGGGATTCATAGATTTGGGAGGGGCGCTTCTCGTTTGCCTTAGCCAAAGTCGAGCGTGCCGCAGTCTCCAATCCTAAGTGGTACCAGTTGCTGTCCCGAATCGTAAGACTGGTCTGAATGTCGCGCAAAGAATCCTTCCCCGTAGCTTGGGCGTAGAGCAGAATCGTGAGTTGATTCCTGCAGGTAAGCCGCTTCACATACTTGTCTGCTTCATGCTGTCCCACAAACGATTCAAACTCACGGAGAGGCAGTAGATGCTGCAACTGGTTCAGGACAATGGTAGTGTTTGCCATAGCGAAAAGGGGAAGCGTGTAGAGGCGTTGACACCACTACAATGCAGCCCCTGTTCGTTATGTACGAGGGCAAAACATCAAATCGACATTGGTTTTAACGGGACACTAGTGACCAATCACCCCTGTAACTCTTCCTTTCATCGTCCACCCCTCATACGGCGTCCAGCCGCATTTACTCTTCAGATTCTTCCCTTTGATTGTCCACTCGGCATCCGGATCCACGATTGCAATACGCGCAATCTCCTTTGGTGCGATCGAAGGCGCCGAAAGAGAAAAAATCTTGTTCGGATTCGTGAAACAAAGTCGAAAAATGTCTTCGTAGGTAAGCTGTGAGTCCTGAGCTTTGAGCGGTGAGCTCGGATGGGGGAAATGGCCGGCAGCCATAGACAAGAGAAGCGGTAGCATAGTCTCTACCCCCGGGACGCCGCTCGGTGCTTCCAGAGGATTAGAAGCGTTTTTTTCCTCGAGCGTGTGCGGGGCGTGATCAGTCGCGATGCAGTCCACGGTTCCATCGAAGATTCCTTCCCAGAGTGTTCCTTGGTGTTCCGTCGTTCGGAGCGGCGGATTCATTTTTCCGAGTGCTCCAAGAGTTTCGTAATCGTCAATGGTGAGAAAAAGATGATGCGGTGCCACTTCGCATGTCACGGGCAACTTTTCTTTCTTTGCCTTCCGCACGAGGTCGATGCCTTGTTTCGTCGAAAGATGCGCGATGTGAAAAGCCGTTCCATATTTCCTCACGAAGCCAAGAGCGTATTCGATGGACGCGGCCTCCGCTTCCGGTGGTCGCATCTCGGAATGTGCTGCTATGTGCGTCACATTCTTGAGTGCCTCCGTAGCACGCTGATTTATTTCCGAGTCTTCACAGTGCGCGACGAGAGGAATGTGTAAGTCTGCGCACGCTTGAAAAATATCTTCGATGATAAAGCTGTCCACTTTCTGGTCGCCCGTTGAGTGATCCAAATACAGTTTCACGCCCGCGCAGTGATGCTTGAGCCGTTTCAGCTCCATCGATGTGCCGGTCCAGAGATCCCGTAGCGTCTGGAGGTGAAGCGCCTCCGTGACGCCGAAGAAAAATTTTAAGACGCACCCATCGATGTGCGAGGCTCTCCTCACCTTATCCGCGAGTGTGGCGACTGTTACGGTAGGTGGAATCGTATTCGGCATCTCGCACACGGTGCCGACTCCTCCGGCCAGAGCCGCAGCCGACTCTGTTTCCATCGTGCCTTTATGTTCCAGTCCCGGCTCGCGAAAATGAACATGGCAGTCGATGAGGAGGGGGAAGAGGAGTTTTCCTTCGGCATCAATCACGTTTGCGTTCTTCTCCTTCACGTCCAGTTGCACCGCGTCGATCTCGCCGGTGACGGAGATCAGAACGTCTGCCTTCTTCAATCCTTCGAGCGTGACGAGAGAACCGCCGCGGATGAGGATTTTTTTCATGAGCGTATTTTTATGCCTTACCGAGAAGCAGCGCCAGCAGCGCCATCCGCACAAGGACTCCATTTCCGGCCTGACGGAAGTAAACGGCGTTCGGGAGCTGATCTACATCGGTCGTAATTTCCCCGACTCTGGGAAGCGGATGCATGACGATCACGTTCTTTCCCTTCAGCTGTTTGGCGGTGAGAATGTACTTGAGTTTCAGTCGTTCATATTCACTCTTGTCAGCGAATCGTTCCTGTTGGACACGGGTCATGTACAAGACATCACAATCCAAGCCGGCTGCAATATCGTCATGCTCTTCGAAGACGATATTTTTCTCATGCAGGAAACTCGTGACTTTTTCTGGCATCGTCAGTTCCTTTGGTGCAATCAATGTGAAGCGGATATTTTTGTAGAGTCCGAGGAGATACGATAGTGAGTGCACGGTTCGTCCGTATCGGAGATCGCCGACCATCGCGATGCGCAGTCCGTCGATCTTTTTACATTCTTTCTGAATCGTGAAGAGATCCAGGAGTGCTTGGGTCGGGTGTTGCCCCGGACCGTCGCCGGCATTGATAAACGGCACCTTGGAGGCATCTGCCGCTTTATCAGCACTGCCCTGTTCGGGGTGGCGCATGGCGATGATATCGGCGTACTGGCTGACCATTTTCATCGTGTCCTCGATCGTCTCACCTTTATACAGCGAACTGAACTGGATTCCCTCGGCCGTCACAACGTCGCCGCCGAGCCGGAGCATCGCGGTTTCGAAACTTAAGCGTGTACGGGTGCTCGGTTCGTAGAAAAGCGAAGCTAAAATTTTGCCTTTTAGAAGATCACTCTTGCCCTTGGCACGGATACCATGCATTTCAGCTGCGACCCGAAGAACTTCCTCCGTATCAGCCCGGGTGAGCTGTTTGGTGGAAGTAAGGTGCGTGAATGGTAGTGGCATCGGCTTTCATCTTAACCGAGTTCCCACAAGAGAATCAACAGTCTATTCTCTTGGCATGTCCACGCGTGCGATTGCAACGTCCACCATCTGGCAGATCGCCAGCCAGGCCACGATGGCCATGCTCTCGGCCGTGTCTGTAAAATTCGTAGCGATTGGACTAAGCCAGGAATTGGCGGGCGCTTACAACTCGGCGTACGGTTATTTGCAGCTTTTCGCGATTCTTGCGGACTTTGGTTTATATGCTGTTTCGGTGCGCGAGGTAAGTGCTGCAAAAGACAAAGAAAAAGTTTTAGGCGGGCTCCTGGTGCTTCGCTCCATTATCGTGGTGCTTTCACTCGGTTCCGCGATTCTGATTGCCTGGCTCGTTCCTGCCTGGCGCGGGACACCGCTACCGATCGGCATTGCTATCGCTGCATTTGTGCCGTTTTTCACACTTCTTGCAGGGGTTCTTCGTACTGTTTTTCAGGTCACATTTCACATGCAGTACGTTTTTATAGCTGAAGTGCTACAGCGCATTCTCACAGCCGGGCTCATGGCGCTTATCATCATCTCCGGTGTGCGGCTCAGTACCGATGTGCGCGTTTACGAATGGTTCCTGGGGGTGGGTGTGTTCGGTGCAATGCTCCTCTTAATTCTTTCGATTATCTTTGCGCTGCGGTTTATGCGTATACGGCCGACCTTTGACTACGTCTTACTCGTAAGACTCCTGAAATCGTCTGCCCCGTACGGTGTGGCATTTCTTTGTATCGCGCTTTACCGCCAGTTCGATCTTACCTTGATTTCGGTGCTGCGTGACGATTTTCAGCTTCAGAACGCTGCATTCGGATTTGCATCCCGTGTCACCGAAATGACTTACCTGATTCCTACATTCCTACTCAATTCCACATTACCGATTCTGAGTGAACGTTCGGCGCGCGGGGAGCCGATGGATCGGCTGCTCGGTAAAACACTCCTCCTCATACTCACATTCGGTTCGGTGTCGGCACTTTTCTCATTCTTCTGGGCCACTCCCATCATGAGTCTACTCACCACTTCCGCATACCTCCAAGCTGCCGGCCAACCCGGATCGGACACTGCTCTCTCACTGCTGGCGGCTCCGATGTTTTTCAATGGCATTGTGCTTTTCAGTTTTTACATACTACTAACCAAGCATGAATGGAAACCACTCGTGCTCTGCATGATCAGTGCGGTCATTCTCTCGCTCACATTGAATCTGCATTGGATTCCTGAGCTAGGATTCATCGGAGCGATCCGCACATCAACCATCGTTCATTTCTTTCTCTGTGCGACACTCTTTCCACTCGCGGTTCGGTCAATGCCGCTCGCTCTTCCGGTTGATCAGATCTTGCGGTGGCTTGGATTTTCCGTTGTGCTCGGAATTGGTCTCTTCTTCACGGCGCCGCTGCTTTCCACTGTTTACCTGAGCATTCTCGGTCTCACGCTTGGAGGGCTTTTTGCCGCTCTGCTGGCGTTTCTGGTTGGTTTTCATCGAATATTTGTTCTTTCAGATCCTGTGGAAGAGGTTCAGGTGCCAATGACGTAGTTACTTACGAATCGGCTGATGTTATCAACAGTTTCCGAAGTGCGAGAGGGCAAAGGTTTGGCCGATTGAAATAGAGGTCATTTTGATGTATAATGTTTCGATGACCAACATTCTCACTTCAAATTCAGCAAAGCAGCTTATCGGTGCGGTTGCCGGCATGGCTATCGCGGCCGTTGTCTACGTTGGCTTCGATCAGGCATCGTATCGCTCTCTCAAAGGCCTCTTGGTTTCCACAAAGACGATCTCTCCGTCGACCGACGTCAATATTAATGCGAAGAACGTGGATGATTCTACACTCCGTAGGATCGCCGCCCGTGCCCAGACAGTCGCAGCAGCGCTCCAGAATGCAGACCGGACCATTCAGGCCGAAACGCCGGTGACTGCTTTCGCATCATCCCGCCGCGCAACGCGGCAATTTTCGATGCAGCTCAAAGAACTTGCTTCCTCTGAATCCGTCACAATAAAGCAGGCCGAGCCAATATATAAGGGCACCGACATTCCACCGGGGACTTTGCAGGGTAGCAATCTTCCAAACTCCGGACTCGGGCTTAACTTGCTCGTGCTCCTCGCGCTTATCGCAGTCTTTGTGTCATCGAAAAAAACATGGCGAACACGGTTTGCTTCCATCATTTCGCTCTTCAGATTAGGATGAGTGTCATGGTAGTTTTTGGGGTCACACTCTTCGCTTTGTCCGGACTAGTGTTCGGCAGTTTTGGCAATGTGCTTCTGCACCGGATTCATACAAAAGAGCCGATCACCGGGCGGTCCAAATGTCCATCATGCCACCGGATTCTCGCTTGGGTCGATCTCTTTCCGATACTAAGTTTCCTTGTTCTTCGTGGGAAGTGTCGTCGATGTAGTGGTGGAATTTCGATTCGTTATCCGCTGGTGGAACTCGGTTCAGGATTACTGTTCGTCTTTGCATTTCTTCTGCATCCCGCTGATCCGGCAGTCGCGATCATCACGGCATTCATTCTCTATTTACTGTTTCTCGCGTGCATTTTCGATGCCAATTACCAGCAGATACCAGACATCTTCACTATTTTAATCGGTGTCCTTGCGCTGCTATCTATTTTTCTGAAAGCCGACAGCATGTCCCTATTTCTGGGAGCCACGGTCATGCTCGTGTGGTTTGGCGGTCAGTGGGTCATCACCCGCGGCAAAGCAGTCGGTACCGGCGATATTTTTATCGCAATCGTTCTGGGTTTGTGGCTTGGAATTCGGTCTGCGATCATGACGCTTGTCTTCAGTTACATGAGTGGTGCTATCATTCTTATTATCATGATCTTGTTTCGTAAAATCTCGGCCAAGCAGCAGCGGGTTGCATTTGTGCCTTTTCTAACACTTGGGGTACTGCTGACATTACTCGGTTTCGGTGAAGTGTATCTGCGGATAATTGGTTTTTGAAGTGACGCGTGAATTCGCGCGATGCTGCTATGCTTCCGGCGATGAAAACTGTGGCCCAGAACCGGCGTGCTAAATTCGACTACGAGATTCTAGAAACCGTAGAAGCTGGCATCGTACTTTCGGGTCAGGAGGTGAAGGCCTGTAGACTCGGGCAGATTAGCTTGTTTGGCAGCTACGTATCGTTCTTCGGCGGCAAGCCGATACTGAAGCAGGCCAAGATCAGCCGGTACAAATATTCGGGACCAATGTCGGATTACGATCCAGGCCATGATCGCGAGCTTTTGCTTAGGAAAAATCAGGCTGAAAAACTGGAGGCTTATCAGGCCGAAAAAGGTATCAGCATTGTCCCGCTTGAGATCCAGGCCGGGAAGTTTATTAAGGTTCTCATCGGGGTTGGGCGAGGGCGCAAGCGGCACGATAAACGGCAGAAGATCAAAGAGCGCGATATCGGCCGGAAGATGCGGGATGGTCGGGAAGTGTAAGCGTGACGAATCTGCTCTCGCGATCTATCATGACACGGTCATGATGACCGTGCTACTTCATGATACGGTCATGATGACCGTGCTACTTCCAACCCTCCGCTCGTGTCGCTTTTGCCTCCGCAAATCCAGAAGGCCATCGAGGAGTTTAGTAAGCTCCCCGGTATCGGCCCCAAGTCCGCAGAACGGCTGACGTTTCACTTACTTCGGTCCAGTAAGGCTACACCGGAAGGGCTTGGTAATGCGTTGCTTACCTTAAAGCGCGATCTTAAATATTGTTACACTTGCCAAATGATTTCTCTCCGCGAGGAATGTTCGATTTGTAGTGATCGATCCCGAGACCGGACGCAGATTCTCGTCGTTGAAGAACCGCTGGAAGTCGTTGCGTTCGAGAAAGCCGGATACAAAGGTCTGTATCACGTTCTGCATGGTGTCTTATCGCCGATTGATGGCTTCGGTCCCGAGCAGCTCAAGTTGAAGGAATTGGTTGATCGCTGCCGCGTGGGAGATATTGCAGAAGTCATCATTGCGACGAACCTGGATACCGAAGGCGAAGCCACTGCGGCTTTCATCAAGCAGCAAGTGGCTCCGAGTGTGCAGAAAATTACGCGTCTAGCCCACGGTCTGCCGATGGGTGCAGACATCGAATTTGCGGATCAGGTGACGCTTAGAGAGGCGATTGCGGGGCGGAGGCAGGCGTAGGAGGATTGAATCCAACAAATACTTGTTGTCCTTTAAGAATAATCAGGTGGGCTTTATTCGTTCATCGGCCGTTCAAATCGGGTCCAGGATTCGTGGTTCTCTGCCAGTGGTTTCTGGAGTGTGATCAGTTGTCATTGGTTCAGGGGGAAATTTAATATGAAATAAAAAGTACTTATTTATTCTGTGGAATAGTAATCGTAACCTCCGTCTCTCCCTCGCGCGGATGCCCAAAATATGCGTATGCAGATTCCTCAGGCCCCCTATTTTTTGTGTTGTATTTCCGGACAATATCAATATTCGGATTCTCTGGATTTCCTCCATTCGGGTAGGCGATGATATCCCCCTCTTTGCCGTCTTCTAATCCATGAGTAGCAAACCCTTTCAATGTGCGGTCACCGACTGTGATGGAGATACTTCTATCTTCCGAATTGTCTGCCCTTGCTTGCAGTTCTGTTACGTCCCTCCCGAATTCACAATGCTCACCACCAAAATAGGTAATAAGATTCCCATCGATATCACAGTAACGCACTTTTCTTGTGGTGAGATCATCCATATCAGGACCTCCAATGTCTCTTTCTCGCAGACGGATGCCTTTCTCACATACAAGCGCATTATGCACCACCCGTGATCTGTGCTGATCTCCGTCATCCCAAATACCGCTGTTGATATTTGGAATGCAAGCCAAACGCGCAATGTCGTTCCTAATAAGGTCAATTCCTTGTTCCGGAGAAACGATGCGGAGTCCGTGGCCGTTTTCAGCAATGTGAAATGGCTCGGGTCTTTTCTTCTCTCCAACACGTGGCGCGGCATTAATGAAGAGCCCTATTTTAAGATTATGTTTCGCTAACAATTTTCCATATTTCACCGTCCATTGATTGGCAATTCTCGCGATATGCTGTCCAACGGGAATGCCTCGTCCGAACACGGAACATTCGCGTTCAATACGGGTATTTTTTATTATTGCAATTGGTGCGTTTTGAAGAATGCACGCAAGGCGTGCAAGATTCGTTTCAAGTAATACATCAATATCCGGTGTGTTCGGAGCCGTGGGATCCATCTCTCTACCACCGTAGGTATCAGAGAGCCTGAATTCGAGTGCTAGGTTGTGCCATTGATGGGGAGAACGATTTGTCATGATGAGGAAAAATAAAAGAAATAAGAAAAACACCCCTCGTGTAGTCCCGCGGGGTGAGTCATGAGTCTTATTTTATCTCATTCTCTCTTCTCCCGCGGGACACGCATGCACATATCCATCATGGGGATGAAGTGGGAAATGTTGCCGTTGGCTGCGATCCGTTGGAAGTTCATGGGAACAAGAATGGCTGAATAAATAATAAAAACCCCCGCATTTCTGCGAGGGTTGGGTTTTACGTGAGAAAGTTATTTACGACTCACACCTGCCTCGCAGAGGGGACATCATCGACATCATCATGCCAGCGAGGAGGTAAACAGTAATCATTGCGTGAAGTATATGTTTTTCTCATTTGTCGTCAATGCTTTAGGAGACATAATCCTTGTTATTGGCTTACAGATGACAAAAAATTGATCATTTAGCTACGAGCGTAGTAGCACGGGCTTGGAGCCCGTGTTAATTGAACACGGTCACGATGACCGTGCTACTTCCAACATGACACGGTCACGATGACCGTGCTACTTACCTCAGTTCATACGAAATCGTGACATTCGAGACGATTTCCTGCTCTCCAGTGGGGATGGGCAAACTCTCGGGCACGGCCATGCCGGCGCCGGCATCGTAGTTTGCCTTCATCATGGAGATCGGTGGGTTGTAAGTGTCGTCTTCACTGAAGGCCGTCATGCGCCCCAGCGACATGCCGAGATTCTTTGCGAGAACCGCAGCTTTCGCTTTCGCTTTTCCGATTGCAATCTCACGAGCCTGAGCCTTCACAGCATCCGGGTTATCGACTAAGAAGGTGATGCCGCCCACCTGGTTGGCACCGGCGTTCGTGGCGGCGGTGAGGACTTCACCGACTTTATCCAAGTCTCGGACTTTTACTCTGAGCGATTGGGTCGCCTGAAAGCCACGCGGGAGTTGGCCGCCGGTTGTGTAGTCGTACTCAGGGCTTAGATAAAAGCTCTCGGTTACAATGTCTTTGTTCTCGATGTCGAGTGCTTGCACAGCGGCTAGAATTTTCGTCATGTTCTTCTGGATGATGTCGGTTGCCGCTTTTGCTGTCGTTTGGCGGCCGGTAGTCACACCGAAGCTTATCGATGCGATATCCGGAGGAGTCGAGACTTTCCCTTCAGCCGTTACGGAAATGACGGGAGGATTCGTGAGTGAACCTTTCACTTCAATATTCTTACCGGAGAGATAGAAGAAACCGGCGATAATGACGACGGTTATCGGTAGCCACAGAGGAGGACGGACGTTGATGGTGGAGACGGTATCGGACACTAGGATAAATGGGGAAAAAACCGGTGAACCAAAAGCAGTCCGACTAATCCAGCGCAATTTTATTCTTTATCCCGTATTTTGCATAGCCTTCTTTTTCGAGTCGGTGAGCGATCTCCGGTCCGCCGCTCTCCACTAGATTTCCGCGAATCATGACGTGGACCTTGTCCGGGATGATGTACTCGAGCAGCCGTGCGTAGTGCGTCACGATGATCGCCGAGAAATCCGGGCTACGCATGCCGCTCACTCCTTCGGCGACGATTTTCAGCGCATCGACGTCCAAGCCCGAATCTGTCTCATCGAGCAGAGCTAACTCCGGCTTCAGAATTTTCATTTGCAGGACTTCGGCTTTCTTCTTCTCACCGCCACTGAAGCCCTTATTCACCGCACGGTCGGCGAAGACAGGATCCATGTTCAGTGATTTCATCGTTTCCGTAAGTAGTTTCTGGAATTTAACCGGTGAGGTTTTGTGGTGGTTGCTATTTCGTGCGTTCATCTGAGCCTCGTACGCGGCCAGCAGAAAGCTTCTAAGCGGCACTCCCGCGATTTCCTTGGGGTACTGGAAGGCCAGGAACATCCCGGCTAGCGCCCGTTCATCGGCCGACATCGAAAAAAGTTTCTTCCCGCCGAAATCCGCGGATCCGGAGTCGATTTGATACGTGGGGTGACCCATGAGGGCGGAGACGAACGTCGATTTTCCAGAACCATTTGGCCCCATGATTGCGTGGACTTCACCTCGATTTACCGTGAGACTGAGGCCTTGTACGATCGGTTTGCATCCGACGGATACCGTGAGTCCGCGGACGTTCAGGAGGAGTTGTTGGGTCTTGATCATGCGGGATTTTGGATATCATTATCCTACCACAGCGCTTGTCGTTGAGGCCTAGAATAAGTACGCTCTCCCGAGCATGCCGACCGTGACATTCATCGATTCCGAGGGACAGATCAAGAAAGTAGAGACCGAGAGCGGCAAAACGCTCCTCTCGATCGCACTTGATGCCAATGTGCCTATGGAATATGCATGCGGAGGTAACGGCTTTTGCACGACCTGTATGTGCGATATCGTCGATGGAAATGAAAATCTGTCACCCCGGAATGATCGCGAGGAAAACATGGGTGTTATCGACGAACCGAAGCGTCTGGGGTGTCAGACGCAGGTGAGTGGTGATGTGACGGTGCAGCTGCTCGATATGTAAAAACAACTTGTTGAATGTTCCGAGTGACGATTATACTTTTACTATGTTCACAGAATTGATGAAATTGGTGGAAAAGAAGGTCGGCGTACAGTCTACTGACATCGCCCCCAGTAAGGATTGGAAGAATCCAGATCACGCAACTCGTATGTGGGAAGTCAAGATGCAAAATGAGTTCAGTCATAGACTACGCTGTGCACTAGCCGATCAGCAGAGAAATGTTCCGCCCGTTCGTTAACCAGCGATTTAAATCGCTGGTTAACGAACGGTGAAGGCTTATCTTGTCATTTTTTCGTCGCGAGAGCGCTGATCTTCTGCTTCACCCCTTCATTGTACGGTTCGATTTTGTTGATGTTGCGGTAAACCTCTTCAGCCTTGGTGTTGTCGTTTAGCTGTACGTAGCACTCGGCGAGCAGGTGCAAGAGTTCGATGTCACGTGAGAGTCTGGCGATCGCTTTCTCGAGAAGAGGCGCTGCATCTTTAAAACGTCGGGCGGCGATGCAGGCACGGCCGAGGGCAGCGCTGCGTTCGGGTGTCTGCGGATCACGGTTGAGGGCCTCTTGGTACGCGAAGCATGCATCTACATATTTGGCCTGCATGTAGTACGCAAGGCCTAGGTTAGCGAAGAACGAAACGTCGTCGCGTTTACGGACGAGTTCTTTGTAGAGCGCTTCGGCCTTGGCCTCGCGAGAGGTCGTAAGGTAGAGCTTGGCGAGCTCGGCCTGCGTGTCGGTGGAATCAGGATTGATGGTGAGAGCCTGAATAAGGATGTGCTCGGCTTCAGCGTGGTTCTGGAGCGCGATCTCTTTCTCGGCAGCGCGCATCAGGGAACGGACCTTCTGGAGCTCAATCGCCGATGTGCGCGGATTCTTACGGGGACGGTTCACTGTACGCTCTTCCACAAGCACTGCTCCACGGTCTTCTGCGGACTGGAAACGCAGCTTCATCGATCGTACGAGACGACGAACGGAGCGGTTTCTTAAAAGAACTCGGCCGACTATGAGGACGACAATACCGAAGAAGGCCGCCAGGAACACAACCAAGTAAGGCATACGAGATTTGATCGTATCACGCGCTTGCCTGGACCGCTAGGGCGAACCGCTCCATGATCAGCGCTCGGTGAGCATTGGTTGTGAGCTCCCGAGCTAGCACCGAGTAAGCCCGCACCATTTTCGTGCGTTTAGCGGCATCGGGGTATTCCTTCAGGGTGAGCCCGAGATGCATGAGTACATCGTCAATTAACTGTTTTTTCTCGGCTGCTTTCAGGAGCCAACTAAGACGGTCTTTGAGCGACTTGGTTTGCCAGAACTGCCTAGCTTGGGAATGGAGCTGCTTGCTTCCCCGCAGCAAATCGGGGTCATCAAGGAGTCGTATAAGTGTACCCGGAGCGCCCTGTGCAATATGGAGGGCGAACCCGGCGTCTTCATTGTCGCAACCTTGTAGCAGCGGAATCATTTCGTTTTTTTTGAGCGGCGCAAACCTAAGCGTTCGTACGCGGGAAAGAATAGTCGGCAAAAGTGTCGTCAGGGAATCGGTCGTGAGGATGAAGACGACTCTCGACGGAGGCTCTTCCAAGATTTTCAGAAACGAAGTCGCGGCAGTGGGCTGCATGCGCTCGATGCCGCGGATGATGCAGCAGACGTGCGGGCTCTCACCGGTGGCCTGCAGGCGTTCGGAGAGCATTCGGAGGTCATCAATGCCGATGGTATCTGTGCGGGCGGGTGTGTCTTTCGTGCGATGTTGCTGCGGGACATTGGAGCTTTGCCCGATGACGGTCCAGTCTTCATTCACTTCCTCAATCCACAGTGCATCCAAGCACAGGAAATCCGGCTGAATGAATTTTTCCATCTGGATGCGCACTGACTCAGCTTGATCAGGCGGCAAGTGATCCACGAGCAGACGCCACGCAAACCAGCGTGCTACAGTGGTCTTTCCGATGTTGCCGGGGCCTGAAAACAGATACGCGTGGGCGACGTTGCCACTAGCGATGTCTTTGAGGAGCTCGCCGCGTTGTTTGGTGTGGCCGGCGATGTCTTCGGGGATTTGGGGCATGGGGGAGCCATGATACCTCAGGAACCTCTGAAAAATCTCCCTAATTCCGTAGCAGCGGTTCGCAAACCGCTGGCCAGTGGCTCCGAACCACGATTTGCGAATCGCGGCTGCGGATAAGCGGTAGGTTTACCTCGGTCATGAGGCAAATTGGATGCACCAACAAATACCCGTAGTCGGGACGCCGCGTCCCGTCTACGGGAAGGAGTTGTCACTTTTCCTTCCCATGACATTTTTTATATTTTTTTCCGGATCCACCCTTCGACCCATTCGACGAACTCAGGGCAAGCAAGCTCAGGGCGGAAGTGGGAGAAGCTTTTATTTTACTCAGTTTTTCCATGACATTTCTTATACTTGAGGCCACTTCCG
Source organism: uncultured Candidatus Peribacteria bacterium (assembly GCA_964562735.1). Taxonomy (GTDB): domain Bacteria; phylum Patescibacteriota; class Gracilibacteria; order Peribacterales; family Peribacteraceae; genus JAGORY01. Next base: position 13,710 of record CAZLUK010000027.1, read on the forward strand.
CACGGACACGGATCGTTGCGGCCGACTCTGTCGGAGTTTTGAGTTTTGAGTTTTGAGTTTTGAGCAACGGAAACTTTGCGTTCTACTGAGGTAGCGCCGAGTTGGTCGAGAGCACTCTCGATTTCGGCTTCGTTGGTTTGTAAATTCGCAGGTTCGTTTGTCATCGTGATCTTGGGAGCGGCGAACTGTGCAAAATCGATTTGTAGGAGTGTGCGGACGGTCGTGGCGGCAATCGTTCCGATGAGCTTTTGGAACATCCGGAATCCCTGATCCTGGTACTCGATCAAGGGATCGCGCTGCGCGTAGCCGGAGAAGGCGACTTGTTCGCGGAGGTGCGCCATCGCGTCGATATGGTCCATCCAGTGGCTATCAATGGACTGGAGCACGACAATTTGTTCGGCTTTCTCAGAAACTTCAGCGCCAAAATGCTTCGTTTTCTGTAGGTAAAACGCAAGCATCATGTCGTTGATCAATTTTCGGACTTCCTCGGGCTCGTTCATTGTTTTCAGATCTTCCTCGGAGACTGCACGGCCGAGATCCGGATGCAGTGCAGCGAGAGATTCACGCAATTTCTTCAGATCCCATAGTTCCGGATCTTCTGCGGACGCATATTCAGTGCTGATCACATCTACCTCACGTTTGATCATTGTAAGCACTTCATCATGCAGCGAATCCGTATCCGTGCTCTGGCCGACGATTTTTAGCAGCAGTTTGTGGCGTCGTTTGTACATGATGTCGCGGTGTTTGTTCATCACATCGTCATACTGCACGACGTGGCGGCGGATATCGAAATTGCGGCCTTCCACTTTTTTCTGAGCACTCTCGATACTGCGCGAGACCATGCTGTTTTCGAGCGGCATGTCTTCGGGAACGTTCAGACGTTGCATCATCGATTTCAGCCGGTCGCCGCCGAACAGGCGCATGAGTTCGTCTTCCATCGATACGAAAAATTGGCTTTCACCAGGGTCACCTTGGCGTCCAGCACGACCACGTAGCTGGTTATCGATGCGGCGAGCTTCGTGACGCTCGGTGCCGAGGATTGTTAAACCTCCGGTTTCTTTTACGCCTGAAGCCAACTTGATGTCGGTGCCACGGCCGGCCATGTTGGTGGCGATCGTGACGGCGCCGAGATAGCCAGCTTTGGCGACAATCTCAGCTTCTTTCTCGTGGTGCTTGGCGTTGAGCACGGTGTGGGGGATCTGCATTTCTTCCAGCAGCGCGCTCATCACCTCAGATTTCTCAATGGATGTCGTACCGATAAGCACCGGTTGTCCTTTGGAGTGTTTCTCTTTTGCGATCATCGCGACTGCCTTAAATTTTGCTTTCATTGTCGCATAGACGGCGTCGGGCTTATCGGTGCGGGACATCGTACGGTTTGTCGGGATCATGTGTACCGGAAGCCGGTAGATCGACTGGAATTCTTCCTCTTCGGTTTTGGCGGTACCGGTCATGCCGGCGAGTTTCTTAAAAATGCGGAAGTAGTTCTGGAAGGTGATTGTCGCGAGGGTTTTCGACTCACGTTGCACGGGCACGCCTTCTTTAGCCTCAATGGCCTGGTGGAGGCCGTGGCTGTAGCGGCGGCCCGGCATAAGACGGCCGGTGAACTCGTCGACGATGATGACTTCTTCATCTTTGACAACGTAATCGATGTCGCGTTGGTAGATTCCGTGTGCGCGGAGAGCTTGTTCGATGTGGTGTACCTCCTCAAACCCTTTTTCGGTGTAGATATTCTCGACACCGAGCATTCCTTCCATCTTCTTGATACCGGCTTCCGTCAGGGTGGCGGTACGCTGTTTTTCGTCTTTCATGAAATCAGTGTGTTCCTGTAGATTCTGCACATACTTGGCGTACAGGTCATACTTCAGCGTGGATTCTTCCGCCGGCTGGCTGATGATGAGCGGCGTGCGAGCTTCGTCGATGAGGATGGAGTCCACTTCGTCCACGATGGCGTAATGAAGTCCGCGCTGAACCTGGCGTTCGATGGAAGGCGCCATGTTGTCCCTAAGGTAATCGAACCCGAATTCGTTGTTGGTTCCGTACGTGACGTCGGCGGCATAGGCCTCGCGCCGCTGTTCGTGGTTCAATCCGTGGACGATGACGCCGACTGTAAGACCAAGTGAGGCATAGAGGTATCCCATCCACTGTGCGTCGCGCTTGGCCAGATAATCGTTCACGGTCACCACGTGCACGCCTTTGCCAGCGATAGCATTTAAGTACACCGGGAGCGTACACACGAGTGTCTTGCCTTCTCCGGTCTTCATCTCGGCAATGGCACCGCGGTGGAGCACCACTCCTCCGATGATTTGCACGTCGAATGGAACCATGTCCCACTTCTGCGTCGCGGCTCCCAGAGTCACTTCTTTTCCGATCAAGAGTTCGCACGCGCGAATCGCGACCGCGAAGGTTTCGGTGAGCATCGATTCCAGGCTATCGCCTTTTTGGTAACGATCCCGAAATTCCTGCGTCTTTTTTGGCAGATCTTCCAGCGTCAGTTGCTGCATCGATGCCGACTTCTGCAGCGCGCGGACTTCGTCCACAATCGGAGCGATCTGCTTGAGCTCTTTGCGGCTGGGATCACCCAAAAGCCTATTTAAAGTATCAATGACGGACATGGGCAGAGAGTATAACAGAAGACACCTTGAGTCACCGAAGGCCCTCACCCCCGGCCCCTCTCCATCCATCACTTGTTTCATGCCCCCCGGCCGTACCAGGGCGTGAGAGGAGTTTTTTTGTAGCGGAGCGTTTCCAGTACTGCCGGCAACACTTCCGATACTTCTTTTAATTTTGTCAGAGGTTTGATCTGCAGCACTGCCGCCTGTTCATCCAGAACCTCGCCGACATACTGGCCTTCCGTCACTGTTTTCAGTTCATCGAGTGTGATTAGTACTGGCTCCGGCCATGTATCTGCATATTTCCCCAATCCCCGGATGAAGAGGAGTTGTTTTTTAGTTGAATGGATCCAGAAGCAGTTTTGAGTTTTGCTTGCCCGCCCGTAGCCCGCAGGCGAAGGCGGGAGTTTTGAGTTTTGAGCACGGGCATGCCAGAGATCGGAAAGATGGATGCCGGCGGACGGGATCTTCAGGCTCCAGCTCAAGGCGTTTGCGATTGCCAGACCCACTCGTTGGCTCATGAATCCGCCCGGGCCGGTGACAGCTGCGATACGATCGATCGATCTGACGTTACTCGTTCGCTCGTTCGCGCGTTGTTCGTTCGCGCAGTTCATCATTCTTTCGATCATTGGCATCAAGGCCGATTCGTTAGCGTGGTCGTTGATCGGTTCCAGCCCGATGGTTCGTTTGTCTTTTATAAGGCCGATCATTTTTTGATGCGAGGCGAAGTCGAGGAAGAGGGTTAACATCATGAATTGAAAATGGAAAATGTAAAATTGATAATTATGTCGTTCCAAGTCATTCTCAATTATCAATTCTCAATTATCAATTGATTCGTCTCTCCGTCATCATTCCCACCCATCACCGCGCAGAGATCCTCGCAGAATGTTTACGAAGGCTGGAGCAGCAGACTATCGCGCAGGAAATCGAAGTCATTATCGTGAGTGATGGGCACGATGACAAGAGTAGAGAACTTTTCGTGAATAATTCTTGGCGCATTTCCGTGAAGTTTTTCGAGATTGAAAAGAACCAGCAGGGAGCAGCTAGGAACGAGGGGCTGAAATATGCGACGGGGGAGTATGTCTTGTTTATTGGGGATGATATTTTCCTAGAGCCGGAGGCGTGTGCTAGGCATTTGGAGGCATATAAAAGCTTTGAGCGATCAGCTTTGAGCGATGAGCACCATCACCCTCTCATAGCTCATAGCTCACAGCTCATAGCTATTCTAGGTTTTACCACCTGGGATCCGGTGGTCGGAATCACAGACGTCATGACGTGGCTCGAAAAGTCTGGGTGGCAGTTTGGATACCCGGCGATTTCTGTGTACGCCCACACACTTCTTCCGGCTGATATTCAGCACAAGTTTACTTACACCAGTCACATCAGCTTGCCGCTTACCGAAGCCAAAAAACACCTGTTTCGAACCGATGTCCACCTTTATGGTTGGGAGGACATCGAGTGGGGGCTGCGGCTCAAAAATTCCGGTGTACGCCTGTATTACGAACCGTCCGCAAAAGCATTGCATCATCATCACATTACGCTTGAGGATTCACTGCAGCGGATGGAAACACTCGGGAGATCAGCCGTAGAGATTCATAAAAAAGTACCGGAATTTGATCGGGTACCGAAGGGGTGGAAGTTACTGGTGTATCGTATCATGAGCTTACTTCCGACGATGGCGGGGAGGCATAGGAAGGCGTTTTTAGACGGTTTGGAATGTTGCAATAATTTTTGCAACTAATGATCTATTGTTTTTCCATATTTCTCTAGATTTCATTCTCTGTTTTTTGTCAGTACTTTCACTATTTGTGAATTTATAGATTGCTTTTTTGAAGATAATTTTCGTAACGAATTCTGCCCCTCCTTTTGACGTGAAGCCGAGATCCGACTGAATTTTTTTATCAAGGAGTGAGCGAATTTTTAAACGGTTCTCCCCAGCATATCGATACAATATATTGCGTATAGAATTCATTTTTACTGATTGTTGCGCGACAGATTCTGCTTTATAGAAAGCATTTTTATTTTCAAATGCTTTCGCTAGCAAATCAAATGTATTTGTCTGTTTCTTCAGCTTGGTCATTTCTTCATCGATGTCATAGGTATCTATGAGTACATCTACAAGGGCCGTTTCTTTATTTTCTTCTGACATACTATTGCAAATAGTATTGCTTTAATGCAATATTGTCAAATGAAGTCAATTGTCCCCAGCCTTCATTCCATGCTATGATGACATAACAGAATCTGGTTGTTTCATTGACTATCCCTTTTTCGTGGGATGGTCGCTTTCACGGTAAATTTACTTCATAATTTCTTCTGTAATTCTTTCACCCAGTTTTATGCGAGCAAGTTTTATAGCAGCGATCAACCAGCTCTGTGCCGAGCGCAATGTCAAAGCTGAGGATGTTCTGGAGGCCGTTCGCCAGGCCATCGCTACTGCGTACCGCAAGGACTACGGTAACAAAGAGCAGGAGATTCGTGTCGTGCTCCGTGAGGATCAGGATATGCCATCCGTGCTCCTCATAAAGGAAGTGGTCGACGACGTGCTTAATGAAAATTTCGAAATCAGTCAGAAATATGCCAGGCGCGTGAAGCCGGATGCCGAGATCGGTGATGAGATCGAGATTGACGTGACGCCGGTCGGTTATGGCCGCATTGCCGCGCAATCTGCCAAACAGGTCATCATCCAGAAGCTGCAGGAGTCCGAGAAGCAGTCGCTGTTTGAGATGTTCAAAGACCGCGAAAATGAGCTTCTCACGGCTACCGTCACGAAGGTCGAGCCGAACTGGGTTACGCTCGAGGTGGAAGGTATGACTGTGTCGCTACCCTGGAAGGAACAAATTCCGGGTGAGCACTATTACACGGGCAAGCGCATCCGCGTGTATTTGGACACTGTGGAGCTTACGGGCAAGGGTCCGCAGCTCCGGATCAGCCGCACGCACGCAAACCTAGTTAAGAAACTGCTGGAGCTCGAGATTCCGGAAATCAGAAACGGCGACGTGTTTATCATGGCAATCGCTCGTGATGCCGGCATGCGCAGCAAAGTTGCGGTGAAAAGCAATGATCCGCGGATCGATCCGATTGGCGCGTGTGTCGGACAGAAAGGCGTCCGGATCCAGGCCGTCATGGAGGAGATCAACGGCGAGCGAGTGGACATGATCGAATGGTCCGAAGATCCGATCAAACTGATCTCGACCGCGCTACAGCCGGCATCTATCTCAGCTGTCATCATCGTCAATGCTGAGACGCACGAGGACGATGATGGCCGGCTTGTTAAGAAGCGCGCCGCAGTCTTTGTGGAGGAAGCACAGCGTCCGATGGCGATCGGCAAGAAGGGCCAGAACATCCGGCTCGCCACCCAGCTCACTGGCTACGAGCTCGATATGTATAACTACGAAGAGCTCCCGGCCTTCAAGGCCAAGCTTGCGGAGCTGAAGGGTGAGGAGGTGGAGGCGGTGCTGCTCGGAGGAGGGCAGGAAGGTACAGTAGGTAAAGCAGAATCGGAGGAAGTAAAAGCAGAGAAAAAGGTGGAGTAGTGTCTGTGCAATTTCTGTAGAGACGCCCCTCCATGAACCGGATATTATAACGATAGAAACACGGGGCGTCTCTACGTTCCTGATTTTTTCGGGTAAGGTGTCACCGATGAAACTCCCAAACATTCCCTTCATCGTGTTGGATACCGAAACGACCGGTTTTGTTCCGCGGGTTCACCACATTATAGAATACGCGTGCGCGGTGGTGCGAGATGGCAAGCTAGTCCAGGAGTACGATCAACTATTTGAACTGCCGGAAGGTTCCGAGATTCCGCAGGCCGTGCAAGTGCTGACACGCATTCGGCCGGAAGATTTGATCGATCAGCCGACGTTTGAGAAATCGCTGCCCGTTATGAAAGCATTGCTCAGTGATGATGCAATTATTGTCGGCCAGAATGTGAAGTTTGATCTCGGGATGCTGAAGGGCGAAGGCTGGGATCTTACGAACCGCCCATGGATCGATACATCGATGCTTGCGTCGCTCGTGTTTCCGGAGATCGAAAGTTACTCACTCGGGTACGTGAGCTCGGTCCTGGACCTGAATCACACGCCGCCACATCGTGCGCTCGGCGATGTGCGGGCGACACTGGAACTCCTCAGCAAATGCTGCGAGCGTCTCTCGGAACTGACACCGAAGCAGGTTACTCGCTTGAGTGAATTTGCACTGCGCGGACCCGAGGGTTACCGCCGGCTTTTTTCTGTTCTTCAGGGCTCCGGAAAGACCAAACAGCGGTGGCTTGCGGCTGGAAAGAAGACAGGAAAACTGCCGAAAGGTATTCCGACAATGTTGCCGGACAAAGGAAAAGTCTGCCTCACAGAAGAGCCGCTCGATCCGTCGTTCATCCCTGCTGTGCTGGCTGGTCTGACCGGTACAACCTGGCTTACGGTGAAGAATATCGAGGCCACTGCTGACAGGTTTCCGCCGTCGGATGCATTTACCGTCCTCTATCCGCCGGAATTTGTATTGTCTGAGACTGCAAGACAGAAATTTCTTGAGCAGACGGAATTCGTGGGAGATGAGCTGACGATTGCAATGAAGCTCGAGCTCTATCCGGCTGTCGTTCGTTCGGATTTACCCCTGCATGGCGAAGAGTATGCGATCTTCACCGGAAAACTGGCCTGCACTGCCGCTAGTCCAGAATACAAAGCATTGAGAGAAAGGGCAGCGCACGGTCCGGCGGTTCTCAGTCACCAACATTTACTAACCAGTGCTTTTTCCAGCGAGACATCGCTTCCGAAGGATCTTGCGCTCGTGATCGACGACGCATCGATGTTGGAGGATACGGCGACCGCGGCCTTTGCGTGGACTTGCATGATGGGGAGTTTCAGAGCTGCAGCGCAGGGGAGCGGGATCCTTATGAAGTGCGCTGATCTTATTGAACTCTGGGCCGAGCGTATCCGCGCTGATATGAATCTACGGTACCTCGCACCGTCCGATCTGGATTCGCGCGAGAGCATCGAACTCAAGCGTACGATTACAGAAGTCGTCATGGGAGAGCTGCCCCCGCAGGTCAAGCTGCCATTACAGCACCTGCTTCTCATTCTTGACCCCACTAATCTGCCGGGCCGGATCACGTGGATCGAAGCTATGCCTGACGGCAGCAAGATCATCAAATCCGTGCCCGAAGACATCGGCTCTCTGCTTGTAAAATACGTGTACTCTTCGTACCCGACGACGCTTCTCATTCCACCGGGCAGCTCGGATGACTTGCAGCCTATTCTCCCGGGAGCAGTGCAAACGGTGATTTATAACTCTAATTTGCCGCCGGATTCGGGGCTGAACGTCGCGCTGCCCATCGGTACCAATCTGGAGATGATCATGAAGAAGCCGGAGGGGAAGACCATTGTTCTCGTCTCCAGTAAGCGCACGATTGAGGATATCTACGTCAAATATGCAGAGCGACTGGAAGCTGAAGGCACGGTGCTCATTTGTCAGGGATTTAACGGCGGCCAAGGCCGCATGCGCGCGGAATTTCACCGGGCCGCGTCTCCGGCATTTCTTGTCATGACGCCGTGGACATTCGAGGCCATAGAATTGCCGCCAGATTCCGTCGATCGGTTAATCCTGCAAGTTTTGCCTTTCGATCATCCGTCACATGCGGTCGTGGGTAGGCGTGCGGGACGCTACCGCAATCCGTTTTCTGATTACTCGCTGCCGCGTCTCAAGCATCGTCTCTTCCGCTTGCTTCGCACGTTCCGTCGTCACGCAAAGACCGGAGCTCAGGTTCAGATTCTCGATGACCGGCTTCGTACCAAGCCCTACGGCAGGGAAGTGACAGCGTATCTCTTGTCGTTTGGATCAAAGCAAGCCGAGCAGCCATCGCAACTTTCTTTTCTTTAAAGTAATACGGCTTTGCGATTAAAACATTATCAATCATTCACCTCATGCTTCACCAATATCGGCGTAGCAATATCGCTACGCCGCTATAAGTGATGGCACACAA
>CAZLUK010000028.1:0-17168 GCA_964562735.1 uncultured Candidatus Peribacteria bacterium
GATTTAAATCGCTGGTTAACAAACGGCGAATGTGAATCTTGTGCAGGGGTATCGGTTACTTTTGCGGGACGCGGCGTCCCGTCGGCGGGAATTATTGAAATTGTGTTTCTCCCGCAGCTTTGCTTTTGATCCAATTAATCCAGGTGGGGAATGGGGAATTACCAGAAATGATTGTTGGATCGTTGTAGCCATAAATATCAAATAATAACTGTTGCTTTGTTATACAACATCGGCAAGCAATCCTGCCTCAATCGGAATTTTGTTCCGTGGTTGTGACCGGTGCGAGCATCAAAGTCCACGAGGATTTTCCCCTCCTCTAATGCTTTCAGGAATCCTTCAAAATTAAAATTCCGAAGCATCATCACTTTTGTATAGTGATAGTACTCTTTCTTATTCTTGGTTTTAACCTCTGCCTGAACGTAAAAGGTATTCAGTAGCTTTGTGCCGGCCTTATGTTCCAAGTCATCAAAACCCCAATATGGCTGCGGATTGAGCTCATCAAGACCAACGCGTTTTTTCACGGACTTAATCCAGTCCTTATGCCGTCGATCAACACTCTTCGCTTCAAAAGAAATCAAAATTTTCTGCAATGCTCGATCAATTACCACTTTGAAGCCACGATCACTTCGCGATTTTCCATGTATTGTTTGGCGGAAGCTCATTTCACCTTTTGCATACTTTTTGCCGTCTTCTTGGTGCGCCCAACCGTATTTCGGTAAGAGTACTTGTGGCACAAAACGTATGGCGCGTGGCGAGGGCTCAATATGGAAAAGTGTTGTTAGTGAAGTGGAATTGAGACGTTGTGTCTTTAGTTCCCATTCGGCAGCATTCGGAATAGGTAAATTATTTTCTTTGATTCCAAGCAAGTCTTCGAGAGTGTTGCCAATCCCACCATGATTCCCGTGACGATTGTTTGGGATCCATCCCTGTTTCACAATTTCTCGTAACTTTTCGATGAGAGATTCCTTTGTATAGATTTGCATAATCTAGGCGTGGAGTAGCGCAAGCTGCTTTTGGGGGAGGCTATATACTTCTTTGGTCTTTGCTATACCTATTCGTTCCTCTGCCATTTGGCAATAGTCAGGAGATAACTCTATTCCGATGAAGTGCCGACCGAGCTCCTTGGCGGCTACGGCGGTCGTACCCGAACCCATGAATGGATCGAGAATAATCTGCGCCGTAGTAGATGAGATAATTCGATCAATGAGAGCGGCAGGAAAAGCCGCCGGATGAGGATTATTCATCTCCTGCGTAAACTCCCAGACATCACCGAATGCATTTGCCTTAGGAACAAGCTTGAATTTTGGTTTTGCAATGAGGTAGATAACCTCATACGTTGGCAGAAAGTATCCTGCATTGAAGTTAAAGCCCCCCTTCCGTTTCCAAATGATGATCTGCCTCACAGGGAAGCCAGAGACAATGTCTTGTCTGTCTTGTAGAAGCCCTGCCTGCACTCTCCATTTATGATTATAGAAAATTGCACCATCGTCTTTGAGGACTCTGAGCATTTCTGTCAGACATTCGCGTTGCCATTTTGCGTACTCGTCATGCGGCATAGAATCATCATGATGAGAATAGCCATTCATTAAGGCTGCATTTGACCACTTACCTCCTCTACCATCTTTCATTCCGTTGCCAGTAGAGTTCTTCAAGTTATACGGAGGTGATGTTACGACCAAATCCACACACTCATCAGGCATTTTTCGCATCACTTCTATGCAATCGCCGCAAATTAGCCTATCGGTAAAGTCATTTGGAAATTTCATCAGATAGTAATATAGATTGATTTGTGCAGAACTTGTAGTGCGTCATTGCAGAAAATGTTTCGGTGTACATTTGTACACCTATAATGGAAGTGGTACAGTCATGCCATGTACCAAGAGAAAAAGTTTACGTTTGGCGGACCGAAGTACGTTCGAGCCGATCGTTTTCAGGGTTCTTTGGCGGTTTTCCGAAACGGCCAGTCGTCGGAGTTGCGGCGGCTGGTGCCCCCAAAATTTCAGCCGCCGTAGGATGATCCGCAGAAATTTCGCACATTTCTCAAAACGATCGGCTCGAACGTTCTTCTCAAAGGGCAAATGTTGCGGCCGCAAGCCGCGAAAGGGTGGCGCGTTCTGCTGGCGAGCTTCCGAAGTACTCCTGCATTTGCTGTAATCATCGAAGATCCTGATATGTCCGAAACGCTCCGAGTTGTATGGAAGGAGTTATGGAAGAAGCTTTGATTTTGTAGGATGTCTTCCAGCAGCAATATTTTCTTTCTTGATCCGGCTCCACTTTTTTACTTGTAATTCCCTTCTTCTTGCTTCGATAAGCGTCTCATACTGTTCTGAATAGATAATACTTATTGGCCTACGATCTCGTGTGTATTTTGCTCCTTTGCCTTCGTTATGTCTTACCTCACGTTCTTGAAGGTCATGGCATGAACCGATGTAGAGTGATCCATCAGCACAGCGAGCCAAATAGCAAAAGAATTGCATAGTCGAAACTATACCAGCCTCTCGGTTCGCTGCGGCTCACTCGAGGCATTCGTCTCGGCATAATGCTTCAGTCAAAGGGGCCGAAGGCCATGAGCGAGGCACCGCAGTGCCGAGTCGAATGGCAGCCCCACGGAGAGTTGAACTCCGGTTAACGGATTGAAAACCCGCTGTCCTAACCGTTAGACGATGGGGCCGGGCGCGCTACGCGCGAGTGAAAAGTGTATAAGTAGAAAGTCTAAAGTGGCAAGCCACTGATAGGTATTCCGGCACTCTTCTTTCCTAGAGTTTACAAAGGAGTACCGTAATTTTCAATTCCTGATTGCTTGCCGGCCGTAGCCTACATGTATTCATCGAAGGAACATTTTTCTCTGAGATATGTTGCAGCAGGATGGCGAAGGCTGGCCAGTCCGCCGAAGCCTCCTCGGGCAATCAAAGAATGTCTGTACTCCAAAACGCATTTAACAGGAAGGCGAAGGCCCGTCAATTGTCAATTGAGCCCGAAGAGAAAATAATAAAGGCCATTCTTTACTCGCTTCTATGTCGCTTGTAAGCTTCTCTCTCATTCTCGGTGTGTTCTACTATGTGTTCGGGTTTCCGCTCGTCTTCTCGGATCAGAAGCACCTAGCCTGGAGGCGTGAGTGCCTGAAGGACGAGAACATGATTCGTCTCATGGCGGTGGCTCTTATCTCGATCGCCGTCACCACGCTGCGGTATCAGCACAAAATTTCATGGGATGGGGAGGGTATCATCGTGTTCTTTGCTTGGGCCATGCTTCTCAAGGGCTTCTTCATGGCATGGTGGCCAGCTCGCTTCGGCGAGGTCCGCGAGCAGGTGGAGGGATACTTCCTAGGGAGTCAAGGCATGCAAATGTTCACGGGCTTCGTCATGGTGCTCCTTGGCGCTTTGTTCACGTACTTCGGTCTCGTCATTGCATGATCCAAGGAGCCGTCCTAATACTGCTTGGGTTGTTTCTGCTTTTTTTGGTGAGCATCCTCGTGCTGGTGCTCATCAGTTCACTGTTTCACCTCAAATATATGGTCCCGTTCGTGCCGACACCGGCGGTGGTGATCGAAACGATGATCAGAGAGGCAGAGTTGAAGCCGGGGATGCTGGTGTTGGATTTGGGTGCCGGGGATGGGCGCGTGCTTAGGCGCGCGATGCGGAAGGTACCTGGAATTCGTACGGTAGGTTATGAGGGCGCATTCGGCGTGTGGCTGCTTGCGAAGTTAATCAATACGATAAGTTCTGCCAAGCCCGAGATGCGGAGGCAGGATTTTTTCATGCAGAATTTATCGAATGCTGACATCGTTTTTACGTATCTCTCGATCGATGCCATGCAAAAGCTCCTGCAGAAGTTAGAAAAAGAACTGAAACCGGGTGCGCTTGTCATTTCAAACACGTTTTCGTTTAAGCAGCGCGAGCCGGTGAAAAAAGTTTTTGTTAAGATGCCGTTCTGGGGTGGTACCAATGTGCTGGTGTACCGGTTTTAGGGGACCGGATCGCGGTCGGGAACGGCCAATTTCATTACCAATGCACTGCCGCAAACGGAATCAGCGCGCCGATATGGGCGATCATGATGATGGCTTGCAGCAGTGCCCAGTCGACATAACCGCTGACGAGTGCAAATGGCATCCAGAGCAGGCTTAAAAGTAGCGAGATCGTTCCAAGCAGCATTGCAAGTGGAACGAGCGGCGCCACCAAGACATTCACAACCGGTGAAATCAGCGAGAACTGGCGAAAGATGAGGATGGAGACCGGAAGTGTGCCGGCTTGGGCTGCGAGCGTGGCGATCAGTGATTGGCGAATGCCGAAGGTTTCCGGGACTTTTTTAAAAGCTGTTTTCAGGTACGGTCCGAGCTCGGTGATGCCGATGACGGCCAGAAATGAGAGCTGGAAGCTGGCGTCATACCAGATCTGCATGGGGTTCCACAGGAGCATGAAAAACGCCGTCCACAGGATCGTGAGTCTGGGGATCGCGATGCGTTCCGACTGCAGCGCCAGCAGTCCGATAATACCCATGATAGCGGCACGGACAACCGGGGCTCCGGCACCGACGAAGATCGTAAACGCAGTTACCATCAGGACGAGCGGCCAGAATCGGCGCTTCACCGGCAGCCAAAATAACGCGCTGCTGAGGAGTGTCAGGATGATCGTGATATTGTAGCCGGAGATCGCAATGATATGGGTGATTCCGGAGGTGCGGAAGTCATCCGAGATGTGCCGTGGAAGGCCACGCCGCGAACCGGTGAGCAGACCCGCGAGCAGCGACGCGTGTGGCTCCGGAAGAATGACTCCGATTCTGTCTTCTATTATCTTCCTTAGGTCATACAGGACACCAAAGACGCGGTATGTGCGGGCTTCAGACGGTCGAACGGCAGCCGTGACGGTTAGTTTGACGCTCCCGCGGCTCACGAGAGCCCGTATGCCGGAAAGCTCTAAGTAATGCGGATAATCGAAGTTTTCGATCACTTCCGGCAGGCGCAATTTTCCGCTGACGGTAACTTCCTCTCCGTAACGATGTGGTGGGAACCCGCCGTACTCGGTCACGAGCACGCGGCCAGATACTTGCTTGGTTTCATCGATGCTATCAATTGCAATGATGAGCCTGGTCTGAGTCGGGCGGACATCCGGATCATAGACGATCCAGCCATGCAGTGTGTGGGATTTTCCGTCGGCAAATGCTTCGATATCCGATGGGCCGGTGACATGTACCGTCCGCTCGGCAGAAAAAAGCGCGAGCATGATTCCGACAGTGCAGGTGGCGATTATCCAGGCTACTAATAATTTTTGATACACAGCAGCAAGTATTGAAGTAGCCAAAACACCAGTCAGGAAGGCGTACAGAGCCATTGGATAGTTTGCCGTCTGGAAGAATTGCAGAAAAAAGAGCACGGCGATAAATGACGCGAGAAATCCGGTGACCGGTCGAATCGTTTTCATCTGCGCTTGGCGAGTTCGGCTTCCAGTGCGATCCATTCGTCAATTGTGAGAGTCTGTGGTCGACGCGTGTGGTCGATCTTCACTCCTGCCATCGCTTCCATGCCGCCTGGCAGTTTGCCGACGGAATTGTTTAGCATTTTCCGACGCTTGCTCATGGCATGTTTCGCGAGATTCAGAATTTTCTCGGCTGTTGGGTTAGCTACTTTTGGTTTTGGGAAGCATTTGATATGCAGCACTGCCGAATCTACTTTTGGAGGTGGCAGAAAAGCTGCCGGTGATACGATCCGCAGCAGTGTGGGTTCACCGTAGATGCGGGTCAGGATAGTCAGAATGCTGTCTGAGGTTTTTGCGACAATGTTTTCAGCTACCTCGCGTTGGATCAGCAACGTAATGGATGTCGGTAAAATCGCAGATTCTAGGAATAAGTGATGCAGCAGCGGGGAAGTGATGTGGTACGGAATATTGGCGACGACTTTGTACGGACCGTCGGTTGGCGTTGGTGTGTGCAAGGCGTTTCCGACGATGATTTCGAGCTTCGGGGAATTCTCCGTGTACTCTCGGATGATCGGGGGGAAGCGGGAATCGATTTCTACAGAAGTCACTCGGGAAGCGCGCTTCAAAAGCTCGGCAGTTAATACGCCGATGCCGGGGCCGATTTCCCATATCCGATCAGACGGCTTGATATCAGCAGCAGCGATGATGTCGGCGAGAACGTCCTTATCGACGAGGAAGTGCTGGCCCGCGTCGATGTTGAGTTGAATCCGATGGGCGCGGAGGAAATTTATTAATTCATTGTTCAGCATTTTGTAATAGAGTATGCCTAACTCCGTCTCACTTCTATGAAATATTCCATCCTTTTGTCTTTTTTTGGGGCTTTCTGCATCTCTCAGATCGCCTTTGCCGTTACGATTTCCACAGTTCCGTTTTCGTCGAACGCAGTTGTTCCGGCTGTCGTTCAAAACAAGGCTTGCGAATGCCCAGTTAAGCTGCGGCTGGCCGCGCGGCTCCTGAAGTGGCGCCGGAATTCTGTCCCCTGTGATCCGTTTGCGACACCATTTTACACGGGATACCGGCCGGGAAGTTCTTCGTTTTCGTCCGTCTCATCGTCCACTTCCTCATCATCGTCTTCTTCGAGCAGATCATCAGGCATCTATGACGCGGCCGATGCAACTGTTCGTTCACAGTTCATTCTGCTGGGGGAAACGAGTCCGGTTTTGGGATCGGCCAAATTCTTTATCGAGGAAGAGCCGCTCGACGTGACGGCAATTTCAGTGAATATCACTACCCAGATCCCGACCGTTCAGTCCCTGCTCGTCTACGATGATGACCGGCGCTATCTCGGCCGCGCCACGCTCAACACGGCATCGTCCTCCACCAATCGCAATTACCGCCTGGAGATTCCAGTGGGCACGTTTACAGTGAACAAGCGTGAAGAGCGAGGCGTGTATTTCCGCGCGCAGCTTGCATCCAAGGATGCGGGTGGCATTGGCAATCAGAGCGTCCAAATCAGTAACGTCGTTGTTCAGGGTAACGGTGAGTGGAGTAGCAATGCGTACACCAAGCAGTCAGCATCAAGTGGTGTCTTCCCAATTTTCGTGACCGGAAGGTCCACAATCACATCAGTCATGAACGCCGGCCAGGCAAACGCTCCGTTGGTTACAGGTACGAACCAGCTGTTCGGCGCTTTCACCTTTACCGGTCGCAAGACCGATAGCAGCGCCAAGATTAATGTTATGACCCTCATTTTTCAGATCGAACAGACCGGTCAGGTGCAGCTTTTGAATGTCAAAATCGGTACGTCCGGCATTCCGGACCGGGTGGACTGTCTCACGAGTGGTTCGTTTATCACTTGTAGCAGCATTCCGGAGAGTTTAGGTTCGCTCGCCGATGGTCCGCGCACGATTGTGATGTACGGAGACATTACGGCCGGTGACGCGCAACACGCTTTGCTTCGGCTTACGCTCAATGAATCAGGTTCATTTTCGACACCGGGTTCGGTGATGTGGACCGATGGAACATCGGCCTTCACGTGGGTCGGGGTGGATTCGCCGGTGGCGATGGGTACGTATTATAAATATTAGTTCATCACTCAGTAGATACGTGTGATTCGCACAGCTCATGACAGCGGTTTTCGAACCGCTGCTACGGAACGACGGCAACGATCTTGATTGGCGCAATGCCGAGTGCCAATCGTTTCGTCAGGCCACTGTCAAACTTTACTTCCACGATATCGCCGCTTTTTTGCAGCACCGTTCCGAGTCCGAGCGTCCGGTGTTCAATCTTTGTCCCTGCATCGATCTCTTCCTCGATGTGCCCAAGCCAGTCTTGGTTAGCGTCGCCCTCCGGCGCTTCCTGTGAGAATTCGTTTCTGGGAGCAGGCTGCCACCACGTTTTCTTAAGTGCGCTACTCGTGAGCCAGCCGTACTTGCTCGTAATTTCTTCACTCTTCACGTCGATGACGTTCTGTGGCAGATCGTCTAAAAAACGACTGCGGGGATTGCTTTGCGACTTGCCCCACAGTGTGCGGCTCACCGCATGCAGCAGGCTTAAGTGTTGCTTGGCGCGGGTCATTCCGACGTACAGCAGGCGCCGTTCTTCTTCCATTTGCTGACGGTCGAAGGTGGCGGAACTGTGTGGTAGTATGCCTTCCTCGCAGCCGGCGATGGTGACACATGCGAACTCCAGGCCTTTACAGAGATGCAGTGTCATCAGCGTCACCGCGTCGTGATTCCCCTGATCGAGTTTATCCACTTCGCTGATGAGAGCCACTTCTTCGAGGAAGCTGGTGATGGATTCCTGCGGCGGGAGATAATCGTACTTCTTCGTCACCGATAGCAGCTCCAGCACGTTTTCCCATCGGGTCTTGCCTTCCTCGGTATCGTCTTTCACCCACTTCTCCATTCCGGTTCTGAGGATAACGGATGACGCGACTTCGCTCACCGGAGCGTTTATGGAGAGTCTTTGAAGATTTTCAATGATCACCGTAAAATCAGCGATGCGGTGTTTGGTTGCATCGGTGATTCCATCTACCATTTCGATGTGCTGCATGGCCTGCCATAAACTTAAGCTTCGTTCGTTGCAGAAGTTCTGTAGTCGGGCGATAGTTGTTTCGCCGATTTTTCGGGATGGGACGTTGATGATTCTAAGCAGCGAGATTGTGTCGTTTGGGTTAAGAACAACGAAGAGATAAGCAAGTACGTCTTTCACTTCCTTGCGAGCGTAGAATTTGAGGCCTCCCAGAATGCGGTAGGCGAGTCCGGCCCGGAGGCAGGCTTCTTCAAACAGTCGGGACTGTGCATTCGTTCGGTACAGAATCACCTGATCGGCGAGCGCGATTCCCTGGGCCTTGAACGCCAGGATGTTTTTCACGGCTACTTCGGATTCTCGTCGCTCATCAGTAACTTCCTGCAGGTTGACCTTGGCGCCGTCCGTACGGTCGGTCCACATCTTTTTGGCCGGACGATTGGGATTCGCCGAGATAATGGCGTCGGCGGCATCCAGAATCTGTTGGGTGGAGCGGTAGTTGCGCTCGAGCTTGATGCTGACGGCGTCCGGGTATTCGCGCTTGAAATCGAGAATATTTCTGATATCGGCGCCGCGAAATGAATAAATAGACTGGTCCGGGTCGCCGATGACGCAGAGATTCCGGTGGGCGGCCGCAAGCAGGCTGATAAACCGGTACTGCGGGTGGTTTGTGTCTTGGTACTCATCGACGTGCAGAAATCTCCAAGTGTTTTGGTATCGACTCAGCACGTCCGGCCGCTCCTCAAAGAGCCGCACCGTTTCCATCAGCAGATCATCGAAGTCGAGCGCGTTCGATTGCAGGAGCTCTTTTTGGTAGAGCGCATATATTTCCGCCATGCGGAGTTCGGTGTGGGACAAAGCTCGGCTTTTGGCCTTGTCCACCCGCACGCCTTCGGACTTAAGTGCGCTGATGTGCGCGAGTGCCGTGCGCGGCTTCAGTTCCTCGGGTGCGATCTGCATTTGTTTCAGGACACTCAGAACTACTTTCTGCTGATCATCCGAGTCGTAGATGACGAAGCTGCGGTTCCGTCCGATCTGCTCGATATCGCGGCGGAGGA
This sequence comes from uncultured Candidatus Peribacteria bacterium, assembly GCA_964562735.1. Classification (GTDB taxonomy): domain Bacteria; phylum Patescibacteriota; class Gracilibacteria; order Peribacterales; family Peribacteraceae; genus JAGORY01. The sequence goes on from CAZLUK010000028.1 coordinate 9,500, forward strand.
TACGAGCGGAGATGGAGTGGAACGTTCCGGACACCGGCAGGTGCGTCGCCTCCGTTCCCGCAGGATCGGTGAGTTTTAAGATCCGTGCGATGCGTTCTTTCAGTTCTTTGGCGGCTTTGTTCGTGAATGTGACCGCAAGAATTTGCCATGCCGGGATGCCTTGCGCTATCAGGTGTGCGATGCGGTGGGTGATCGTTCGGGTCTTGCCGGAACCCGCTCCTGCCAGAATCAGAAGGGGGCCTTTCAGAGTATCGACGGCTAGTTTTTGCTGATCGTTCAAGCCGGCGAAGATCGGATCGGTGTCGGGGAGCATCGATAGTGGGAAGTGATAATCTTTGGTAGATTCCTTAGAGCAGTCGCTGTGAAATCACGGACTCAGCTGCATCGATCATTTTTTTTGAAATCGTTGGCTTAGGCGACGCAAGTGCAGCAATTTCAGTGTTTTGGGCGGTGATAGAGGATGCCAATCGTTTAATTTCCGTTGGAGAATAAGCGCTCAGTGTTTTTTCTTTGCTCTTCTGCTCCACTTCTGCAGCCAATTCGGGGTCGGTTTGTTGCATTCTAGAGAGGACTTCGACGCCTCTTTTCGTCGTTATGAGGGACGTTGCGCTCGTCATATTAATTTGGGTCGTCATTTCCGCCAGCATGTTGATGATGTTCTCGCGCTTCTGGGGATCGAGCGTCTCGGCGAGTTCGTACGTGGAAATGCGCTTGAGGGACGCGAGAATAGGGGAGAGTGCTTCCCGTGAGATCACATAGAAGTAGTACTGGTCTTTGGCGTACACCAGTTTCTTGAGTTCGATCACGGCTTCGGTTGGGACCACGAGGAAAATGTGCGGATAGATCTTGCCGCTCTTCTTCATCTTCTCGGCGGTCTTCTTCACCTGGTCGTCGATGTAGGTTTGCAGGCTCTGGGATTTGCTCACTTTGGCATCAAAGACGACGTACTGACCAAGAAAATCAATAAGAAAATCGGGCTTCAGAGATCCATCGAAGTCTTCCGGCAAATTATTGTTACTGTACGTCTTGAATTGCAGATGTGGCTGCTTACAAAGATCGATAAGTGTAGTGATCACGGAATTCTCATGGTTGTTCCAGAGCCGATCCCGCTCTTCTTCAGCTACTTGTTTTGCCTCTACTTCGGCTTGCAGTACTCGCTGACGTTCTTCGCGGAAAGCTTGCAAGGTCGCATCCTGCTTTTCAACTGTGCTTTTGTACTCTCGCTCCTGTTGCTCACGGGAGGTCTCGAATTTTGTCACTGTTTTCTGTAATGCATCACGTTCTTTCTCAACGAATGTGAGTTTGACTTTGATCTGTGTCAGTTCGGCGAACATCTGCTTGTTGGCGCCGGTGAGCTTGTTGTGTTCGGCTTTTTCGATCTCTACTTCTTTTTCTAATTTTGCAATTTCTTTACTCCAATCACGGCTATCGATGGGGATCTGCGGGCGCTTGATTTGGAGGAAAACGGTGGCTCCGAGTGCAAGGATGACTACGATGCCGAGGGCTATTTCAAATCCGGTCATGGCGGTATCATAGCACGAGGTGGACGGTCGTCCACTAATTTACTGTTTTTGGCTTCTTTAAGAGCTTGTATTGACATTTCAACTGCTTCCGTGTTAGGATTGCCCGGCTACCAGCTTCCTCGTTAGCTTCACGCTTTCTCGGAGGCCCGGAGAATTGTTTCACTTGTGCCTTGCCGATTTTTTAACCCCCACTCCTATGGCTCTCAAGAAAGCCAACAAGAAGAAGATCATCGGTAAGTTTCAGGCTCATGCCAAGGACACGGGTTCCCCACAGGTTCAGGTCGGCATTCTTACCAAGGAGATTGATCACGTCACGAAGCATCTTAAGGAGCACAAGAAAGACAACTCGGCCCGCCGCGGACTTTTGGCAATGGTCGCTCGTCGCCGTAAGCTTCTCACGTACCTCAAAATGAACGACACTAAAGGCTACGAGAAGATTCTCAAGGCGCTGGATTTGGAGAAGTAGAGGGTTTGTAAATGGGCACTGACCCTGCGGGAGACAGTAGCACGGCCATCGTGGCCGTGTTAAATGCACACGGGCTGGAAGCCCCTCGTGCTACGCAACTAAAATGAGACAAGAGCATTAGTGCGGGATAAAATGAAGACCGTTTTTTCCCCGCAGACGGGATGCCGCGTCCCGAGGGATAGGCATAAGTTTCCTCGTTCTCACTTTCATCACTAAAAACATGGCACTTTCTCGGTAATTCGATCAGTTTATTTTTGTACAGGGATATTGGTTACTTTTGCGGGACGCGGCGTCCCGTCTGCGGGAATTATTGAAATTGTGTCTCTCCCGCAGTTTTGCTGTGTTCCACGAAAATCAAACATTCCTACAGACTCAGTGCCCACTTACGAATGTTTTGATTGCTTATTCATTTCATTTGTAATACAATTGCAATGTTTTAGCATTATCAATAGTTTCCTATGGCGACCATTCAGGTGCGAGTATCAGATAAGCAAAAAAAGAACGTCGATAAAATTCTTGCTTCCCTAGGACTTGATATCACTACGGCGGTGCGCATGTTTTTGTGCCGCATTGAGATCGACAATGGTCTGCCGTTTCCGGTCAACCAGAAATAGAAGCTCACTATGAATGGATTTATTCCGGGGTTTGAAGAGGGGGTGTGTATTAGAGGATGTTTTGTTTCCCGAAGCAGTAAAAGAATGCTAGACTCAGCGTACGTTCCTTCCCTCCACCAGCGGATTTTGTTGGATTTACGCAGGAGTTCCTTTATATGGGAATTGCTATGTAAGTCCAAATAGCAAAAATCCTTGCAGGTCGGGGAGGACGGTCTATCCGTTTTTCTCTCCATGTTTTATGTTAAAAGAATATTCCTTGATGCTCGGTGACGAGCCGATGATTATCAAGACCGGACAATTGGCAACGCAAGCCAACTCGTCCGTGATCTGTCAGATCGGCGACACCGTCGTTCTTGGCAACTGTACCATTTCCGCGAAGCCTCGTGATGGCGTGGACTTTTTGCCGCTGCAGGTGGTCTATCAGGAAAAATACTACGCCGGTGGCAAGATCGCAGGATCGCGTTTCCGCAAGCGTGAAGGCCGTCCTGGTGACGACTATGTTTTGCTCGCGCGCGTTATAGACCGCGGGCTGCGGCCGATGTTCCTAAAGCACATCCGGAATGATATTCAAGTTTTCGCGACCGTGCTCTCCTATGACTTTGAACATAACCACGATATCGTTTCGGCTAATGCTGCAAACCTCGCATGTTCGCTCTCAGACTGTCCGTTTGACGGTCCGCTTGGAACCGTGAAAGTCGGTCTTATCGGCGGCGAATTAGTCCTAAATCCGTCCGTGGAAGCCGAAAAGAAGAGCGAACTCAGTATGTTCGTGACTGCTTCGCTCGAACGGATTGTCATGATCGAGGCTGGTGCTAAGCAGGTTTCCGAAGAAGACATTCTTCGTGCCATTGACTTCGGCAAGAAATGGGCGCAGAAAATTGCCAAGTTCTTCGAGGGTATCCAGAAGGAAATCGGCAAACCGAAGTTCGAAGTCGCTGCTCCATTTGAGCCCAAGGATGAGGACCAGAAACTCATCAAGGACTGGGCACTTCCGATCGTCACGAAAGCCATTAGAGATCCGCTGCCTAAGCTGGTACGTCGTCAGATCTTTAACGACTTAATGGCCGGAGCTGAGGCGAAGCTCACCGAAAAACATGGTTCGACTCCGCTCACCACAGGCGGCCCTGTTGGCGAGGACAAGTATCTGAAGGATCTGTACAAGTCCGCCGCTTCTCTGGTCGATAAAGTCGTCAAGAATGAGATGCGTCGGCTCATTTTAGATGAAGGCATTCGTATGAGTGGTCGCAAGATCGACGAAATCCGTCCGCTCTCCGTCAGCATCGATATTCTGCCAAAGCGGGTGCACGGTTCTGCACTATTTCAACGTGGCGAGACACAGGGACTCACGACGACGACGCTCGGTTCACCGGGCAGCAAACAGATCGTGGAGGGCATGGAAGGCGAGCATGAACTCCGGTACATGCACCACTACAATTTCCCGCCGTTCTCCGTCGGTGAAACCAGTAACCGTCTCTTCGTCGGTAATCGCGAGATCGGTCACGGAAACCTGGCCCAGCGCGCGCTGGAGCCAGTACTCCCGTCAGTTGAGAGTTTCCCGTACACGATTCGCACTGTCACCGAGATTCTTGAATCCAATGGTTCTTCTTCTATGGCTGCGACCTGCGGCTCAACGCTGGCGCTCATGGCGGCTGGTGTACCGATTTCAGCTCCGGTTGCGGGTATTGCACTCGGACTAATTGCCGATGAAGCCAAAGGCAAGTACATCATTCTTTCTGATTTGCAGGATGAAGAAGACTTCGGCGGCGACATGGACTTCAAACTTGGCGGCACCGCGAAAGGCATCACGGCTATTCAGATGGATATCAAGATCAAGGGTTTGCCGGATTCCGTTTTCAAGGAAGCCATCGAGCGTTCCAAAACCGGCCGGGCGGAAATCATGAAAGTGATGCTCGCCGCCATCGCCGAGCCTCGCAAGGAGCTTTCGCCGTTCGCCCCGCGCATCGAGACTATCAATATCGATCCTGCCGACATTCGCCTAGTCATTGGCAAAGGCGGCGAGACAATCCAGAAGATCACGAAGGAACTCGGCGTCGAGATCGACATCGAGGACTCGGGCATCGTTTTCGTCACTGCCCCAAACGGCGACGTCATGCTGAAGGCCCGGGAGTGGATCCTCGGCATCGTCGAGAAACCGGAAGTCGGCAAAGTGTACGATGCCAAAGTGATGCGTATCATCGATGGCGTCGGTGCTATCGTGGAATTCGGCCGTGGTAAGGACGGTATGGTTCACATTTCCGAGCTTGCTTGGAAGCGCACCGAAAAAGTGGAAGACGTAGTGCAGGTCGGTCAGGAAATTAAAGTGAAGTGTGTCGAATTCGACGCCGCCGAAGGCAAGACCCGTCTTTCTATTAAGCAGATGACGCCTCCGCCCGCCGGATGGATCGCTCCGCCCCCTCGCCCGAGTTTTGGGGGACCGCGTCGCGGACCGCCGAGGCGCTGAAGCGAGTGAAAAGTGGAAAGTTGAAAGTGAAAAGTAGAGACGCAAGATCTTGCGTCTCTACGGCTTCGATTCCGGCTTCTTCTCCGCAGGTTTCGTTTCAGCTGTCTTTGTCTCGGCAGGTTTCTGAGCTTCCTTTCCCGTCTCTGGGGACGGGGACTCCTTGGCCTCCGACGGTTGTGGGTCTTTCGGTTTCGATTTCATCCCACCCGAACTGTCGGTCTTATAAAATCCACTGCCCTTGAAATGCACCATCGGCGCGCGGATCATTTTTCGGACTGGGTGATTCTTTTTGCACGTCGGACATGCTGGCAGATCAGTCGTTCCCATCGGGAGCGATTCGGAAAATTCCAGTTCGCAGGCCTCACAACGAAAATCGTACTTTGGCATGGGGTGATTCTATCCTAAATATTTTTTATACAAGCCACGTTTTTCAGGAAACAACTCCCAGTTTTTTTAAGCCAAATCGTGCAGCGCCGATGATGACAGCGCCGGCTAGTACGACGCTACCGACGACGAGTGCGCCATGCAAAATGTCGGGATAAGCCACTGCGAACTGCTCGACGGGTTCAGAGATTAGTTCTAGGCTCACGCCGCGTTTTGGTATGAAGAAGAGTTCTTTCCACCGTCGAGCTTTTGGATACCGTCGGTTGCTAGCGAGGTTGTCGCATTGAGTACGCGCATGCCACTTGATACGACGGTGCCAATCGGATGCTTAACTGCGTCTGCGCTGAAGATTAACTCGAATAGCTGGCGCAAATCGCGTTGTGTACGGGGAAAGAGATCGTCGTTCCGCAAAGCTTCAGGCCGTTTCGGATTCATCAAGGTATCCACCGTGCGGTCTAAAAAGGTGGTGGCACCTACCGCAACCTTGCCGATCCCGTTTACAATGCTCGTTGTTGCTTTGCCGCTGATGGTTTTTCCCGGCTCAACGATTTGATAGTCTTGCGTCTCCTTCCACCACTGTTTCATGTACGGCTGCCGCTCATACACGAGCCGCATCTCTTTCGCCGACCAAAATCGATTCAGATTCATCATAGGTATTATACAGCTTTAAGACGTTGAACATAGAAAAAAGTGACGAATTTCGGGGATCGGTTTCATTAGGAATGAATTCACGTGCCGCCAAAACGGGCCTGCGCTACACTTTATTCATGCTCGATAAAGTTTACGATCCCCAAGGTACAGAAGATCGGATTTATGCGATGTGGGAGCAGAGCGGAGCCTTTAAGCCCGAGTCGTGCGATCCTAAGGGTGAGCCGTTTACGATCAGCATGCCGCCGCCGAACGCGACCGGTCAGTTGCATTTGGGGCATGCTGTGATGCTTGCGCTTGAGGACATCTTTATTCGCTTTGCGCGCATGTGCGGGAAGAAAGCACTCTGGGTTCCTGGGACGGACCATGCTGCAATTGCGACCGAGAACGTTGTCATCAAGCAGCTCAAAGACGCCGGAATGAAAGACCCACGGAAAGAACTCGGCCGTGAGAAGCTGGTCGAGAAAATCGCTGAATTTGTGGAAAAAAGCAAAAACACAATTCGGGGACAGGTTCGGAAAATGGGTTCCAGTTGCGATTGGTCGCGTGAACGCTATACGTTCGAGCCTGCGTTGAATCGTTGCGTCAACGAGGTATTCAAGAAAATGTACGAGGATGGACTTATCTATCGGGGACACCGCATCGTGAACTGGGATCCGAAGTTACAGACCACCGTCTCTGACGATGAGGTTGTCTACAAGGAAGAGAAAACATCCTTCTTTACCTTCACGTACGGCCCTTTTCAGATCGGTACCTCGCGTCCGGAGACGAAATTCGGCGATAAGTACGTGGTGATGCACCCGAAGGACAAGCGGTACAAGAAGTACAAACACGGCGAAACTTTTGATGCCGAATGGATTAACGGTCCGGTGCGCGCGACGGTGATCAAGGATGAGTGTATCGACATGGAATTTGGTACCGGTGTCATGACGATTACGCCGTGGCACGATCATGTGGACTTCGAGATCGCGGAGCGGCATGGGCTGGATAAAGAGCAGATTATTGATTTCGAGGGGAAGCTTCTTCCCATCGCAGGAGAATTTTCGGGAATGAAGATCGAAGCCGCTCGCCCATTGATAGTAGAAAAATTACAGAGCAAGGGACTACTCGTGAAAACGGACGAAGAGTATGTACATAATAAGGCGGTCAGCCAGCGCGGAGGGGGATCGATCGAGCCGCAGATCCGACTCCAGTGGTTTATCGACGTCAATAAGGAGGTTGTCCCATGGAAATCCCCGAAAACGAAGAACATGGAGAAGATGAGCCTGAAGCAGATCATGCATTCGGTCGTGCATCATGGCGATATCGAGATCATTCCGGACCGATTCCAGAAAACATACTTCCATTGGATCGATAATCTTCGCGATTGGTGCATCAGCCGCCAAATCTGGTGGGGACACAGGGTACCTGTTTACTATTGCAGTCAGTGCGGAGGAGGGAAGCAATCGACCGGAGAAGCGATGAGCGATGAGCGATTAGCGGTGAGCGGCAAGACAATAGTGTCCGTGCAGCCCATTTCAGAATGTCCGAAATGTGGAGGCCTGATAGAGCAAGATCCTGATACGCTCGATAC
>CAZLUK010000029.1:0-8363 GCA_964562735.1 uncultured Candidatus Peribacteria bacterium
GTGATATTGTACCACAGAAGGAAGTTAGCTGCCGATTTAAATCGGTGTAAGTGGGCGCTGACCCTGCGGGAGAGACAGTAGCACGGCCATCGTGGCCGTGTTAAATGCACACGGGCTGGAAGCCTCGTGCTACGCAACGAAAATGAGACAAGAGCATTAGTGCGGGATAAAATGAAGACCGTTTTTTTCCCGCAGACGGGACGCCGCGTCCCGTCTGCGGGAATTATTGAAATTGTGTCTCTCTCGCAGTTTTGCTGTGTTCCACGAAAATCAAACATTCCTACAGGCTCAGTGCCTACTTACAAATCGGCAGCTAACTTCTGACCTCAATATTCACCCGATTGCGTGCGCCTTCCGTACCGGTTTCCACCGTAAACCTGCCGGGTCTCGGTTTCCACTTGAACCGAAAATCCGGCGCTTGCCCTGTACCAACCTTCACGCCGTCGACGAACCACCACAATGTCCTTATTCCGGTTTCCGCCCGGGCCTCAAAGACAATCAGTTCCTGATCATCAGGAATAAGCGGATCCAAGAGAAACGATGCATCGGGTGCCGGACGGGTAATGACGATTGATCCGAAAGACTGGGCGGATTGCGGCCTGAGGGAAAGCTCGGGACAGAGCGACGAATATGCGTCCGGTGGCGCAGTCCAGCCGTTCTCGCGGGCCCACTTACGGGTATCCGGCGGGAATACTGTGAATGTTTTCTTTTTGACGAAATTTAGGGGACAAGTCTCACCAGCCAACAGCTGGTTACGGATATCGATCGCCCGGCTGACAAACATGTCATCGGTTTCACGGGGCTCGGTTCCGGCGATAAAATGTTCGGTGAGCCTGTCCGTGCAGAGCGATGTCGGCAGTTTTCCGGATAGTTTGCAGATGATGCGATCCGTGATCCCGTCAGGACGCTCAAACGGTTTTTTGCCGATATGTTTCATCGCAGTTTCCATTACTTCGTGAAAAATCGGTCCCGCTCCGGTGACGCCCGATGTTCCGCGCATTGGCGCGTTATCCGCATTTCCGACCCAGACGCCTACAATTCGGTCAGGAGTGAATCCGATGGTCCAGTTATCACGTGAATTTCTGGTGGTGCCGGTTTTGGCGGCGACGGGATACGTAAAATTGAGCGGTCCGTCACGACCGAATTCGGCGGTGCGCGCGTCAGCATCACTGAGGATATCCGTGATGAGCCAGGCTACTTTTGGGTCCAGGACTTGCGTACCAGCAATTTCAGGCTCGTCTGCAAAAGCCTTCGGCTGCAACACAGTTCCTCCCCGCGCAAAAACGCCATAGGCAGAAACAAGATCCAAAAGTTTTACTTCGCTATCGCCGAGCGTGAGTGCGAGACCGTAGTGTTCCGGCGACTCTGAAAGCGTTGTTATCCCCGCGAGCCTCAGAAATGCGAACAGTCTATCGACACCCACTTTCTCAAGCACTTTTACGGCTGCGATGTTGTACGAATTTCCGAGTGCTTCCCGGAACCGCACAAGTCCGTGGTAACCGAAGTCGTAATTGCGCGGGACGTACGGATTGCCTTCGGCAGTAAAAAACTGAGTTTCGATGTCCGAGACGGTGCTGGCAGCGGTCAGGCCTTGCGAAAAAGCAAGCGCGTACGTGAACGGTTTCAGAGCTGAGCCCGGCTGGCGCGCAGCTACCGCGACGTTCACGGCACCGTCGTTATCCGTATCGAAGTAATCCCTCGATCCGATCATCGTAAGAATCTCACCGCTACGCGCATCCAGAACAACGACGGCTGCCGACGTAACATTTTTGTCTTTGAGCTGCTCTACCTGACGATTTACAATTTCTTCAGAAACAGTTTGCAGCGGCAAATCGATCGTCGTCAGGACATTTATTCGGTCTCTGAGCTCCGGATGCGACTGTAGCAGCCACATGACAAAGTGCGGTGCCCGGATCTCGGTCCTGCCACTCGCCAGTTCTATCTGTTCTGAAATCGCCGAGTCGAATTCATTTTGGGTTATCGCACCCTGAGAAATCAAAGCCCGGAGCACGAGATTGCGCCGTTCTTTCGCGCGGCTGATGTCCCTGAACGGATTTAGGGCGGTTGGGGCGTTGAGCAGACCGATCAGGAGCGCGGATTGTCCGACGGAGAGTGCTGAAACATCGGAATCGAAATAAACTTTTGAGGCGGCTTTAATGCCGAAAGCACCCTGTCCGAAAAACGCTAGGTTCAAGTATCTTTCTAGAATGTCGTGTTTGCTGAAACGCGCGTCGTATTTGGCGGCTAGCCAGGCTTCACGAAGCTTGTAGCTAAATCCTCTGTGCTTCGGCCGCAGGAGCGTGCGGACCAATTGCTGGGTGATAGTGCTGCCGCCTTCTTTGATCCGCCCAGCCCGGATATTCCTGAGAGCGGCTCGGGCAATACCCCTGAGGCTCAGGCCCGGGTGAATATAAAATGTCCGGTCTTCCGTTGTGATCAACGCATCGATGAGCGTTTTTGGAATATTCTCCAGCGGAATCTCGGTACGCAGGCCGGTCGCCTGCACTGAATACAGAAGGTTCCCGTTACGGTCCAGAATGCGAGTATTTTCGGGCAGGTCCAGACCACTGAGAGCGGCTGGCAGAGGCAGCAGCCACATAACCAAAACAGAAACGACTGCAAGCAAGCCGATGATAAAAAGTCGCTTTCTTTTCACCGCACAATAGTAGAGACACGCGGAGCGCGCGTCTTTACAAATTCAGGGAACCTCTGAAAAATCCCCCTCATTTCGCAGCAGCGGTTCGGAGACCGCTGGCCAGTCGCTCCGGAACCACGATTTGCGAATCGCGGCTGCGGGTAAAAGGAGTTTCGCAGAGGTTCCTCAGCTTTACTGACCAATTTTTACCCACTTTCCCTCGGTCTGGCCGAAAACTTCCGGAAAGTACATCTCCCAGACTTTGGCCGGACGCTCGTGGAACTTACCCGGAGTTGTGAGGCGCACCAGATACTCGTAGGTGTAGACGCCCGGCGGAAGTGACTCCGCAAACATGAAGATGCGGTCGTCGCGGAATTCGATGTGCGAGAATCTCCAGGTCTGATTCCGTTCGTAATCACGCCAGCTCTTTATGACATTCGTTTCGTCGCCGAGCAGACTGCGCTGACTGGTCGCGAATTGCAGGTCTATCGGTTCGTAACCGGCTGGTAGCATGCTCTCGACTGCGACGAAATGGCGTGTCTCCGGCACCGTGATCGTAAGCGTCACCTTCTGAGTCGTGCCCACTTTAAAAGTTGCGTCGTCCTTTGTGAGCGGTTTCGTCTCGCGAAGAATTCCGATCCCCTCTTCCGCCGGTTTGATCGTGTCCGGCGTATAGAAGTACGAAAGGATGATGTCATAGTACAGCTTTCCGGGACCGGTTTTACCGATATTGACATCGATGTCTTTGCCGCGCGGGAGCTCAGCAAGAGCCATCTCGACCGCTTTTTTATCTAATGCCGGAGACTTGAAGGCAGTTGACAGCTTTTGCTTGCCATCGATTTCCACTGCCACTTGCTCATCGTATTCTAGTTCTTTGTTTGTCTTGAGATATTCAACAAACGAAAGCACGGACTGAGCCGTACTCTGCGTCGTGTCCCAGTGACCATCGATACGGGACGCGAGCATGCCGCGGATGACGCGAGGAAGCAGGGCGTGAGCAGGTTCGATACGGATCATGGCTTGCAGAACGATCGCCGTCGTACGGTTATCGGTATTCATTGAATAACTCGAATGATTGTTGGCTTCCTCAAAGTGTGCGCCGCGCGGATTGATCTTGATGTGTCCGAGGATCTCATCCAGTATTTCTTGCGCTTTCACTTCATTCTGGCGTCCACTAGCTTTTTGATAACTCATAGCAAGATACGCGCGGGAAAATAGCGGTAAATCAAGGCGCGTTTTGTATGCCAAATTCAGAGCTGCAATGTCACTAAAACCGTATTCCGACAGTACGAATAACCCGTAGGCACGAGTTTCTGCGTCGACGTACTGCGAGAGTTGGCCGCCCTTCAGCGATGATTTCAGGTGCGACATGGCGCGTTCGGTAACACCTGCATCAACGGCGTAGCCTGCGTCCCTCGTCATCTTCAGTGCATGCAGAATATAGGCGGTGAGGTACGGATAGCTTGCAAAGCTGCCCTCCCAGTAGCCGAATCCACCGTCTGAGCGTTGAAACTTGTAGAGCTTCTGCAGGCCGATCTGGACGTTCTGTTCCAGATTCGGAGCCGAGACCGTGCTGAATTGGTCAAAGGACTTGAGCTGTGCGAGCGCGATATTCGGCACAAAGCTCGATACCGTCTGTTCGGCACAGCCATACGGAAATGTGGCGAGAAACTCCAGGCTTTGAGGCAGGTAGACGGCGAGGGTGGGCGCGGTCGTGACGGTTAGTTTTCCGTCCGGCGCATCACTTTTCGTCGGCACCGAAATTTTTTCGATTTCCCGATTCTCCGTGACGTTGGCAGTCGCGTTGGTCTGTTCGATGCCAAAGCGGTACACCGGAATAGATTCCTCGATGTCATCTTTGGCGCCGTCGGTCGTCGCCGTGAAACGCATAGTCATTTTTGCAGCGTCACTGACCTTCACCGGGAAGTCCACCTTTATCTGTGCGTTTTTTGCGATGCGAACTGTTTGTTCAGTTTTGCCAGTTGCAACGAATCCCTGGCCGGAAAGCTTCACCGTGAAGTCGCTGTCCGTTTCAAGATAGTTATGAACAATGGCTGCAAGCGTGACTTGATCATCCGCCACTGCAAACCGCGGACGGACCGGACGCAGAATGACGCGTTTCGTTTCGATGATATTTTTGGCAATACCGCCAACGAATGTGTTCTTGGTGGAACCGAGCGCAAGCAGTTGCCACGTCGTCAAATTATCTGGAAGAGTAAAGTTTGCAGCTGCGTTCCCATCTTTGTCTGTCACGATTTTGGGGTTCCAGTAAGCAGTGTCCAGAAAGTTACCGCGTTTCTTCTCGGCTCCGTTGCCGCCGCCGCCTTTGGAACCGGGTTTAAATCGCTCCATCAGGTACGTGAGCATATTGGCAGTCTGCACACCCAGTCCGCGCTGTGCGTAAAAAATATTGACAAGATCCGGCATCTCGAAGCCAGTGAGGTCAAGCAGGCTCAAATCTACGACTCCGAGCGAGAGCTCGGCCTGCACCGGATTCCCTTGCGCATCTTTTGTGCTCAGAGCGACATTCACTTTTTCGCCCGGTAGATACTTTTCCTTGTCAGTGGAAATATGAATATCCAGTTGCTTCGAGCTCGTATCAATCATGAGTTTGGCGTAGCCAACCTTGAACGCCGGAGCGCCCGTATCAAGGCCATTCTCATTAAAGGTCTCGCCGATCCGGGGCTTGATGATCACAACCGATACGTAGACAGTCGGAATTAGATCCTCAGTTATAGGAACCTCGATCGGCAACGCATTGTGCGTCACATCAACAATTTTTTTACTGATAACATTCTCACGCTCAATAGTTACGAGTGCCTTCACGCCCTTGCCTTGATACGGTGATTTCACGATGAGTTTGGCCGTATCACCAACCTTGTATTCCGGCTTATCGGTCACGACACCGATCCGGTCGTTATTGGACCTTGGCCAATTGAAATACGTGTCGCCCCATGCGTACAGCGACCATCCGGCTTTTGCCTCGCGGCCGCCGTCATCTTTGGCAGTAACGACAATGCGGTACTGGCCGCTCTTTTCCAGCTGTACCTGGGTGGTGGCCTTGCCCTCGGAGTCGGTCACGACGTTCTCGGAACGGATGAATTTGTCTTCCGGCTCGCTGTCGTAATAATATTCACTATCCACGCCTTTTTGCTTGACGACGTTCCAGGTTCTGGAAAACAGTGAGACGGTGACAGAGGTATTGCCCGCCAGCGTGCCATCGGGATTCACGGTCACGATTTTGATCTCGGCTTTGTCGCCGACCGAGATGCCATAATCGTCACTGCGGATGCCGACGTAAACGTTGGACTTATGGACGACGAACGACCCGCGCTGGCTTACGACCTGGTTATTTTGGTCCGTAATGTCGGCCTCGAATGTCATGACCTGACTCACGGCTTTATCATCGATGTTGATCGTAAGCGGAAGCCTGAGTTTTCCGGCGGAATCCAGGATTGCCTCGCCAGACGAAACAACAGTGCCACCTCGGTCGCAGTCGCGCCAGCACCAGGCGTCCTCGAGCGCGAACGAATACCAACCGTCGGTGAACTTGTTGAAGAAGTAGGCGGTGGAATCAAGCCTCCAACTGACTTTTGCGCTGTCCATCGGTGCGCCAAAGTAGTACGCGCCATGCACGTTTACTGTTGCCGTATCATGATTGGCAAATTCTGCTTTGTCCGGCGTGACTGAGACTTTGTACTCCGGCTTGCGGTAGGCGAGCACCGAGAAATTGGCGTACGACGAGCCCTCGATATCAGCTTCCGGAGTCAAGGTTGCCTGGATGCTATACATGCCGAGCGGGGCTTCGCTTGCGAGTGCGAATGAATCATTGAATGAACCGAATTCGCTTAGCTTGATGTCTTTGGTATAAATTTGCGTGCCATTCGTGTCCTGGATCGTGACATGTGCCAAACGGGAGGAATCCGGCAGGGTCAGTTTCCCGTTATCGTCGAGCAGCCGAACGATGCCCTTGAAATAGACCTTGTCGCCGGCGCCGTAGAGCGGACGATCGGTGTAGAGCAGAGATTGCACACGGTACTTGGCGGCGTCCGGCGAGCGGAAATCTTCGTAGATGCCGTCGAAATCGTATGGCCGCACGCCGTTATTCCAATCGCTGCCGACAAACGCGAAGTCGTCGTCTTTCTCGGCCGTCACCCAGAATTCCGGCTGCCAATCGTAGTCTCGGTTCTTGAAATCCTTGAGCGTGATCGCAGTATCGAAAAAGCCGTCTTTGTCGGTCCGGCCTGAGGCTACGATTTTTCCGGAGTCGGCATGAAAGCTGACAAGTGCTCCTGAAACCGGATCTCCGGTTTGCAAGTCCGTAACCCATACCAACGCTTTACCGCGCGAATATTTGAGCGTCATCGCCATGTTTGTGAGCGCAAACGTCCGCTCATCCTGGTACGGCAGTTGGTTAAAACTATTCACCCACTCCGGAGCGCGCACCGCCAGAAAATAGAGCCCGGGCTTCAACGCACCAAAAGTTTTATCCATATCCAGCGGCTGCGATTCCCACTGATTCACCGGTTTTTTTGGTTTTAGCCGGATCAGCTTGTAGCCCTGTACTAAGTTCTTGGTTTCCGTAAGGTTCGGCATTCCGCCTGCAAGCTTTGCTCGACGTAGTTCTGTAAATTTTTCGAACGGCAGACTGCCGAATTCAATGTTCAACATGCCGACGTTCACGGCATTGATGAAGTACACCGGCGGCTTGTCTTGCTCGAAGATAGAAAAACTGCCGCCCCGAGGATGAATGAAGACCTGCGGTTCCAGCGGCGGAGTCGTAAACGTGAGCTCGTACGGATTGCCGAGTTTTTGGCCGTAACGATCCGTAAGAGTACCTTGGAGTGAGATCGTATACTTAGTACTCGGTTCCAGTTCAGGGTAGATAGACAGATGCGCAGTATAATTATTTTCCTCATCGTATGAGTCGATATTAAGATCCTCGAAAAGATCCTTAAAAGACGTGACCGGCGGTTTGATCGATATCGCTTTACCTATGTCTTTTCCGGATACCGGATTCGAAAAATTGATGCTTACGGAGCCTCCCTGATACTTCGCCTGGGTAACCGAGAACGCTCCGACCGTCTGGAAATTCATCGTAAATCCTGAAGCGCTGCCAAGATCTCCGACAAGCCCGCGGATTCCCGGACGAATCGTAAGCGAATAGACATAATTGAATTTTAA
The DNA here is from genome assembly GCA_964562735.1 of uncultured Candidatus Peribacteria bacterium. Lineage (GTDB taxonomy): Bacteria > Patescibacteriota > Gracilibacteria > Peribacterales > Peribacteraceae > JAGORY01. The sequence continues at coordinate 7,820 of CAZLUK010000029.1, forward strand.
CGCCTCAGCCGGAATGATCTGAATTTTCTTTTTGTCTAGGACCGGCTTCTTTTCGTCCACACCAGCATCAGTCAAACCATACTTCACCAGCTTTATGCCGATTGTGCGGCTCGGTGTTTTTGTAGGGTTGTCAGATTGTTCGGTGAGGACAATCGAATCCTTGGCACTGATCAAATCCATATCTTGATTAAAGGTTGCCGACATTTCCGATCCGGGGCCCGCAGAACTACTGCCATCACTAGGTTCGATGGCAATAACTGCCGGACGCTCGGTCTCGAAACTCCACGTAAAGTCTTTTTCGGAAAGGTCGCCGGAGACTGTCTTGATGCCCGCCGGAACATTCACAGTGTACTTGGTGGCAATTAGTAAAGGCTTTTCCGGAACAAAAGACGCCGTCGTTGTCCCGAGCCAACGCCAGCGGCCTTTGAGTGACGGAGTGATTGTCACTGGCCAGCCGGAGAGGCGCTTATCTGCGGCGGAACCTTGTACTTGTGTCAGCGGGACTATGGGGCGGTCAAAGACCAGCGTGATATCGGCGTCCGAG
>CAZLUK010000030.1:0-9424 GCA_964562735.1 uncultured Candidatus Peribacteria bacterium
CCTGCGCGGATCACATCATTACTTGGCTCAAGAAAAGAGAGCATCAATATTCCCCGCAGACGGGACGCCGCGTCCCGCAGATTCATTATCAGCAATCGGGATGTTTCGCGTCACAACGAGGACAACGGATTGGTGGGAGAGATTATGGACTTCCATGGACATCGTTACACTTCCCATCGGTGTTGGATCCACTCGAGCTCTGGTGAAGCGGGACGCGGCGTCCCGTCTGCGGGGGAAAAGGGGTCTTCAGTTTCTGTACCAAAGAATCAGGTGATCCGAACCGCTGCTGCGGAATGTGAGGGGTATTTCCGAGTTTTCATAAATGTTTTTGATTTGTGACTTGTGACTAAAACGCCTGTATTTGCAATAAAATCTCGGCTTCTTGGGACTGTTCTTTTTGGAGGTCTTCCGCTTCTGATTGACGGCGCTTCTCTTTCTGACCCCTGATTTTCTGTTCCATAGACGCTACCGTGGCGTTACCTGAGACCTGCGTCATTTCCTTGGAGTACTTGGCATCGATGGCCGCCAACTGCTGCTTTTCACTCGAAAGGATGTCCTCGAGGTTCCTCAGCTGCTCGGGGGTCATGATCGGCAGGATGTTGATCCAGTACTGGCGTTCCTCGTTGTTCATGCTCTCCGAACTCTGGATCAGCGTTAGGATCGGGCCGAATTTTGCTTGCACCTCGGCAGGGATGACGAGGCCAGATGTTTGTAGTTGCGATTGATCGGACATACGAGCGGATTGCGGTTAGCTAGGTAGCGGATAGTAAATGCAACGGGATACTTGTAGCAGTGTAGCAGAAAACTACCCGCTTACCGCTACACGCTCTCCGCTTCTATGCGACCTTCATCACCTCATATTTAAACTTCCCCGCCGGAGCAGTCACATCGACGATGTCGCCTTTCTCGCGACCCAGCAGCGCGCGGCCGATGGGCGACTCGTTGCTGATCTTGTATTCGATCGGGTCGGCTTCCATGGATCCTACGATCGTGTACGTCTCCGGCTCATCGTCGTCGGTCTTATTTTTGACCGTCACTATGGAGCCGATGTCGATGGCATTGCCCTTGGCGGCCTTGGTTGACGGAGTGTGCTCTACGATGATGCGTGCATTCTTGACCTGCTTCTCGAGCTCAAGAATGCGCCCTTCGACGAACGCTTGTTCGTTCTTGGCCTCTTCGTACTCGGCGTTCTCGGAAAGGTCTCCATAGGAGATGGCTTCCTTCAAGCGGGTGGCGATCTCTCCGCGCTTCGTGGTTTTCAGGAGATCAAGTTCGTCCTTCAGTTTCTTGAGGCCTTCTTTCGTTATCAGTACTTCCTCACTATCCGTGAATGTTCCGCCGGTCTGGGTCTGGGAAGTTGTCACAGCTCATGGATTGTAGGGGAAGGGGACTGGTGTAACAAGTCGAACCTCTCTACACTGCCCGAGACTTATGCCCCCTGAAAAAACATCAACGTACGATGCCGCGAAGATCCAGGTTTTAGAAGGCCTTGAACCGGTGCGCCGGCGCCCGGGCATGTACATCGGTTCCACCGATCAGCGCGGCCTGCATCACTGTGTGTATGAGATCGTCGACAATTCCATCGACGAGGGGATGGCCGGCCACTCTGATCATATCATCGTCATGCTTCACGACGACGGAGCGGTGAGCGTGGAGGACAACGGCCGCGGCATTCCGGTGGATATCCACCCCAAGACCAAGAAGTCTGCGCTTGAGACGGTTCTCACAGTTCTGCATGCCGGAGGAAAATTTGGCGGTGATGACTCGGGGTACAAAGTCTCTGGCGGGTTGCACGGTGTGGGTTCGTCGGTCGTGAACGCGCTTTCCAGTTACATGCGTGCCGAGGTTTTCCGTGACGGCAAAATTTACATGCAGGAATACGAACGCGGCAAGCCGAAGACCGACGTGAAGCCGATCGGCAAGACCGAGAAAAACGGCACGTTAATCAAGTTTCTCCCCGACAAACAGATCTTCGATACGCTCACGCTGAGCCTCAGCACACTCTTGGCGCATTTCCGTCAGCAGGCCTACCTCACGCGCGGTATCACGATTTCGGTCATGGATGAGCGCGATAAACGCCCGGAGGAAGACATCAATTTGCCGCGTCTTTATCGTTTTCACTTTGAAGGCGGTGTCTCTGCATATGTCCGCCATTTGAACCAAGACAAACAGGGGATTGGCGATATCATTTGGTTCGAGAAAGAGGAAGCTGATGGCTTCGTGGAAGTCGCGATGCAATATAGCCAGACCTTTCAGGACCAGACCATCACGTTCGCCAATAACATTCATACGACGGAAGGCGGTACGCATCTCACGGGTTTCAAGGCCGCACTCACGCGCACGATCAATGCATATGCTCGGAAAGAAAGTATTCTGAAAGAAAAAGATGAGAACCTGACTGCCGACGACGTCCGTGAAGGCCTAGCCGCCGTTATTTCGGTTCGGCTCAAGGATCCGCAGTTCGAAGGTCAGACGAAGAGCAAGCTCGGCAACGCTGAGATGAAGACAGTCGTTGAAACGGTGGTGAATGAGAAACTGGCCGAATATATGGAAGAGCATCCCGGGGATGCTCGTGAAGTGGTTAGCAAGTGTCTCCTCGCCGCCCGCGCCCGCATGGCCGCCCGCGCTGCACGTGACGCTGTCATTCGCAAGGGCGCACTGGAGGGCATGACGCTTCCTGGGAAGCTCGCAGATTGCAGTTCGAAAGATCCCAGCGAGTGCGAGCTCTTCATCGTTGAGGGTGATTCCGCTGGAGGTTCTGCAAAACAAGGCCGCAATCGTGAGTTTCAAGCCATTCTTCCGATCAAAGGTAAAATCCTAAACGTCGAGCAGGCGCGTCTCGATAAAATGCTCGCAAACAATGAGGTGAAATCGCTCATCATCGCCATGGGTATCGGCATCGGTGAGGTGAAGGACATGAGTAAACTTCGCTACGATCGCATCGTCATCATGACCGATGCCGACGTCGACGGCGCACACATCCGCACCCTCATTCTGACTCTTTACTATCGTTATTTCCGTGAACTTATCGAGACCGGGCATCTCTACATCGCGCAGTCTCCGCTCTACAAGATCACGATGGGCAAAGATTCCCGTTATGCCTTTTCAGACAAAGAACGTGACGTCATTTTGAAGGACTGGGGTATCGAAGCCAAGCAGCTTGAGGCGTCTGAAGAAGATATTCCCGATGGCACGGAAGAACCGGAGGAAACCGCCGAGGAGCCGAAGGTGAAGCCAGGAGCCAAAGGAACTGCCAAACAAGCTCCCGAGGTGAAGAAGCCGAAAAAAGTCAGTATTCAGCGCTACAAGGGCCTGGGTGAAATGAACCCCGATCAGCTGTGGGACACCACGATGGATCCAACCAAGCGCGTTATGCTGCGGGTGACACTGGAAGACGCTGAGGCCGCCGATGCGATCTTTACCACACTCATGGGAGCGGACGTTGCGCCTAGAAAAAAGTTTATTCAGACGCATGCGAAGGGCGTCAAAAATCTTGATATCTGATGGCAGATATCAGCCCGCTCCTGGCCGTGACAATCGCGATCCTCTGGCCTATTCTCATCGGCATTTGTACGTGGAAATATGTGCGGGCGTTCAAAGAGAAGAAGCACCTTGATAAATGGATTTGGTTTTTCGCGTGGTGCGTATGTTTGACGGCGATTGAGTGGTGGATTCTGTCTCTTTTCTTCCTGTTCTGAGTAACCGCTCACTACTCTCAATGAGAAGGCAGTAATGATCGCATCATGCCCTCACCTCCCGCCTACGCCTGCGGGCTTCGGTGGGCAGGCCCGTCCTCTTCGCCTGCCCCACGTGCCCACCGTAGCCTTGGCGAAGGCGGGTCGGCAGGAGAAGGGGCCGGGGGATGAGGGCCTGTTGGCAGTAGTGAGCGGTTACTAAATTCGGAAATCAAAAATTTTCGTTGGAGCTATACAAGGAATTGCGCAAAGCCGCACAGAATAAAGATTTTACGTTTGAAAAATTCTTTCATGATAAAGGTGAATTCGATGAGCGAAAAGAACAGCTCAAGGAACTGATGATTTGGCTGGATGTTGTGACAAGAGAATCAAAGAGAAGATTTACCCCTCCCCAGGATCTGCGTATTCTCCCAAGCGATCCGTGATCGAATACGTGTCCAGGTTCTGCTTTCCGAGAGCCTTCAGGACTTCCGGAATTGCCCGGTCGAAGGGAATCTGCTTCTGTTTTCCGGCGGTCATGTCTTTGAGAATAATCGTATTCTCCTTTACTTCCATTTGGCCAAGCAGAAGGCAGAATTTGGCCTTAAAACGGTCTGCCAGACGCATTTGGCTCTTGAGGCTTGCCTCGCCGAGCGCACCCACGGTATGCACGCCGAGGTCCCGGAGTTTACTCACTAGTTGCAGACATTTCTTCTTGGCTTCCGGTCCGAGCTGGGCGACGAAGACGTCCACATGATCTTTGTTCGGGGCGGTGACGCCGGCCTCCTGCATGTGCCACATGATGCGTTCCATGCCGCCTGCGAAGCCAACCCCTGGCGTTGGCTTGCCGCCGAGTTGCTCGATGAGATGATCATATCTGCCACCGCCACCCACTGCATTCTGCGCGCCAGTCGAGCTGTCCCAGAACTCGAAGACGGTTTGGTTATAGTAATCCAGTCCGCGGACGAGCCCTGAGTTTTCCGTGTACTGGATGCCGAGTTCGTCTAAGTATTCGAGCAGTGTGGCATGATATTTTCTACTCTCGTCGTTGATGAACTGATCCATCTTCGGGGCCAGCTTGATGAGGATCTGCGTATCCTCTTCTTTGGAATCAAGCAGTCTAAGTGGATTGTGTTTCAGCCGCTCGCGATCCTGGTCGGGAAGATTGCGCTCCTTCCCGGTGAAATAGTCTTTCAGCGCATCCACGTATTTCTTGCGATCATCAGGCGCGCCGATGTTATTTATCTGCATCGTGAGGCGACTGAGGATCTTGAGGTCACTGAAGATCTTCACAACAACATGAATAAGTTGGGCATCGATTGAAGGGTCGGAGAGGCCGATGATCTCGAAGTCGAACTGGTGGAACTGCCGGTAACGGCCCTTCTGAGGTCGGTCGTAGCGAAAACACGGACCGATGGCGTAGAGCTCGACCGGTTGCGGCAGCTCCTGCATGCCCTGCTCGATGAAGCTGCGGCAAATGCCGGCGGTGATTTCCGGCCGGAGCGCGTATTCCTTGTCCAGTTTCTCGGTGTTCTGTAAATCGGCCTTGCGGCCGACTTGAAAAAGCTCTTTTTCAACGATGTCGGTGTGTGATCCGATACCGCGTTCAAACAGTGCCCGTTCTTCGAAGATTGGCGGATCGATGCGCTTGTAGCCCGCTTGGCGGGCGCGGTGACGCACGGCTTTCTTGATGTACGTCATGTACTGATGATCAACCGGGAGTACATCGTGCACACCCTTCGGTGAACAGTATTTGAGTTCGGCCATGGGAGGCAGTGTACCCATGTGGATCAAAAAAACCAATCCCAGTCTCTGCTTGCATCAATTTTTAAGGCAATGTATGATAATATCATATTCTTTTATCATATCTGCTATGACGACTATCTCAGTCCCGCTCTCTGCTCATTTGCTTAAAATTCTCGATCAGCTCGTGTTCGAGGGTGTTGCTGTGAGCAAAGCGGATGCCATGCGAAAGGCTCTGAAGAAGTTTTCGGAGGATCAGGCCGTCGAGCGTGTCCTCAGAGCCGAAAAGGAACCGAGACTTGAGGGCGATCTTGACGAATTAGCTGCTCAATTACGATAACCGTGACATTCTATTTTGCACCATCGTTTGTTCGACAGTTTGATGGTCTGGAGGATTCTTTGCAGCAGGAAGTTCGTGAGAAGATCAAAATGTTCCAAAAGAATATTCTTTGTCCTTCTCTTCGAACTCACAAGTTGAAAGGAAAACTACACGGTCATTTCAGTTACTCGGTGAATTATCGGTACAGAATTGTTTTCTGTTATGACAAATCGGATGAGATCGCTTTCCTCGAGGTCGGCGATCACGATGTGTACAGGTGAACCAGCGGTTCACAAAGCAACATTTTCCGCTAGAATTCTGCAGCATTTGATCTTTATTTAGTATGGCGATCGTAGCTCAGCTTGGTTAGAGCATCTGGTTGTGGTCCAGAGGGTCGCGGGTTCGAGTCCCGTCGATCGCCCCATTCGTCTCTGCGGTGGATGTGCACCACATGTTTGGGAAGAAAGCATTGTGTCTGAGATGGCGATACCGCTACGACGAAATGGTGATATTCTTTTGCTATGCATTACGTGTACATTCTTGAATCTATTCAGAATTCACGGCACTGGTACGTCGGCGTGACAAATGACAAGATGCCAATGATTATTGGTATAAGATGAAACTTCGTGTGCAGAGTGAGGATGGTTTTGAACTATCGACAATCTGTCGATTACTGAAATTACAGGCTTCTGACGGTAAAAAATACGAAACCGACTGTGCGAATACTGAAGCAATTTTTCGTAGAGTCTGTGAGAGGCAGTAGCACGGCCATCGTGGCCGTGTTAAATGCACACGGGCTGGAAGCCTCGTGCTACTCTTACTATTACCCGTATACTTATGGTGTCATTTCCCTCTTTCTTCTTATGTCCGCTGATCTTCCCTCACCCAAAAATATGATTGCCGGGCTGGCAGCGGCTGCCATCATGCTCGCGCTCATTCCCTCCGGATTTGCCGCGTTCTCCGACATTTCCGGAAACACCCAGTATCAGGCTGCGATCAAGGATCTACAGGCCAAAGGTGTCATCGAGGGGTACGCGGATGGTAGTTTTAAGCCCAAAAGCGGGATCAATCGCGCCGAGTTCCTGAAGATTCTGCTGGAGAGCCGGGGAGTTGTCGTCTCCAATGGGAAGAATTGTTTTCCGGACGTTACGGATCAATGGTTTGCCAAATATGTCTGCGCCGCCAAGGAAGAGGGGATCGTCGCCGGATATCCGGATGGCACGTTCCGGCCGGGCCAAGCGATTAACTTTGTCGAAGCGACTAAGATGCTATCGCTGGCGTACAAACAGCAGATTTCGCAAAATTCATCCCAGTGGTATGAGCCGTACGCACTTGCTCTCGAGAGTTCCAAAGCCATTCCCCCCACCGTCGCGACGCTCGATGCTCCCCTGAAACGCGGTGAGATGGCCGAGATGATGTGGCGTTTGTCAGAAGGCAAGACCGACCAGCCGACCAAAGGTTATCTTAACGTTAAATTTCCGGAGCTGAAGATCAACTTGTCCTCGGATAAGCCGCAGCTTGCACAGTCGTGCGGCGACCTTAAGGCCTTTACCGAGAACGCACAGGCCGGATACGGCGGAGGCGGTGGAATCATGTACGATTCGAGAGACATGCTTCGCGACCGTGAAGTTACCGCTCCGACGGGCATGGCAGCCGAAAAGTCGCTACAGAGCTCGGACACTTACTCAAAGACCAACATTCAGGTCGAGGGTGTGGATGAGGGTGACCGCGTCAAGACCGACGGTAGCTTTTTGTATATCGTCAGCCGCCGTGACCACCAAGTCCGCATCGTGGATGTCCGCGACGCTAAAAAAATGCAAGTTGTCTCTATCCTCAGGTTCGAAAACTTCATTCCGGACGATCTCTACATTGATGGCACCAAGCTCGCTATCACCGGACAGGTCTCGCTGAGTTCGCCGATGCCGATGCAGGACAGCACATCGACCAAGATGATGATCTATCCGCCGATGTGGGGGGTGCAGAAATCGGCTGTGAAGATTTACGACATCAGAGCGAAAGCTTCTCCCCGAGAAATCCGTACGGTTGCCTTTGAGGGCAATACGATTTCTACGCGCTTAGTCGATAATCAGCTGCTGCTCGTTTTGAATTCCACACCGCGCTGGTACGGGCCGTACCAGCAGACCAAAGAAGCAAATGCCAAGGGCCTGGTGCCGCTTTACGATGACTCCTCTAAGAACGTGAAAGACTCTCCGGTCGTCGGCTGTACCAGCGTCACCATTCTTCCGCGAGTTCCGCGTCCGCAGTACCTGGTTATCGCCACTATTCCGCTTTCGGCTACTGCTGATATCGGTCGCACGGTGATTCTCGGTAACGGCCAGAACGTCTATGCGAGCCTCAAGAACCTGTACGTCGCATCCCCGGATTTCGTCTATCACTGGGATTTGTCCACCGGATCAAGCCAAGAGAAAACCAATGTATATCGTTTCTCCATTGGATCCGGCGGCACCGAATTTAAGGCGCAAGGATCAGTTCCCGGCCACATTCTGAGTCAGTTCAACATGGACGAAAATGGCGAGATGTTCCGCATCGCCACTACGGTAAGCCCCAGTTGGACCGGCGGTGGCGAGACGTCCACAAAATCGACCAGTAATCTCTTTGTGCTGAATGCGGAACTGGATACAGTGGGTTCTGTCACCGCTATCGCACCGGGAGAAAGTATTTACTCCGTGCGTTTTATGGGTGACCGCGCTTACATGGTTACGTTCAAGCAGGTCGATCCACTGTTCGTGATCGATCTCTCGGATGCCAGAAGCCCAAAGATTCTCGGCCGTCTGAAAATTCCGGGCTACAGCAACTATCTGCATCCGGTCGACCAGAACCACATTCTTGGTTTCGGTAAAGAAGTGGATGAATCCATCGACAAAGACAAAGTGCATGGCGATGACGCTGTGTACTACACCGCGATTCTGGGGATGAAGCTCGCGTTGTTCGATGTTACGGACGTTAGCAATCCCAAAGAAATTCACAAAGAAGTCATCGGCGTCCGTGGCACCGACAGTCCGCTACTCACTGATCACAAAGCGTTGCTCTTTGATAAAGAACGCGGACTGCTGGCATTTCCGGTGACCGTCTACGAAAAGCGCACGACCCCCAAGCAACGTGAGTGGGATGCGGACCCGACGCCGGTGTTCCAGGGAGCGTACGTGTACTCCTTCGATGTGAAATCGGGCTTTGCGCTCAAGGGCAAGATCACGCATCACCAGCCGGATGACTTTATGAAAGCGGGGGACTATTGGTACGACTCGTCAGGTTTGGATATTGACCGCATCGTCCGGATCAACAGTGATCTCTTCACCGTTTCCGAATCACAGTTGAAGTCGAGCGAACTTACAAGCCTGAGTGAACAGGGCGCAGTCGATCTTGCGCTACCAAACCCCCAGACGGGCTATCCATATCCGGTGCCGATGATGAGATAACGGCCTCAGTTAGGGCTAAAAGAGGGCGGCAGTCGCCTTCTTTTTGACAAACAATCTTGTCAGTATTAGGGTAGTGGTCATTCCTTCCTATTTTCTATGAGAACACGCTCCAACGCATCAAGTGAGCAATTGCCGCTAACGACAAAAATCGGTAAAGCGGTCTGGACTTCGATGACAGATCATGCGAGAGACATGAACATTGATATGGATTCACACCATCTTGGTGAGCCTAACACTTGGAGCGCAGATGG
>CAZLUK010000031.1:0-7283 GCA_964562735.1 uncultured Candidatus Peribacteria bacterium
TGCCGCCTACATCATCGGCCTCGATCTCCATGCCAAGACGACGGCAATCTGCGTTGTCGATCCTCGTAAACCCGAGAAGCCCGTTTTTCAGCGCAAACGTCTGCTCAACAAAGAGCTGCTCATGGTTCTCGACCGCTTCACAGGCAAAAAGGTCATTGCCTGCGAAGCTGCCTTTGGGTGGCATGTTCTGCAAGACGCTTTGGTCAGCTTGTCCGATGTCACGTTCATTCCGCTCGACGCCCGGAAGACTTCTGCGTGGATCAAGAGTTCCGGCATCAAGAACGATGCCATCGATGCGCAGGTTCTCTGCCACGTTTGCCTGCATGGAGGAATTCGTTCATTGGCTGTGTACACCCAAAACATTGAGTCTCGTGAAGGGATAAAGTTGTCCCGATATCGTGAGCATCTTGTGCGTCAGCGAAGTACCATCAAGCATCGGATGAAATGTTTTGAGCGGGATTACGGCACCAATCCTTTCACCGGAGAAATTCCGGAGAAGTCCGTACTCGTCTCGTTCATCGACTTAGATCTCCAGCAAGCGCTCCGTGAAAGTAATGAGCGGAGCGGACGCGTTGAGAAACTCATGCAAGCAATGAGCAAGAACGATCCGATCATCGCACTCCTGCAAACCATTCCAGGCATCGGCCCGATTACCGCATTCGCACTTCGGTATAAAATCGATACCATCGATCGATTCAAAGATTCATCCCATCTGGGTTCCTACCTCGGTTTCGGTGTTCGAGAACGGCAGAGCGGAGACACCATGGTGAAGGGCAAGATTGCCAAGACAGGTGACCCTCTTCTGCGGAAATTGCTCATACAAGGGGCTCAAGTCATTCGCTTCCGTCGTCCCGATCTTGTTTCTCTCTACTTTCCCACGTTCGGCAATGCGGAGCTGATGAAGAATCGAAAACACTCCAACAAAGTCGTTGTAGCTCTTGCGAGGAAGAACATCACCTTTGTCTACGCCGTCTGGAAGAATGGAGCCCCATTCGATGTTGCGAAATACCGGGAACGAAAATTGTTGCTGACGGCGCAGACTGTCAGTGCTACTATTCCCTCGTCATCAGTGTGTCATTCCATCCCGGCGGCTGACCTCGTTTGCCCCCTTGTCCGTTAAGGACTTCAGAGGAGTGTGAGGCAGCCGCCCTTTGATGGATCAGACACATGTTCCCCGACTTCTGTCGGAGAGAACGAATAGAAGCGTATCAAAGGAAATCATCAATATCATCGCTGTTGCCACACCTCAGAAACATTCCGACAGGGAAAACTCTGAAAAGGCGACAACCGTCATCTATGTTCCACCGTCAACATTCTGCTTCAATTTCTCATCACGAATCCCCGTCAATAGCTTTTATCCCTTTCCTGAAGCCACGATCATAGAAGGGGGCCTATGTTTTCAGTGAAACAGAGCTTGCACTGAAACAGAAGTGCTCCCCTTCTCCTGCCCCACGTGCCCACCGTAGCCTTGGCGAAGGCGGGTCGGCGGGAGAAGTGGCCGGGGGATGGGCCTGTTGGCAGTAGTGAGCGGTTACAATACAACCAATTGACTACTATAATCATTAAAACTATCATAAATCCATGAATGAATTTCTCAAGAAAAACTTTGCTTTGCTGCTCGCTTTTATATTACCGATTGCACTCATACTTATTGTAGCTTTGAGTATGTATCTTCCATCGCTTTTCCTTTCCACTGATTACAATTTTGTCTATTCATCGTGTACTGATAGTAAGAATTATCATCAATATCCTTGTGACAACTATCTCCAAAAACGCTATTTGGTTGTGGATAATAAATTGCTTGTAAACTCTGTCGACATGACTCAGGATTATGACAAGAACGGTGTTCCGGATTTTAGTGAAAAATATACTGATCGTATCTTTTTACATGACACAAAAAAGAATGAGAGTAGAGAGATAACTATTGAGGAGGCACAAACTTTGACGCTCAATAATCTTTTAACATCACCTGATGGTGTTACAGTTTCAAGTCACAACGACAGGGGAGGGAGTGGATTCCCCTTCATTTTTGATGGAGGCTCTTCCTCCTATGGTTATTACCTTACAAAAGGAAAGAGCAGGAGCAAAATAAATCTAATTAACAGCAGTGATCAGTATTATTATCAAAATAATTTTCAATTTATCGGGTGGGTATTACCTGGCAGCAATTAATCTCCTTTCCTCATTCATTTTATGAATACAGAAGTATCAGTGTCGAAAAATTCCAAACATTTTGATGTGACAAAGATGTTGTATGTTTTAGGCGCGGCCATTGTGGTTATCGGCATTATTCTTTTTGTTGCTCAGGTTTGGGATGATATCGGGGCTTTTGGACGCATATCAGTAACGCTGGGGCTCGGTCTTCTGTTTGCGGCTATCGGGTCAGTGTTGCTTAAAAATAAATCTGAGGACAGCATTGGGTCGGTTTTTCATTGTATCGGAGGACTGCTGATTCCGGGGGGAGCAATGGTGGCTCTTTCTGAAATGAATGTAGACCCGATCTCTTTGTGGCCGGTTACTATGACATTCGGTGTCATTTTTGCATTTTATATATTACTAAACTTTGTCCATAAAAATGCAATTCTTACTCTTTTTGCGATTGCGAATGGTACGGCTTTCATTTATCTGATCTTTGAAGCGATTGTTGACGGTTCATTCTATGATCATTGGGACTGGCACGCGTATCTCACAATAGTGATAGGCGCGAGTTATCTGCTGCTGGCACATTCCTTTCGCGAAGGTTGGAATAAGAAACTTATTGGGGTTCTTTATTTCTTCGGCATTACCGGCTTGCTTGGCGCTGCGTTTTCGCAGGTGATTGATTCAGTCCTATGGCAAATGGTTTACTTCCTGCTGGTGATTGGAGGTCTTTCTTTGGCAGTCTTTATGAAAAGCCGCAGTATTTTGGTCGTGAGCACCCTTTTTCTGCTCGGGCATGTTTCGTTTATTACAGGTGAGTATTTTGCTAATTCAGTTGGTTGGCCGATCTCGTTGGTTATCCTTGGGTTTATATTTATCGGGCTTGGATATGCCTCGATTACCGTCAACAAGAAATATATGACTGAATAACGAATCAACAGCAAACTGCGGGATAGACACAATTTCAATAATTCTCGCAGACGGGACGCCGCGTCCCGCAAAAGTAACCGATATCCCTACACAAAATATCACACTGATTGAATTACAGAGAAAGTACCATGTTTTTAGTGATGAATCTGAGAACTAGGAAACTTATGCCTATCCCCCGTGACGCGGCGTCCCGTCTGCGGGGAAAAAACGGTCTTCATTTTATCTCGCACTAATGCTCTTGTCCCTGAATAACTTGTGGATTGCGGAGTGAGGATCGGATTTTTCATATTGCCTTTTATCTTGTAAATTGTAATACAAATTGCTACAATTGTGACATGACTACCACCTTTCATGTCCGTTTGCCTGCAGAATTAAAGAAAAAGGCGCAGAAGATAGCCGAGATCAATGGCGCCGATCTTGCGACTATCGTTCGTATGTTTTTCACTCAGATGGTGCGTCGGGGGACGGTACCCATGCACTGGCTCACGATCAACGGCTACACGCCGGAGTTTGAGGAAAAACTTGGAAGACTTGCTGACGATACGGAAAATATCGTTGGTCCGTTCAGTTCACAAAAGAAGCTGTTACAATCCCTCTATGATGAAGATTCGGTACCACCGACAGTTTCGTAAGGATCTTCTCAGTCTCAGAAGGTCAGGGTGGGATATGATGCCTTTCGAAGCATTTCTCGATATTCTCGAAGTACAGTGGCCACTTCCCCCCAAGTATGAGGCACACGTACTTCGAGGTGATCGTGCTGGTATGTGGGATATTCATCTTAGACAGAACTGGATTGTGTTTCTCAAGAGGGAAGGCACGACGATAACACTATTGCGCACTGGCACTCATGCCATGCTTGGTCTCGAGTAGGTTCACCGGATATCCTCCGCCCGGATCACGATCTCCTCCCCGCGTTTTACTTCGTGACTGAGCAGATAATCGGCCAAATATGTTTCGATGTTTTGCATGATGACCCGCCGGAGTTCACGTGATCCGAATTCCGGGTTGTAGCCGCGCTGGGCCAGCAGCGTTATGACGCCGGATTCCACGATGATGCCGATGCCGCGCTTTTCGGCGATATCGCGGATCAAACCATCCAGCATCAGGATCGCAATCCGTTCGATGTCCTGCGTGGACGGCGGCTCGAAGACGATCACTTCGTCGAACCGGTTGATGAATTCCGGCGAGAACGTTTTTTCCTGGATGATGAATTCCATGGCATCGGATTTGTAGCGGAGTTTCTGGCTTTCCTCCGGCGGGGCCGGGTGCTTGGCAAAGTACCGTCCGCCGGCGTTGCTAGTCGCGATAATGATGGTGTTGCGGAAGTCGGTCTGGAGACCGTTGCCGTCTTGTAGTGTGCCTTCGTCCAGAATCTGAAGAAACAGATGCAGTACTTTTGTGTGGGCTTTCTCCACTTCATCCAGTAGCAAGACCCCGAACGGCCGATCCTGAATTTTCTTTGTGAGGAAGCCTTCGAGGTAGCCTGAGCTTGTTCGTCCGCCGATCAGTTCCGGGATCGAGGCTTCATCGCTGTACTCGTTCATATCGACGCGGATAAAGCTCTCTGCGGAGCCGAAATATTCTTTTGCCAGCGCCTTGGCAGTTTCGGTTTTACCGACACCAGTGGTGCCCAGAAACAGGAAAGTTCCCATCGGTCGCTGTCGCGTCCCGAGGTCCAGTCTCGCGCGCTTGAGGGCGGCGGTGATGCTGGCGAGAGCGTGGCTTTGTCCGATGATGTGGGTCCTCAGCCGAGACTCGAGTGTGAGGAGTTTCACCTTCTCGTTTTCGGAGAGTTGCTGCACGTCCACCCTCGCCTGCACCGAGACTACCGCACGGATGTCAGCCTCCGTCACGGTCGTCTCTCCGGCGGCGCGAGAACGAGCAACGGCCTCACGCAGGATGTCCACGGCTTTGCCCGGTAGTGCCTCGCGGCCCAGGAACCTTTTCGAGAGATCCAGAATCGACTTGAGTGCCTTGTACGTGACTCGCACCGTGCGTTTCTTTTCCATGCGGAAGTATTCCTCCAGCATCACATGCATCGTTTCCTCGTCCGTGGCATCGGGCACTGCGATCTTCTGAAACAGAACGTCCAGCCCCGGATCGATCTTCATGCGGGCATGATAATCGGCGGTTTCCATGATACCGATTGTGCGCAGGTTCTTGGCTTCCAGAAGCATCCGAAGTACGTTCTTGAGGCGCGCATCGGAGCCCTCTAGGAGCAGCGGCAGATCATCGATTACGATAACGAATGAGCCACTTTCCACTGCTTTCTTGAGCGCGTTCAACATTTCGGTATCGCCTCTCGCGGCACCCGAAAGGACTTCGGTTGTCTTGAGTTGCAGTACTTCCGTGAATCTCAGTCCGCGTTCCAGTTCGTGCTTTCGCAGATCCGCGGCTACGTTACGGGCCAAAGTCCTTCGTCCGCTTCCCGGTTTGCCGATGAGGAGTATATTTTTGCGGCTGCCGCCGATCAGAGATTGCAGGATGTCGTGAACGATTTTCTCGTGAATCACGGTGTCCGAGGCCTGGCTGAGTGCTGTGCGCGAGATACTCGTCG
This sequence comes from uncultured Candidatus Peribacteria bacterium, assembly GCA_964562735.1. Classification (GTDB taxonomy): domain Bacteria; phylum Patescibacteriota; class Gracilibacteria; order Peribacterales; family Peribacteraceae; genus JAGORY01. The sequence continues at coordinate 5,627 of CAZLUK010000031.1, forward strand.
TAAGGCGCTCAAGCTCGGTGTTATATCCGACTACCCACGATTTTCCGATAGCGCCGAGGATGCGTACGATTGCGTCTGGACTGAGTGTGTTGCGATGACATTCGGTGAGGTAGCAGTGGAACGCTTCAGCTTTCAGAATCGCCTTGAGGTCATCCATCGAGATGTCTGCGGTGTTCAGCAGAGTCTGTAGGCAGGGAATATTCTTGAAGTAAGCATAGATTGTCGCCGTTGAATCCAGTCTCGGCATATTTAATTCGCTCCTCGCATCCATTCCCCAAAGCAGGCACGTTTCCAGATTCACATGCAAAGCGTGCTCGTTCCACGCCTTCAGTATGTCCGCGCGTTCGATGCCGATCTGGTGCAGGACGAAGACTCCGCGCGAGCTTTCGGTGGCTGCTTCCAGCAGTGTATATGGCGTCACGCTGTTTTTGGTGCTTAGGTGCTCTATCAAGTGATACGACAGTGAATCGGCGAAGTTGGCGCTCGCCTCGATTGGAGCATCGTTGTTTGCCAGCTGTCTCCGGAGCCTCTGGACGATCCACAGAAATCCGGTAATGATCGCGATGACGACGAGAATCGGTGTCGGTGGCGTTTGTCGCAGGATCAGTTCGGTTAGAAACGGCGCGATGATGACAATGATGATAATGGCCGAGACGGGACTAAAGAACATGCGTCTCAGCCTGACTGCGAGATAGGCTTTGGTAGAGCCGATGGTAAAGGCGGTGAATTCCATCAGAGTGAAGTAAGGGCGTAACTGATGCCGGCGAGAGCCGCAAACGGGTAGGTGATCCAGCAGACGAAATACGTGAGGAAGAACGCCAGCAGCGCGATTTGAGCGATCAAGCCGAAAATAATAGTGAAGCTCCTCACAACTGCTCCTACTATCCTGGAAAACACGTTAAGCGTGAGCCGTTCTAGGAACTCGTTTAGGTTGAATCCGTGGCCTTTTTTATTCTCGCAAATATTCTTCCATGGTGAGAACATGGTCAGGAGCAGGAACACAAATGGAATGATCTCTTGCAGTGCCCGTGCATAGCGCAAGTAGCTCTGCACGATGGCACGTGGCTCTATGAGCGCGTACCACTTGAGCACGAGTAGCAGATGTTTGTGTGAGGTAGAAATGCCCATAATCTGTTTATTATAGCAGAAAAATGACGATGGTTGAAGGAAAAAATTTGTAAATGGGCACTGAGTCTGTAGGAATGTTTGATTTTCGTGGAACACAGCAAAACTGCGAGAGAGACACAATTTCAATAATTCCCGCAGACGGGACGCCGCGTCCCGCAAAAGTAACCGATATCTCAACATAAAATATCACACAGATCGAATTACGGAGAAAGTGCCATGTTTTTAGTGATGAATTTTAGAACGAGGAAACTTATGCCTATCCCTCGGGACGCGGCGTCCCGTCTGCGGGAAAAAAACGGTCTTCATTTTATCCCGCACTAATGCTCTTGTCTCATTTTCGTTACGTAGCACGAGGGGCTTCCAGCCCGTGTGCATTTAACACGGCCACGATGGCCGTGCTACTGCCTCTCCCGCAGGGTCAGTGACCACTTACATGCTTACTCAGTGAAGAAACCAGCCTTTCCAACTCAAGATAATCAGTAGTCTGAATTTTCGGATGGGTCAAAGAGTCTACCAACATAAGAATCAT